>JBNRML010000121.1:0-19060 GCA_050309585.1 Lachnospiraceae bacterium
CAAGCAAAATTTCATAAAACAGGTGTAAAATGCTTGCATTTTTAAGACTGTTTTTGAAATTTTATTTGGCGGATACGCCACACCGACGAAATGCAAAGCATTTTGGAGGTTGGCTCTGAACAGATACTGATAATTATATATAAAATAATTGTATCTGTTAATTAAATTTATTCATTGCCGCATTAATATCCTGGGAAATCATAATATTTACTGCCTCCGCAGCCTTATCTATTCCCTCATCCACCAGCTTTCTCATTTCCGGCGAAAATCTTCCCAGAACATAATCTGCCAAATCCATCCTCTCCGGTTTCTCTCCGATTCCAACCCTGATTCGCTTAAATTTTTCTGTGCCTGTATGAGCTATAACGCTTTTTATTCCATTGTGTCCTCCTGCACTTCCTTTTCCACGAATCCTTAACTTTCCCTCTGCCAGAGTGATATCATCATAAATAATAATCATGTCCTCCTCAGGATTGATTTTAAAAAAATCCATTGCCTCTCTTATGGCTTCTCCACTGTTATTCATATATGTCAGTGGTTTCATGAGAAGAACCTTTTCTCCACCTATCATTCCCTTTCCACACAAGGCCTTATATTTATATGTGTCCATGGAAATATCATGAATCTCAGCCAGTCTGTCAATGGTATCAAAACCAATGTTATGTCTTGTCTTTCTATATTTATCCGTTGGATTACCCAACCCGGCTATTATAATCATATTTACCTCATTTCTACATTTCTTTAATGCTTCAAAATCGAGACTGCCGCACAAACGATTTTCAAGGCACAGTCCAAATCGTTAGTGCGACAGTTCCAACTATTTTAATATTTATATTTTTGTAATGTCTGCATTCACTTTCCGATATTACGCTTCCACAATTTTTCCTGCTATGGCACATGCTGCTGCTGTTGCAGGCGATGCCAGGAAAATTTCCACCTTTGAGGTTCCCATTCTTCCAAGGAAATTTCTGTTGTTTGTTGCCACAACTCTCTCCCCGTCTGTCAGGATTCCACCGGTTCTGCCACAACACAGTCCGCATCCCGGATGAGTAACAATGGCCCCTGCATCGACTAAAATATCCAGAGTTCCGTCTGCAAGAGCTTCTCTGTAAATCTTGCGGCTTGCAGGTGTCACAATAAGCTTCACAAATGGTGCAACCTTATTTCCCTTTAACACCTTTGCCGCTCTCTGAAGGTCCTCAAGACGCCCATTAGTACATGAGCCAATGAATACCTGGTCAATTGTTGTTCCCAAAAGTTCCTTAACAGGCTTAATGTTGTCCACCTGTGACGGACATGCAAGGACAGGAACCAAATCCTCTGCCTGATATGTTATTTCCCTTGTATAAACGGCATCATCATCACCCAAAAGATTCTTTAATTCTTCAGTGAGTTCAACCTGACAATACTCTGCCGTCTTTTCATCCGGTGTGAACAATGCACACTTTGCACCAGCTTCAATAGCCATATTTGAAATAGTCATTCTGCTGGCAACAGACATGTTTTCCACCGTAGTACCTGCAAATTCCAATGCCTGATAAGTAGCACCATCGGCACCCAAATCACCAATAAGTCTTAAAATAATGTCCTTCGATGTTACATTTTCCGGCAATTCACCATTAATTGTAACCTTAATTGTCTCAGGAACCTTTACCCAGAGCTGTCCTGTTCCAAGGATTCCTGCCATTTCAGTGTAACCAATTCCTGAAGAAAATGCACCTACACATCCGTAAGTTGTTGTGTGACTGTCTGTACCAAAGGCAATGTTTCCCGGCTTTACGTATCCAGCCTCTGTCATGAGCTGATGGCATATTCCATCTGAAGAGTGTACATTTTTGAGACCATATTTCTCAACAAATTCATATCCTCTCTTAAAATGTCTTGTGTCATCAATCTGGCTTGCCGGCACAAGGTGGTCGTAAATCAAAACGATTTTGTCCTGGTCCCAAACCTCTTTAAATCCCATTTCCTCAAATTTATCTGCAACAAAAGGAATAAAAATATCGTGAATCATAACCCTGTCAACATTTACCGTAACAATGTCACCTGGCTTAACTTCTTTTCCAATATTTCTGCCAATAATTTTCTCTATTATAGTATGTCCCATAACCAGTCTCCTTTTCTAATCTAATCCATTGCGCTTACGCATTGCTTTTACCAATCCGCCTGCTTCAAGAATCTCAACGAGATTTTCCGGAAGAGAGGTGATTTCATAAGAGTTTCCGTTATGTGTGACGTGAGAATTTACCTCAACATCAATGGTGTCGCCCTCTTTCACATCATCATAGAGTCTGCTGTTTTCTATAAGAAGTAATCCGTTGTTAATTGAATTTCTGAAGAAAATTCTGGCAAAGGATTTTGCAATAATACATTTGATTCCAAGAGCTTTAATTATCTCAGGAGCCTGTTCCCTTGAAGAACCGCATCCAAAGTTTTTACCTGCCACAATTATGTCTCCCGGTTTTATCTGTGCTGCCAATTCAGGTCTCAATGGAGAAAAGGCATATGGTGTCATGTCCTTTACTGTTTTTAATGCAAGGTATTCTGTTGGAATAATGATGTCTGTATCAATGTCATCACCAAGTATCCAAACCTTTCCTGAAAATGTTTCGTTCATAGTCTGCTTCCTTTCCATCTAATCTATCATATCTGCTGTTGCAATTTCACCCATAATGGCTGATGCAGTAACTGTGGCTGCCGATGCAAGATATACATAGGAATCCTTGTGTCCGGCTCTTCCCTTGAAATTTCTTGTTCCGGTGCTTATAAGAACTTCACCTTCGCCGATTACACCCTGGCAGCTTCCCCAGCATACACTGCAGTTAGGGTTCATTACAATTGCCCCTGCCTCCATAAATATGTCAAGTAAGCCTTCCTTCATCGCCTGGGAATAAATTTCCCTGCTGGCAGGAACAACTAAAAATCTAACCTTAGGTGCAACCTTTTTGCCTTTTATTATCTCGGCACCTACTCTTAAATCCTCCAAACGTCCGTTGTTGCAGGAGCCTAAAAATGCCTCATCAATCTTTACACCAAGAGACTCTTTTGCCGGAACCACATTATCAACGAAATGTGGCTTTGCAACAATTGGTTCAATGCTTCCTAAATCAATGTCAATTACCTGACTGTACACAGCATCCTCATCACTTGAGAAAATCTGCTTTGGCTCTCTGCCGTGCTCCCTAAGGTAATCCATTGCCACATCATCCACTTCCATAAGTGCAGTCTTTGCACCTGCCTCAACACATAGATTACAAATAGAAATCCTGTCGGCCATATTGAGGCTGTGTAATCCCTCTCCTCCAAATTCCATAGCCTTATAGTTCGCGCCATTTGCGCCAATTTTTCCAATAATGGTGAGAATTACATCTCTTGCGTAAACACCTTCCTTAAGCTTTCCGCTGAAATTAAAACGTATGGTTTCAGGAACAAGAAGCCATGACTTTCCTGTAACCATTGCATAGAGATAATCTGTGCATCCAACACCTGTACCAAATGCACCAAGAGCACCATACGCACAAGTATGACTGTCTGCACCAAAAATAAGCTCCCCCGGACGCACATATTTTTCCATCATAATCTGGTGACAGACGCCCTCGCCCTCATAAAATGCAATTCCGTTTTCTCTTGCAAAATCTCTCATCTTTTTGTGAGATGCTGCTGTTTTCGGACTGTCAGATGGAATGTTGTGGTCAACAATCCATACAAGTTTTTCCTTGTCAGCAATTCTTGGATTTTTTAGCTTGTTGTTATACATATCTATTGTGAGGTGAGTGGTTCCATCATTACTCATCAGTCTGTCAAGCTCCACTGTATGTATGTCTCCTGCCTTTGCAGTTTCAACACCTGCTGCACAGGCAATTATTTTTTCTGCCATTGTCATTCCCATGATTTAATCCTCCTTGTTAAGTGATGCAATAAGTCCGCCCTGGTCAAGTATCTGCTGCATCTGTGCAGGCAATTTTGTACAGACAAATTCCCTGCCATTTGCAGAAATGATACCCTCTTCAAGATTAAGCTCCATTTCATCTCCCTCAGCAACCTCATCATAGAGTTCCTTGCAGACAATTACAGGAAGACCGATGTTTATTGCATTTCTATAGAAAATTCTCGCAAAAGACTTTGCAATAACCGCCTTCACACCCAATGCCTTTAAAACACTTGGTGCCTGCTCTCTTGATGAGCCACAGCCAAAGTTCTCACATGCCACTACAAAATCTCCCGGCTTAACGTCCTTTGCAAAGTCAGCATTCAACGACTCAAATGTATAATTTTTCATTTCCTCAATAGTTGGAAATAAGAGATACTGCGATGCAATAATCTGGTCAGTATCCACATCTGTATGAAATCTAAATATTTTACCCATGATTCTTTCTCCTTTATTTTCCATTTGCCTACGCCCAATTATAGAACAATCCCACGTAAAAATCAATTTTTTCTGAAGCATCACCACTTAATTATAATTCTCATCTCTTCTCTGTTCTTCTGCCCTTTAATAATACCGTGAGCCCTATTCCTGCCACGAGAAGTAAAGCAAATAAAATATTCTTCTTCATCCTCGAAGATATCTTATTAAATAATATCTCCTGCTTTCCACCGTCTCGGTTCTCCCCGATACCGCCATTTTTCATATTAAAAGATACCAAATTACTAACTGTGACCATATCACTTTTATTATATACCCTCACCATTAAGTCAACATTTTTCTCATTAATGTTAACCAGGGTTACCTGTACTTTATTGTCTGAATCCTCGTCATTCCACACAAAAAGTTCCGAGTATTCTTTTCCTCCATCCAGAGAATATGAATAATAATTTATCCCCGAACCACTATCGATTGCATCAATAGTAAAACTCACACAGCCCTTTTCAGTTTTTTCATTTAATGACAGTATACAGATTTCCGGTGGGGTTTCATCCGGATACACCCTCTGTGTCGGCACCTCAACCTGAGTTTTTTTATAATCCGTAAAATCATTTTTGTCATTTTTCAAACCAAAATATTTTGCCACTGCAGTTGCATCAGCTATCCCAAACTCATTTCTTATTGACTCAGACATAAAAAAATGCTCATCATTTTTGTTGTCCATATGACAATGTTCAATGATTACAGCAGGTATTCCCTTCCATTCACACTCTCTGATTATGCCATAATATTCATCCCCGTCATCACCAATTCTGGTTCTGATTCCCCGCCAGAATACTCCCAGGGACTTAAATTCATTTTCCAGAATGTCTCCATACTGTTTTCCACAGACATAATAGTTGCCTACACTTGGTATCCACAATTCTGCTCCAAATTTATCCTTACTTTCCGACGCATTAAAATGAATGCTGTACACAAAATCAGCTCCAACACTCTTTGCAAAAGCCGCACGCCTTGCAATGGACATCGAGACATCTGCATCTTCATGGGTCAGATAAACCTTAACACCGCCATAGCTTTCTAGCTCCTGCTTCATAGCCCTGGCAACATCCATATTAATATTTTTCTCCAAAATACCATTAGAGGAGGCACCATCCTGTGTGCCTCCCTCAGTCCCGCCGTGTCCGGGGTCAATAACAATTACAATGTTTCCCAATTCATCTGCTGCATATGCATTTATTTCATTGTAATTCATAAAAAAACACATTGTTAACCCAAAAAACACTATCAAAAACTTTACCAAAAAACTTACCAAAGAAATTATCAAAAAATTATTCGCTACCAAAAATATAGTGGTATTTTTACGTCTCAACCAACTATTTTGCATAATTATACATTCTCCATTTCCAGGAATCATCCTGCATTATTTTTCAATATATGAATTGAATGTGGTTCCCGGAGCCGAACCTCCTTTTTTTACAAGACAAATTTCTATGCCCTCCAAACGTTTTGCACATCCTGCCGTACCGGCCGGTGCACCATTTTTAGCCCATCCAAGCCATCCATAGCTCTGTGCGTGAACTCTGTAATACACATCATAATTTTCTGCCATCTCACCAGTAAGGTCGATGCATATTGCTTCAAGTCTTTTTGACTGACCGCTGGTTCCACTCATTGCTCCATTTATTTTCCAGGTGTTTTTATTGTTAATGTCACCCTGCCAGCCATAGCTCTGAACGTGAGTTGTGTATATGATATTTCCTGTATACTGCTGGTTTGTGAGCTTAATTTCTATTCCTTCAAGTCGCTTTGCTTCGCCCTCAGTACCACTCATTTTTCCGTTATACCTGTAACCCTGCCATCCATAACTCTGGACATGAGTCCTGTATGTCACATTTGTTACTGTACTTCCCGGAATATAAGGATACAATGCTGATGTTGTTGTACCTCCATACACTGGCGATGTTCCCGCCTTTGCAATGTATGCAGCGTTTTCTGCAGATGTAATTCCACCATAATTTTCATTCAGTTTCTCATCCTTTTTGAGAACAATAATCTGAATTCCCTCTAATCTTTTTCCATATCCGGACGTTCCTGCCGCCTCACCATTTTTTGTCCAGCCAAGCCAGCCGTAGCTCTGTGCATGAACCCTGTAATATACATCATACTTATCAGCATCTTTACCACTTAGCTGTATTTTGATTGCCTCAAGTCTTTTTGCCTCCCCGCTGGTTCCACTCATATCTCCATCAGAAGACCAAGGCATCCAGCCGTAACTCTGACAATGTGTTGTGTACTGAATCTGCATATCTGCCTTACCCTGAAGACATATTTCGATACCCTCAAGCCTCTTTGCTTCTCCACTGGTTCCGCTTACAATTCCGTTTGTAACAAAATTCTGCCAGCCGTAGCTCTGAACATGGGTCCTGTAAACAGCAGACATATCAGGCACCTGCTCCTCCGGTTTTTCGGGCTCCTCCGGTTCTTCAATCGCCTTTTCCAAAACCATTACTCTTAATGTTTTTTTAACGTTCTCTGCACCCTTGACAGATACAGTAATAGTTGCCTGACCCTTTCCTACCGCCTTTATTGTTCCCGTTGTCGTAACAACGCAAACCTTACTATTTGATGATTTATATTCAACATCTGATGTCCACAGATTATTCATTACATATCCATTGTCGACTCCCAGATATACCTTGTCGGATTTTTCACCTGCGTGCAATATAAGATTTCCCGATGTGTATTTATCTGGCATCAAGGCAAAGCTTATCTTATCAAATTCCTTTTCGCAGGCAATCATGTATTTTTCTGATTCGTTCCGAATTTCCACTGCCGGCTCAGCGACTTCATTTTCCCCAAAGCACTGAACCCAGTAATACATTCCATCAATTTCTACAACGCCTATTCCTAAAGCGGTGTAATCTGGATTTAAAATATTTGCCCTGTGGCCTTCCGATTTCAGCCACTGTGCCATTGCCTCCTTTGGTCTTTCAGTTCCTGCCATAAGATTTTCTGCCATAATTTTTTCGTTTACAGAAAAGCAATCCATATCAGCAGGTCTTGTATGACTGAATAACACGCTGGCTTCCACTGCTCTCTGCATTGCAGCCTCCAGCAAATCAGCATCCATATAAATTGGATTCAAATCATATTTTTTCCGCTCAGTATTAACAAGCTCAAGCACGTCGAATGCAAGATTATACTTTTTATTTGCATTAACAGGAACGTAATTAATTTTTCTGTAGGCTCCATTTTCCATTATCGTCATCTCATCATTGAAAATGAGATTTGTATGCTGTGGGAATGCATTTGCTTCAATCCCCCTTACATTCTCGGGGATTTCCACCTCCACAAGCTCTGTGCATCCACTAAAGGCTCCACTCTTAATGTATTCAACATTTTTTGAAATACTGATGTTCCTAAGTTTTTCACATCCGCTAAATGTTTTGCTGCCTAAATCCTTGACACCATTTCCCAATTCAACAAATTCAAGACTTTTACACTCTCCACAAAGCAAGCTTCCTATCTGGGATACCGAATCCGGAAGAGTTAAATCAAATAAATCTGACGAATAAAACGCTCCATTTCCAAGCTTCTTCACTCCATCCCGAATCTGAACCGTGTTAATGTGACTATATGCAAAGGCATATGAATTTATGTTTTCCACAGTGTCTGGTACTACATATTCTTCAGCCCCCGATGCCGGATAACACATAAGCGTTGTTAATGATTTATCGAACAGTACTCCGTCCACTGCCGCATAATTCATATTTCCCTTACTGACAGAAATCTCTTTTAGTCCACGGCATCCGTAGCCTATCATTCCTACCTGTGTATTTCCTGTATTTAATTGGATTTTCTCAAGCTTTTCTGTATTATAAAATACATAATCTCCTATCTTTGACACATTTGATGGAAATGAAAATTCAATAAATCCACACCCCTGAAATGCGTATGAACAAATCTCCTCCACGCCGCGCATTCCTATAATCTGAGATAAACTGTTGTCATTAGCAAAGGCGCCCTTCTCAATAATCTTTACAGAATACGGTATCTCCACACCCTGAAGAATAGGGCAGTTTCTAAAGGCAGCCTCACTTATGCTGGTGATTCCCTGTTCTATGATTAAATATGTAATTTTTTCCCTGAACTGATTCCACGGTGCGTCCTCTAATTTATATGCCGGCATGTTGCCACTTCCTGAAACAATCAAAACACCCTCTTCAAATTCTACTATAATGTTCTGATCCTCAATAATAATTTTTCCGTTCTCAGTTTCTTCTTCTGTTGTCTCTTCCTCTTCGCTGGTCGTCTCCTCCGCCAACGCTATCTCGGTTTCAAAAGGCATTGACATCGGCTGCGAAAATGCCATTCCCATCGACAGCATAACGGCTAAAGTTTTTCTGATATATATTTTTCTTCTCATAAGCTTTTCAACAATCTCCCTTTCCATAAAATCATAATAACTGTTCAGAGCCAACCTCAAAACTTTGGTTTTCTCGGTATCTTTTTATCCATACATATTAATCATACAACACCTCTATACCTTACGCAATAGGCATTATTTAATGCATAATTCCTTGATTTTTATTATTCAAAATGTTATTATTAATATATAGCAATCCTTGTTTACAGTCACGTTTTTTTTCTATGGAAAGAGGTGTTGTTTATGTGGAATGAATACACTAGCCTGTCTGATATGCAGACAGATATCCGAAAGATTTTTGAGAGTAATATGCATTTACAAATAAAGATATGCGATATTATCAATATTCAGCCAAATGATTATTTTAAACTTGTGTCCAAGCTTCGACTTATCAAAAATCCCGACGAAATGGAAGCATATGGTTTGGCATTTTTAGTTGCCTGGATTACTGCATTTAAGCTTAAGCGCGAAGATGAATTTTACAAGATTGTGAGACAGATTTTCCAGACCATACCCCAGCACCATACCAAATTTATTATTGAAGCCATAAACACACTTTGCTATGACTTTCAGATTGACCTGTATGGCACGATACTTAACAATTTCTCAGATGTGAGAAAGGTTGTGAAAATACATGCTGGTTTTTAGAATCACTACGTAAAAATTGAGCTGCCGCACTAACGATTTTCTTATTTAGAGTTTCATCGTTAATGCGGCAGCTCTTTCTTTAATGCGGTAGCTCTTTCTCTACCCAAAACTTATTTTTCTTCTTTTTGGATAAACAAATTCCCTTGTTTTTTCTCTTTTTCAATACTCTCTAGGGCATTTTCTCTATCCAAACCAGAAAATCATCTCATTTTTGGTAGACATCTTGCCAAAAAAAAGTCTTTATGCAACTTATTTCTTGCTTATTTTCTCTACCCAAATCTTATTTTTCTACCAATTGGGAAGAAATCCTTAAAATCATTTGGTTTTTTATCAAAAACCTGCCACAGAATTTCTTCCATGACAGGTCATCTTTCCTATTATTCCAATATTCCTATTTTTCCTATTATTCTTATTATTTAATCTCTCTATTCAGAAGCCTGTTCTTTTGTCTCAATCTCTGAATCTGGAACAAACTTCACATACTCAGCAAGTTTATAGTAAACCTTTCCACAAATAGTATCATCGACAACTTCCTGCTTAGAATTATTTGCTTCATAATCAGCCACATTCTTATAGCTGCCGTTGCTATGGTCTACCAAAGCCTGAACAACATCTAAGTAATGTTCATCACTCAACTTAAGCCCTTCTTCTTTGGCAATCTTCATTAAAATAACATAATTTTTGAAGATACCTTTATAATACTCGTCAAACTCCTCTACAGTTTCGTATCCATAGTAGTAAGAAATAAGAGTCTCGAAATCTGTATTATTCTTATCAGCTGCTTCAATAATAGGTGCTTTTATTCCATCAAGATATGTCTTTAATTCTGCCTCATCTATTTCAACCTGAGCTCCTGATGTAACGTCATCAATAATGGCTGAGGCAATATTTGAAACTCTCACACCTTCTCTTACAGCTTCCTTATATTCATCTGCTGTATTAACGTGCTGTCCATTTAAGAAATATTCATGAAGGAAATAGAAGATTTCATCTGAATTTGTCTTTACAAATTCATCATTGACACCAAAGATATAATTTACCTTAACTGTAAATACAACTTCTTTTCCTGCCATTTCTGTATTCTGGTAATCATCCGGGAACTTAAGATTTAAGTCTTTTGTCTCACCCGTCTTAACACCCTTTAAGCCCTCTTCGAAGCCTTCAATAAAAGTATTTGTTCCAATACCTAAAAAGTAGTTATTAGCTGTTCCACCTTCAAACGCTTCTCCATCAAGCTTTCCAACATAATCAATATTTACAATATCAAATTCTTCAACTGTTCCTGTTTTCTGCTCACATACAGAAGTATCAACATTGAAATATCCCGATGTAACCAAAAGACAATCTATCTTTTTAAGAACAGTTTCATCAACACTATCAATCGACTCCGCAACCTTAAGACCTTTATACTCGCCTAATGTAACCTTTGATTTATAATCGGTACCAGACATATCGGCTTCAACCGAAGACTGTGCCAGCTCACCACTAGTAGCTGTTTTTGATTTTGTTTTTCCACACGCAGTCATTGACAACGCAAGTGCAACACAAAGCCCTGCTGCTAATATTCTCTTTTTCATATCAAATAATAATTCCTTTTCTAAATTTATTTGCGCGTACTCCCACGCATACTGTCATTTATAACATAAATGTCAGATAAATAAAACCCCCGATTGTTACATTTCACATATTCTTCATACTTTTTTTATTCTTTTTTACAAGATACGTGTAATGTATTTGATAAAAATAATTACAAATCTGCTCAAAATTTTAATTTTCTAAAAAATACCTACTTCCCGGTACCCAGGGTTATTCCTTCCAAGTCTTCCTTCTCAAGTATGGCCAGAATGTTTTTATCCACGTCCTTCAGCTTCACGATTCGTCCGGCCTGATTTGATATGGCTTTTTCGAGATAATTTCTCACATCTCTTGCGTTTGCATAGGTTTCGTTCTTATTCTCACATCTGTCCCTGAAAAATCTTTTTGCTTCCTCGGCACCATCTCTTGAAAGCATATATTCCTGCTTTTTACACATGGACACTAATATTTCAAATTCTTCCTCAGCAGTATAGTCCTCAAAATTTATGAATTTATTAAATCTTGAACGAAGTCCGGGATTTGAATCCAAAAATTCCTCCATCAGGTTTGTATAACCCGCCACGATGACAATGAGGTCATCCCTGTGGTCTTCCATTGCTTTTAACAGAGTGTCCACTGCTTCCTGTCCAAAATCCCCCTGCCCTTTATTATTTGTAAGTGTGTAAGCCTCATCAATAAACAAAACACCACCAAGCGCTTCCTCTACCACATCCTGGACCTTCGTGGCTGTCTGACCTATGTAGCCACTCACTAGTCCCGAACGGTCCACTTCTACCAGATGCCCCTTTTCAAGAACCCCAATGGCACTATATATCTTTGATAACAGCCTTGCGACTGTAGTTTTTCCAGTTCCGGGATTTCCCATAAAAACAAGATGCTTGTTCACATTTGTCTGTTTCATCCCCTGCTCTTCTCTCATTTTCTGAACTCTCATAAGATTTATGAGCGCATTAACTTCTTCTTTAACAGTCTTTAATCCTGTCAGGGAATTGAGTTCCGCAATAAGCTCATCTGCATTTAATTCCTCTTTCTCAGGCTTATTCTTAGAAAACTTTTCCGGCTTTTTGTCCTGTCTCAAAAGTCCAAAATCCTTCAAATAATTATCAAGCATAACACAGTATCTTGACAAAATGCCAATTTCTTTTTCACCTGCTTCTTCATTATCCGCCACATAAGCCTGTCCCAGGGCCTTGTAGGTATCTACCAGAGTTTTTGCCTTTTTGTTATGATACTTGTCATTTTTTATTTTTCTTCCGGCATCCGCCAACACAAAATATTTGAGTGCCAACGGAATCTGTGTCCCAAACTTTGTCTCTGTCAAATCATTTAGCATTTTCAAACTGTATGCACTCTGATTGTCAATATCCTTACCAAGATTATCTTTGATAAACCTAATCTCTGTGTCAGATATTTTACCATCAAGCATTGACAGGTATACCATAAATTTCAGAAATTCATTCCTTAAATTTTCACTTAAAGTCGTGCACAGTTTCTGTTTCAAAACTCCATTTTCCTCGATGTAATCGCACATTTCACAACACTCATCTATAAGACTTTTTATATTCTTCACCACTAATCCCTCTTTTCCGTGCCATTCGCAAAGTGCACCTACGGTGCTTTACCGCCGCTGTGCAGCTAACTTTGCTCATAATATGGCGAACTGTTACTATATATTATACATTATTACTCTTTTATTGCAATTTTTTTTAAAAACGTGTAAAATATTGTGTCAGTGATAAAAAATACATTTTTAACAGATTGGAGATTATATGAAACCAAACAAACATCTTAAGATTATGTTTCTTTTTTGTATTATCTTTACAGCTTTGATTATATTTTTACTCATACAAATGGATGATGGTCGTGCGAAAAAGGAACCGCCCAAAAATGAAAATGTGTCAATTATAAATATTGCTCTCATAGAAGACAACTTATGTTCAACAACAAAAATGTCACTTATTGAGGAGAGTCTTAAGGCAGTTTGCAAGGACTACAAAAAGACATTCACCACCTACAATGTAAAGGATTACAAAAACTCCTATGAGGCAACTATTCAGGACGCATCCAAAAACGGTGCTGCCCTTATTATCTGTCCTGACGATTCCTTTGAAGAAATTGTTCACAATCTGCAGACAACCTATGTAAATCTCTATTTTATGATTGTGGGTGGTTTGCCTCACAATTCTGATTCTTCAGATACATCCATTACATATAATACAATACCTTTGATTTTCGATGACCCTGAAATTGGATTTTTGGCAGGCTACTGTGCAGTTTACGAGGGTTACAGAGACATTGCCTTCATCGGTAAGGAAGACAGCTACTCGAGTACCCATTACTACTACGGATTTCTTCAGGGTGCAAACGCTGCAGCCGAAGATGCGAATGTAACTGAAAAAATTAATATCACCTGCAAATATACCACTCCCAAAGATTCTAAGAAAGTATCTGAAAATGCATATTCTGACGGTGCAGAAATCATTGTAACATGTGAAGATGATATAATAGCGGGAACTGTTTCCGCCGCATCCGCTTCAAATAAAAAATTTATTGCCTGTGGCGACAGCTACGAAACTGAGAGCAAGTATTTGCTGGCTTCCTTTAGCAAGAATCTCTATTCAGCCGTATATGACTGTACGTCAAAGTTTTTTGATGCAGCCATCACAGGCGGAAATATCCAGATGTATGGGGCAAAAAATGATTCTTTGATAGCAAACTACAATTCAGAAAACTTTATTCATTTTGATTCCAATATCTATAATTCAATCTATGTAAAACTTGCAAATGATGAAATTCAGCTGAACGGAGATACTACTGTCCCGATAGACGAACTTGATTTAGAAAAAATAACAGTGAAATAACAAAATAATTGTAACTGTTTAAAAACACTGTATAACTTCACACCCATATGTCAATAATCCCTTTATCAAAAATGATAAAGGAGATTTGCACATGGTACATAAAAACAAACTTTCAATTGGATTTTTCTTTATTTCAATTACAATCGGTATTATTTTCACCTACATTATTTCAAGACCTAATATTGAAGCTGGTGCTGAAATTGATACCATTCAAAAAAGCGTTGCCGATAAAATAATACGTTTCCACGTCATTGCCAACAGTGACAGCAAAGAGGATCAGGCACTCAAGCTTAAAGTAAAAGAGGCTGTGGTTGACTACACCTCAGAGCTTCTGAAAAACTCTTCAGACATTGCAGAAACAGAAATACTTTTGAACTCAAACATGGATGAAATACGAAACATTGCCACTGATGTGGTGAAAAAAAATGGATACGATTATCCTGTAACCACAATAATAACTGATGCCTATTTTCCCACAAAGTCCTACGGAAATTACACCTTTCCACCTGGAACCTACAGGGCATTCGAGATTAAAATTGGTAATGCTGAGGGCAGAAACTGGTGGTGTGTCCTGTATCCGCCCCTGTGTTTTGTGGATATTTCTCACGGAGTAGTAGATTCACAAAGTGATAAGATGATGCAGGAAACGCTGACCACAGATGAATATGACGCAATCACCGGTGCCGGAAACACTAAAATAAAATTCAGATTCCGTTACCTGAATTTTTTAAACGACCTGTGGTAACCTTGAAAATCACCCCCATATAAATCATACTGTACCTTAGAAGACTAATCATATAAAGTACAACTGATATTGCAACAAACATTATATATATACCTCTCAATGCTCTGGCATTGTGGTCTGACTGGTTTACTTCCCCCGCGTTTTCCAGCATTAAAATCACGTTTACCAGCAATACTGATAAAAATGTCAGAAGGATTTTTCCAGTTTCTTTCCAAAGCCCTCCGTAGCCATTCCCCCTGTCAACATATGATAATCGTTGTGGCTGACCAAGAAGTAACAATTCTTCCACCAGACCACTTAATGCGCCCACAAAAAGTACTGATGGATAAAACAGACCTCCCCCATTTCCATTCTCAATCACAACACCATGCCAGACAACACCGCAATACAGAAGAAAAGCCAGTACCAATGGCACACACACTGTGCAGCACACCCTGATTACCGCCATTTTTCCCTTCATTGCACCGTAAAATACTACAAGAAATGTTATCAGATTAACTACAAAAAAGCTCCTGTTTCCCACAAACATTTCTCTAACTGTTCCAGAAAGAACATCAAATACATAAACACCCACAACAAGATTCTTAATAATCATTACAAGCAAAAATCCTTTTATCCACAACTTATCCTTTTTTTTGTGCAAAAATCCACAGTAATTCCAGTTTTTATGTGCATACACCCACTCTATTACCACTACAAATATCAAACCTGTAAGCCCAAACACTACTAATCCCACAATGCTGCCATAGGTCCCAACATTATTTTTTAATGATGCGGATGCCAGGAATGTCAGTCCCAAAAGTTCAACTAACATAACCCTTATTACCTGATTTGCACTAGTCCTTAAATCCTCCTTCGCTATCCCCGACATAATTTTTCTCCTTCCATAATTTTCTCGTAACTGTTCAGAGGGTGCGCCTGTGGATGTGCAGCTTGTATAGTTGTGCTTGCGGATAATATACAAGCTGCACATCCACAGGCATAGCCGGTAACGGCGTAATGAGTAAAATGTCCAGCCAATAACTAAATTTTTAGCCATTCTGTATATCTGGCATTTTACGAATTGCACCCTCTGAATAGTTACATTTTTACATAATTTTTACCAATTTTTTTAATGATTTTCATTACTCATTAAGGTCATTATTACTTTTCATTCTCGTGGTGTTGGACCTTCTCGCAAAAATTTTTCTCTTTGTCATCCATTTATATGGCCCTCTTAACATGAAATCATAATATCCTGCTGTATTTTTCCTGTCATAGGAAAGCTGTGCCAGATAAGGAAACCCATAAGATTCCAGACTTCCCAGATGCATAAAAACCAAAATTATTCCCAATACATACCCGTACAGACCGAAATATGCACTGAAAAACAACAGGAAATATTTTATTATTCTAAAGGCAGCTGAAAACTCACTGTTCGGAATAGTAAAGGAGCACAATGCCGTAAGTGCCACAACAATAACCACAATAGGGCTTGCAAGGGATGCATCCACTGCCGCAGAACCAACTATCAGCCCACCTACAATTCCTATTGCATTACCCATTGCCCCGGGTATCCTCACCCCAGCCTCACGAATCAACTCGAATGCAATTTCCATCAAAAACACTTCAACAAACTCGGAATATGGAATCCCGCTTCTGGCTTCCTTAAAAATTCCAACCAGATTTTCCGGCAGAATTTCCATATGATAACTGACTACAGATACATATATGGCAGGCAAAGACATTGCAAGAAATACAGAAATATATCTCAATATCCTCTGAAAACTGGCCATTTCCCATTTTTCATAATAATCGTCAGATGTTTCAAGAAATGTATTTATATTTACCGGTAAAACCAGTGCCACCGGAGAATTATCTGTGAGAATAGCCACGCAACCTGACAAAACCAATTGTGCCACCCTGTCAGGTCTTTCGGTGGTCATATATTGCGGGAATACAGATATTTTATTGTCACTTGTGAGCTGCTCAATTACTCCACTGTCCATAAATCCGTCAATTTTGAATTCATCAAGACGTTTTTTAACTTCCCGTAACACCTCATTTCTGACAATACCCTCCATATAAACAAGCGCCACACCTGTATTGCTTCTGACTCCAATGTTTTTTTCCTCTATTTTTAGCTCTGAACTCCTGATTCTCTTTCTTATGAGCACTTCATTTGTTTTATAGGAATCTGAAAACCCCTCACTGCTTCCTCTCACAACCTGCTCATTTTTTGCTTCAGGAACACCCATTCCCGGATATCCCTTCCCCCGGATTTTTATTGCCTCTGTCTCTTTTAACTCGTCATTATATTTAATAAATACTGCATTTCCCGTCATAATGCCACTAAGGATGTCTTCCATTGTGCTTAGCTTTTCCACATCTGACATTCCAAAAAGAACCTCTCCCAGTGAGATATCATTCACTGCCTCTTCAACAAAATACATTTTCCCTATTATCCCATCCAGGTTGATTTCTTTCTTTATAATGTCATCGCAGTTTTTAATTTCCTTTTCAATATACTCAATATTTTTTTCAAGAGATTTAAATAAACGCAAAAACACACCCTCCTTTTTGGTAGGGTGTGCATTTTAAATGTTTTTTATTCCGTTTTAAATTCAGAACCAAATAATTTATTTGCTGCTGAGATTTTCTATAATCGTCTTTTCCTGATTATTAATGTGCATTCTAACCTGTTTCTTTGCTTCATCAATATCCTTGTTTCTGATAGCCTCAATTATCTGGTTGTGCTCGTCAACCAATGTCTTTCGCATCTGCTCATCCTTTATGTACTCCATTCTGTATCTGTACATCTGCTCGCGAAGATTATTGAGTATCTGAATAAGTCTCTTATTTCCGGTTGCCTCGTATATTATTTCGTGGAAATTCACATCTGCCTCCGCAATCTGCGTAATGTTTGAAGTCCTAAGGGAATTCTGGAACTTTTTATTGAACTCCACAAGCTCATCAATAACTTCATCTTTCGCCCTTCTGCATGCCAAATCAACCGCTAACTCCTCAAGATGTTTTCTTACCTCCAAAACATCTCTCAAATCATCAAGTGTAATCTCGGCTACCACTGCTCCCTTTCTCGGTGCCATGCTCACAAGCCCCTCGAGCTCCAGTTTTCTAATAGCCTCACGAATAGGCGTTCTGCTTACACCCAGCTTATTAGCTAAATCCATCTCCATAAGCCTGGCTCCAGGTTCCAGATCACCCTTTAAAATTGCCTCTCTCAATGTAATGAATACAACATCCCTAAGAGGAAGATAATTTTCTGCTGCAAGTGTTAATTCCATTAATCTGCCTCCTCACCTTTTTTCCATCTTCTGTTTCTCATTGGCAGAAAGAAGTCTGTTACATACACCTGCCTTGACATTCCCTCTGCCTTTATTCTTTCCTTTGCACGATAAGCATCTTCTTCGTTTTTAAACAAACCAAACACAGTAGGTCCGCTTCCACTCATTAAAGAATTTATGGCATTTTCTTCTATCATAATATCCTTAAGTTTCTGAATCTCAGGATATTCTTTTATTGTTACACTTTCCAAAACATTACCCATTCTGGAAGCAATTCCCTCTATGTCATTTCTCTTAATGGCATCCACCATTCCATCTATGTCAGGATGAACTATGCTGTCATCAAGCTTCAGATTTTCATACACAAATTTTGTAGAGACATTGATAGGTGGTTTAGCAATGAGTACAGGACATTCAGGCACATCCGAAAGTCTTGTGAGTTTTTCACCAATCCCCTCTGAAAGTGCAGTTCCTCTCATAATACAATATGGCACATCCGCTCCAATTTTTACGCCACGCTCCATGAGTTCCCTATTACTCAGTCCCAAATCAAATAATTTGTTCACACCAAACATTACACTGGCTGCATCAGTACTTCCACCAGCCATTCCTGCCGATACAGGAATAAATTTCTTGAGCTTAATCAAAAGCCCACTCTTTATGTCAAATTCATCAAAAAGCAATTTTGCAGCCTTGTACACAATATTGTCTTCATTCGTAGGCAGATAAAATAAATTTGTCTCTATCTCTATTTTTCCCGTATCCGTCTTCTTAATATCAACACCATCATAAATACCAACAGTCTGCATAACCATTTTTACATCATGATAGCCGTCTTCTCTTCTTCTGAGCACATCAAGGGCAAGATTAATCTTTCCGTATGCTTTCAAGTAAATTTCATCCACAGATAAAATCCTCCTCTGGATATGTTTAATGTTCGTAATAAAATACAATCCTTGTATACATTATAGCTTTTAATTTACTTTTTTTCAATAATATTGTACCTTGAGTTTCCGTAGTTTTATCCACAGAACTCCATTTTTATAGACACAGCTATAAACAACTTTCAAAAAATGCCCAAAATATAAGGAATCTTCTTTCATTTTGTAGTAAAATTAAGCTACCAAACAA
>JBNRML010000122.1:0-8640 GCA_050309585.1 Lachnospiraceae bacterium
TCAGTAGCGAGAGCGGCCGCACATATGGCGCGGCTTGTCAAGTGTTTTTGAAAAATAATTTTTGTTAGGGGTAGAAAAAACAGATCCCCGTTTTTTAACGGAGATCTGTTAAAGTTAATGACATTGGCTGTGAATAGTAACAAAAAATAATGATTGAAAATAGTAAACATCTGTTTATATAGGAAGAAACAGAATAAATGTGAAAAGTGTATAATTGTGGATAACTATGTGGATATGGTGGATAAAATATTAAAAAGCTAGTATTTATAACATTTCTGAGTATATTGATAGTGTTGATTAAAATTTGTGGATAAGTGTTGATAACTAATTGAAAATAATTATTATAAAAATGAAAAAAGTCGAATTATGGAAAGTGTTAATTTTATTTACACAATATCCATATGTGGAAAATATCCCATAAGTAAAGGAAAAAATAAATAACAGTGTGAAATTATCCACAATCTATCCACAATTTGTGGATAATATTATGTAAATTAATGTCTAAGTTATGTAAAGTGGATAAAATTTGTTGGTAAAATATAAAAAATGCCATTTTATTGTTGATAAATAAGTTGATAATGTGGATAAAAAAAGCTTGACTAAAGCTTTTTCATACAATATAATTTTAATGATATTTTCCAATTTTATATTTTCATATGAATAGGAGGTGTATATATATGAAGATGACATTTCAGCCAAAAAAGAGATCAAGATCAAAAGTTCATGGATTTAGAAAAAGAATGAGTACTGCAAGCGGAAGAAAAGTTTTAGCAGCAAGAAGATTAAAAGGAAGAAAAAAATTATCAGCTTAAGACCGCAGTTATGTGGTCTTTCTTCTTTGTTAAGGATAAATAAACTATAACTGTTAACTTTTGTCGGGTGAAATATATGAAAAAATTTAATTCCATAAAGAAGAATGAAGAATTTAAGTTAGTTTATAAAAATGGTGTATCTTATGCCAATAAGCTTCTGGTAATGTATGTTATGAAAACAGACAAAAAGAGTAGAATTGGAATATCAGTTAGTAAAAAAGTTGGAAACAGCGTAGTGAGACACAGACTTACCAGACTTGTGAGAGAGTCCTTCAGATTAAATGAGGGAAAACTAAAATACAATGCGGATATCGTTGTCGTATTAAGAGTACAGGCAAAGGATATGGGCTACAAAGAGATAAATAGTTCGTTTCTGCATTTGTGCAGATTACACAAATTAATAGTAGAAGAGATGGTGTAGCTTTGAAGGTTGTTAGAGTTATTTTTAGAACATTAAGGAATGGGTTAAAAAAATTTTTAATTTTTGGAATAAAGTTTTACAGAATATATTTATCTCCATTAAAAAGAACTTGTCATTGCAGGTATATTCCTACATGTTCACAATATGCGTTGGAAGCAATTGAAAAATATGGTCCCTTCAAAGGTACGTATTTGGCTTTAAAAAGAATATTAAGATGCAATCCATTCTCAAAGGGTGGT
This sequence comes from Lachnospiraceae bacterium, assembly GCA_050309585.1. Lineage (GTDB taxonomy): Bacteria > Bacillota > Clostridia > Lachnospirales > Lachnospiraceae > Bovifimicola. The sequence goes on from JBNRML010000122.1 coordinate 1,473, forward strand.
TGCGATCCTGTTCCATAAAGGAGGACTAAATTGTTAAATTTAATTTCTACACAGAATAATACATTTATTATAGGATGGTGTGCGAAATTACTTGGTAAGGTAATGGAATGGCTTTATGTGCTTTTTGACAAAGGCTTTAATATCCAGAGTATTGGTTTATGTATTATTTTATTTACATTAATTATTAAATTATTGATGATACCATTGACTGTGAAACAGCAGAAATTCTCAAAATTATCATCATTGATGAATCCTGAGCTTCAGGCAATTCAGAAGAAATATCAAGGAAAACGTGATAATGATTCAATGATGAAGATGAATGAGGAGACCCAGGCTGTATACCAAAAATACGGTACATCTCCAACAGGCAGCTGCTTACAGATTTTAATACAGATGCCGGTTTTGTTTTCTTTATATTATATCATTAGTGGAATTCCCGCTTATGTACCACAGGTTAAGGCTTATTTTGAACCTGTAAGTGAAGCTGTGGTAGCTGATTATGATTATTTTAAATGTATGGATAAGGCCTATGACGATTATGTTGTAGGAAAAAATGGCAAAGATGAGTATGCATACATTGACGAAATGATAGATTCTTTTTCAAAGACAAAAAAGAACAAGAATTTGAATATGAACAGCGATACCGCTGAAAATCAAGTAATCGACTTGCTTGCAACATATTCTAACAAAAAATGGGACAATCTGGAAAAATCATATGAATCTTTAGATTCATATGCATTGGAACTTAAGAAATTAAGTGATGATGATTGGGAAAAATTAAAATCTGATTTGGGAAAGATTCAGAAGGATAATGTTGATGAATTAAAAGAAGCTGTTGAAAATGGAAAAGTAAACGAGCTCTTTAAAGGAAATAAAGAAGTAATCAGTAATGAAAAAGAAAAAATCATGGATATTTACGAATTTGGTCCTATTAACTTAAGTCAGGCACCAAACGTAATGATGGGTATTTATTTACTCATCCCGATATTATCGTTCCTTACACAGTTATTGAGCATTCAGATTTCAATGAAAGGAAATAAGGAACAGATGGACAATATGCAGGATAACCCGATGGCAAATTCTATGAAGGTAATGAATGTGGTTATGCCTCTTATGTCTGCATTCATAGCTTTCACAGTTCCTGCAGGTCTTGGTTTTTACTGGATATTGACAGCAGTATTCCAGACAATTACCCAGATTATTTTGAATGCATATTTCAAAAAAGTTGATGTAGAAGATATTATTAATAAGAATCTTGAAAAGATGAAAAAGAAGAAGGAAAAACTTGGAATTTATTCTGATGTTGTATCAAGTGCTTCCACACAGAAAACAAGAAGTATTAGCAGCAAGGCAAATGTTAATACAAAGAACATTAATAACCAAAATGTGAAGTATAAGTCTGGAAGTATGGCAGAAAAAGCAAACATGGTTAAAAGCTATAATGAAAAAATCAATAGAAAGTAGGGTATGAGCTATGGAATATATGGAATTTTCAGCAAAAACAGTAGATGAAGCTATTACTGAGGCAGCTATTAAATTAGGAACAACCAGTGATAATCTTGATTATGAGGTTATTGAAGATGGAAGTAATGGTTTTTTGGGAATAGGTAAAAAGCCTGCAATAATCAAGGCTAAGAAAAAAGATACAATTGAGGATAAGGCAAAAGAATTTCTTGATAAGGTTTTCGGTGCCATGAATATGGCAGTTAATGTTGATATTAAACTTATTGAAGAAGAAAAGACAATGGAAATTAATTTGTCAGGTGATGAAATGGGACTTCTTATCGGTAAGAGAGGACAGACCATTGATTCATTACAGTACTTAGTAAGTCTTGTTGTTAATAAAGAGAGCAAGGATTATTTGAGAGTTAAGATTGACACAGAGAATTATCGTGAGAGAAGAAAGAAAACTCTTGAGGAACTTGCAAAAAATATTGCATATAAGGTTAAGAGAACAAAGAGGGCAGTTTCACTTGAGCCTATGAATCCTTATGAAAGAAGAATTATTCATTCTGCACTTCAGGATGATAAATACGTAACAACAAAGAGTGAGGGAGAAGAACCTTACAGACACATTATTGTTTTATTAAAGAAATAATAGGGATAATATTTATTAAAAACACTAACACCAGCCATTTTAATGACTGGTGTTAGGTGTATATAAGAGAGAATTTTTTACACAGCTATTTGCTTCTGAGCGAAGGCAAATAGCCCTGATGGCAGAAGAGAAACTGCCTGTGCAGATTTCTCTTCGCCTCTTCGCGAAAAGTCGCTCAGAAATGAGGATTAATATGTTTAAAAGTGACACTATAGCTGCCATATCTACGTCAATGAGTAATTCGGGAATAGGAATAGTGAGAATGAGTGGTGAGAAATCACTTGAAATAATTAAGAATATTTTTAAACCTGTGAAAGCCGGCAAAGAAATTTCGAAGGTGAAAACTCATACAGTGCATTACGGCAATATTGTTGATGGAACAAGGGTAATAGACGAGGTTCTGGTAATCATTATGAGAGCACCTAATACTTACACAAGAGAAGATGTAGTTGAAATAGATTGTCACGGTGGTGTATTAGTTACTAAAAAAATATTGGAATTATTAATAAGAAACGGTGCCAGATGTGCGGAGCCCGGTGAATTTACAAAGAGGGCATTTTTAAATGGAAGAATTGATTTATCCCAGGCAGAGGCAGTTTCTGATTTAATAAGTGCAAAGAATAATCTTGCACTGGATGCTTCTATTTCACAGTTAAAGGGAAATATCAGTACGAAAATAAAGGATATAAGAGGGAAAATTATCCATAATATTGCATTTATTGAGGCGGCTTTGGATGATCCGGAACACATTGATATCGATGGTTACGGAGAAAAGCTTAAGGAAGATGTAAGTGAAATATTAGAGGAATTGAATAGATTATTAAGCACTTCAGATAACGGTAAAATTATTTCTGAGGGAATTAAAACAGTAATTTTAGGTAAACCAAATGCAGGTAAGTCTTCATTGATGAATACATTACTTGGCGTTGACAGAGCAATTGTTACAGAGATTGCGGGAACGACGAGGGATACCCTTGAGGAGTCAATGAATTTATCAGAATTGCATTTAAATATAGTGGATACGGCGGGAATTCGTAAGACAGATGATGTAGTTGAAAAAATTGGTGTTGAGCGCTCAAAGAAAATGGCCTCTGAGTCAGATTTGGTAATATATGTTGTAGATGCTTCAGTTCCAATGGATGAAAACGACAAAGAAATAATTTCTCTTATTTCGGACAAAAAGTCTATTGTTTTATTGAATAAAACAGATTTAGAGTGTATAGTTACAGAAGAGGAAATAAGAAAGTTAATTAATGATGAACCTATATTGATTTCGGCAAAGGACAATATTGGTATAGATAAGCTGGAAAGCAGAATAAAAAAGATGTTTTATGATGGAATGATTTCGTTTAACGATGAAATATATATTACTAATCTGAGACATAAGGAGGCTATTATTAATGCAATTGAAAGCCTTAATATGGTATTAAGAAGCATTGAGGATAATATGCCGGAGGATTTTTATTCTATTGATTTAATGAATTCCTATGAGGTACTTGGAAGTATTATAGGAGAATCTGTGGAAGATGACCTTGTAAATGAAATATTCAGCAAGTTCTGTATGGGAAAATAAATATATTTTCAATTGTTTGTGATGGTTGAAAATGGAGGAAAAAATGGCTAATGTAAGTGAAAATTATGATGTGGTAGTAGTAGGTGCAGGACATGCAGGTTGTGAAGCTGCTTTGGCCTGTGCCAGAATGGGACTTGATACAGTAATGTTTACAGTCAGTGTAGACAGTATAGCGTTAATGCCCTGTAATCCTAACATAGGTGGTAGTTCTAAGGGACATTTGGTCAGGGAAATAGATGCCCTCGGCGGTGAAATGGGAAAAAATATTGATAAAACATTTATACAGTCAAAGATGTTAAATGTGTCAAAGGGACCTGCTGTACATTCTTTGAGAGCCCAGGCAGATAAGAGAGAGTACACCTATGAAATGAGAAAAACTCTTGAAAATACAGAAAAATTGACAATCAGGCAGGCAGAAGTGACTGAGATAATTGTAGAAGATGGGGTGATAAAGGGCGTAAAGACATATTCAGGGGCAACTTATTATGCAAAGGCTGTCGTACTGTGTACAGGTACATATCTGAAAGCCAGATGTATATACGGTGATGTAAGTAATCAGACAGGACCAAATGGATTACAGCCGGCGAATCATTTAACAGATTCACTTAAAGCGAATGGAATAGAAATGTTTCGTTTTAAGACAGGAACACCAGCCAGAGTTGATAAGAGAAGTATAGATTTTTCGAAAATGGAAGAGCAGTTTGGAGATAAGAGAGTTGTTCCATTTTCATTTTCGACTGACCCTGAGAGTGTACAGAAGGAGCAGGTTTCATGTTGGCTTACTTATACAAATGAAGAGACCCACAAAATTATCAGGGATAATTTAAGTCGCTCACCTTTGTTTTCAGGTATGATTGAGGGAACAGGTCCAAGATACTGTCCTTCGATTGAGGATAAGGTTGTTAAATTTGCTGATAAAACCAGACATCAGGTATTTATTGAGCCGGAAGGATTGTATACAAATGAAATGTATCTGGGAGGAATGTCAAGTTCATTGCCAGAAGATGTACAGTATGCAATGTATAGGACTGTTAAGGGTCTGGAAAATGTAAAAATTGTTCGTAATGCCTATGCGATAGAATATGACTGCATAAATCCAATGCAATTAAAGCCTACATTGGAATTTAAGAATATTAAGGGGCTCTTCAGCGGTGGACAGTTTAACGGAAGTTCAGGATATGAAGAGGCCGCTGCCCAGGGAATTCTGGCTGGAATTAATGCGGGATTAAGTGTTAAGGGTGAAGAACAGATTGTGCTGGACCGCTCTGAGGCTTACATTGGTGTTCTGGTTGATGACTTAGTCACAAAGGAAAACAAAGAACCATACAGAATGATGACCTCAAGAGCAGAATACAGACTTCTTTTGAGACAGGATAATGCAGATTTAAGACTTACTGCCATTGGTCATAAGGTTGGACTTGTTAGCGATGAGACATATAAAAAAGTATGTGAAAAAGAAAAAATGATTTCTGAAGAGATAGCAAGACTTGAGGGTGTTTCGATTGGTGCTAATGCAAAAATGCAGCAATTTCTTGAAGAGCATAACAGTACACCATTAAAGACAGGTACTTCATTGGCTGAGCTTATAAGAAGACCTGAGTTAAATTATGAGATGCTAAAAGAGTTTGATATTGAAAGAAAAGTACTTCCTTGGGACGTTATAGAACAGGTTAACATAAATATCAAATATGATGGATACATTAAGAGACAATTAAAGCAGGTTGAGCAGTATAAGAAGTTGGAAAGCAAGAAAATAAGCGAAAATATTGATTATGATCTCGTTCCGAGCTTAAGAAATGAAGCAAGACAAAAATTAAAGTTATGTAAACCAATATCAATTGGACAGGCTTCAAGAATTTCGGGTGTTACACCAGCAGACATTTCGGTTCTTTTGGTATATATTGAGCAGTTTAATTATTTAAAGAATAAGAATAAATAGGAGTTTTTAATGGCTGACAGAGAGTTTTTAGTAAAATTATTTAATGAAATAAATATTAGCTTATCAGAAAAACAGGTGGAACAGTTTATTATATATTATGAAATGCTTGTAGAGAAAAATAAGGTGATGAATCTGACAGCGATTACTGAATATGAAGATGTTGTAGTTAAACATTTTGTAGACAGTGTGCTTTTAAATCAAATTATTGATTTAAATGAAGTGGAAAGTGTGATTGACGTCGGAACAGGGGCAGGATTTCCTGGAATACCGTTAAAAATAGTATTTCCGCATCTTAAAATTACCTTATTGGATTCATTAAATAAAAGAATTAACTTTTTAAAAGAAGTAGTTGATAGACTTAAATTGGAAAATGTAGAGTGCATACATGGTAGGGCAGAGGATTTTGGACACAATGAAGATTATAGAGAAAATTTTGACTTATGTGTTTCAAGAGCAGTAGCTAATTTATCTACATTATCAGAGTATTGTGTGCCTTTTATAAAAGTAAATGGTATGTTTATATCATATAAGTCAGCAAATTTGGATGAAGAATTAAATAATTCGGAAAATGCAATTAAAATTTTAGGTTGTAGTATATCAGATAATAAGTCTGTTATTTTACCTGGTACAAGTGACAATACTGTAAGAAAATTTATTGTAATTAAGAAAGGTAATAAGCTGTCAAAAAAATATCCAAGGAAAGCAGGATTACCTTCTAAAGAACCATTATAAGGAATAGGATAAAGATGGAAAACGTAAATTCATTTATTAAATCTGAAAAAGAAAAGAATGATAAGTTACTTTCTATTTCAAAGGAAAAAAGAGATTCATATAATTATGAAATTATTGAAATAGAAAAAATGATTGAGGAGTTATCAAAAAATATTGATACTACATTTGAAATTTTTTCTCCAAACTCATTAGATAAAGATAATAATGTTGTAGAGATTGAAAAACTTAAGTTTAAGAAAAATGAGATAGCTGAAGAGTTGATGATTTTAGAAGATAATATTGAGGAATATGAGAATAAAAAAATTGATATTGAGAAGGCTATTGAAGATATATCTGATTTGGAAGTTCAGGTTTCAAATAACATTAAGAATACAAAATATTTGATTAGTAAAGAAGTATCCAAGGTATCTGATTCTTGTAAATCTGATGCAATAAAATTTATGGAATATCAGGCACATAAAGATGGTAATAACACAGACCAAATAGATAAGAAATTTTCATTAATATCTAATAAAATAAAATTATGTGAAAATTTTATTGATATAGATTTAAATAGAGCAAAATTAGAGCTATTTTATTTAAAAGAGGAATTAGATAGAATCGGAAAAATAAAAAACTCCAAAATGTTTCACGTGAAACATTTCATTAGTAGTAATGGATTGAAGGAATCTATTTCAAATTTAATTAACGAATACAAAACAATTACAGATATTAAATTTGAATATAGTTATTCTGGAGAAAATGTTAAAGATACTGAGGAGTATTTGATAACAGTTCTTAGAATTGTGAAAGAATGTTTTGATAATTCAATTAAACATAGTAATTG
>JBNRML010000123.1:0-9592 GCA_050309585.1 Lachnospiraceae bacterium
AATATATTAATTCAATAAATCTCTTTACTAATCATATTTATTTATATAAAATACTTTATGATACGTTATTCAAAACCATATTAACAGTTATTTTTCACTACATTAATACAATTACAAAAGAAATGAGGAAATATATGAACTATAAAATTCTATCTGATTCATCTTCAAATGTCAGAGCCCTTGAAAAAGTTGAATTTGCAAGTGTGCCACTTAAAATAATCTGCGGTGAACACGAATTCGTGGATGACGAAAATCTTGATGTTCCTGAAATGTTATCAATTCTTAAAGCTTCAAAGGAAAGATCCTCTACTTCATGTCCAAACACATTCGACTGGCTTGACAATTGTGAGAATGCTGATTGCATTTTTTCAGTAGCTCTTACAAGTACTCTTTCAGGAGGGTATGCTTCTGCTGTTCAGGCTAAAAAAATATTGGTGGAAGAGCATCCAGAAAAAAAATTCTACGCAATAGACACACTATCTACCGGTCCTGAAAACAGATTAATAGTTGAAAAACTCGAATCACTCATTATAAGTGGAAATGATTTTGAAACAATCTGTTCAGAAATAGACAAATACAAAGAAAAGACACACCTTGTATTTTCACTTCAATCCCTTGACAATTTTGCAAAAAATGGCCGCATAAGTCCTGCAGTCGCAAAGCTTGCTGGCCTGTTAGGAATCTGCATTGTTGGGAGGGCAAGCTCTGAAGGGACATTGGAACCCCTTCACAAGGTCAGGGGAAAAATAAAGGCACTTAACACAATTTATAAAGCAATGACAGATGAGGGCTTCAAAGGCGGAAAGGTGCGCATCGCCCACTGCTACAATCCAGAAGATGCCAACTCTCTTAAAGAAATAATCACAAAAGATTATCCCGACTGCGATATTTCCATCGAGTTGTGCGGTGGATTATGTAATTACTATGCTGAAGACCAGGGCATCCTTGTGGGATTTGAATCATAAAACTCTCTTACAAATAAAAAAGCATATAAACCCAGTTTCAATGTATCCTGATTTATATGCTTTAATTATTATCCATTTGTTTTTGTCATCACAATCCAAACAGTGTATCGGTTTCACAATAACCGATGCACTAGCACTTAAACTCTTTAGCCTGTTCATTAAGCGAAACAGCCAATTCCGCCAGTTCTGTTGTCATCTTTGAAATTACTTCGATTGACTCTGACTGACTTTCCACTGAAGCAGTAATCTCTTCGCTGCTTGCAACATTTTCTTCTGCCACACCTGAAAGGTTCTCAATCATATTTACAATTACAACCTTACTGTTCTGCATACTGTTTTCAGAATCCATAAGTACATCTGTACTCTTTTCAATCTCTTTAAGATTCTCTTCGATGAATAAGAACTTCTTCTGTGTCAATTCAACACTTGAATTCTGCATTTCAAAGCTCTTCTCCATAAGTTCCATTTTCTGCATGGTATCATTTGTTTTCTCAACAAGTTCATTAACAATTTCCTGAATCTGCTGTGTAAGGTTATTTGTTTCAGACGCAAGATTTCCAATTTCATCAGCAACAACAGAAAATCCACGTCCTGCCTCTCCTGCCCTTGCAGCCTCGATTGAAGCATTTAATGCCAGAAGGTTTGTCTGCTCTGCAATCTGATCAATCTGTCGGCTTGTTTCCTCAATACGCTCTGTCTGCTGAACGTTCTGTTTCAAGGCTTCTTTTACCATCTGGAGATTTTCACTACTTTCATTTGTAGTCCTGATAAGTCCTTTAATTGCTTTAAGACCTTCATCCTTAACTTTATTCATTTCCTCACTGCGTTTTTTAAGCAATGTAGAATCTTTTAAATTCTTATCAATTTTATCCTGAAGAATATTTACCTCCTCAACACCCTTACTTGTTTCATCCGCCTGAGAAACTGCACCGCTGTTCACTGCCCCCATAGCAGCTTTAATGCTATCTGATGCTCCCAATAATACAGTAACATTCTCTGTAAGCTTAACAGAATTTTCTGAAAGTATGTCAGAGGTATCACTAATCTGTCCCATCATCTTTGTGAGATTCTTTTTCATTGTTAAAATACTCTCTGAGATAACACCCACTTCATCTCTTCTTTTTGCATATTTAACAAGCTTGTCATTCTTCGTACTCTCAGATAAATCATATGCTGCAACTCGCTCAATTTCCACGGCTCCCAGCTTTAATGGCTTTACAAACGAATTGTATAATACCAGGCTTAAAATAATAATGACCGCTATTCCACATCCAACTGCAACACAGGTAAGTGTAACAACCATATTCCCAATATCTTTACCCGCCTCGCTTACTGATATTCCCTTTGCATCCGCCAACTTCTGTTCAAATATTTTGCAGGAAATAAAATTGCACGCCGTAAATGCTATTGTTAACACTACAAACATTAATAAAACTATTTTAGTTATAATACTTTTTTTCTTTTTTGCCTTCTCCATCTTTGATTGCCCTCCATACTGTTGTTTTATCCATTCTCTTTTGCAAAATCAGTAATATGTACCTTTCATCTCCTCACGTTTTTATAGTAAACATTATATCATATAAACTTAATTTTTCACATACAACATTTACATTTTTTTAACATATCTATGAATACTTTTTTACAGCTCATATATTAACATATATTGTAACTATTCAGAGCCAACCTCAAAAACTGGCGTTTTTTCGGTGTGGCATATCCGCCAAATATATATAATTTGTACATTAATTCACACAAGGAGGACATCATGACAAAACGACAATATCGAAGATTAAGGAAGAAAATTAAGAAACTATTACCGAAATTTATTTTACTCTCTTTTTGCGCACTTTTTCTGTTTTTTACAATAAAATCTTTTATAAATAAAGCCAGCTCAAATCAAAAAAACAGGATAAGGGTTACGAAGGAATCACTTAAAGATAATAAAATTTACAAAGATGTTACCAATACTGAACCGTCCTCAGACAAATTACTGACATTTTCAAACGATTATTCCAACAAATTACCGGAACTTAAAAAAATAACTGTCTGTATAGATGCAGGTCACGGTGGCGATGATGTTGGTGCACAAAGTGAAACCGGCAAATATGAAAAAGAAGACACTCTGCTGCTTTGCAGACTTTTGAAAAGCTATTTGGAATCAGTTGGAGTAAATGTGATTATGACCCGGAATTCAGACAAAGCAATCCCTCTTGACAAACGAAAAGAAATTGCCGAAAACAGTAATGCAAACCTTGTTATTTAAATTCACAGAAATTTCTATGACGGAACAGAGGATGTTAATGGCATAGAAGCCTGGATTAACTCCTCAGTCCCAAATGATGCCTTGGCTATTTCTCAAAATATATTACGAGCCATAGAATATAAAATTCCCGGAATAAATAATCGTGGTGTCAAATACGGAAGTATGGATAATCCCAATGAAAACTATGCACTAAATAAGGTATCAATGCCCAGCCTGATCCTTGAAGCAGGATTCATGAGCAGTCACTACGACAATGATATCTTTTATAAGCATATGGAGGATTATGCCCTTTCAATTGCCCGTGGAATTATCAATTCCTATTAAAACATACTGCATCACAGTATGTTTATCTGGCACATTTTCATTGTGATTAATGTTGCTTCATGGCTCTCAGGGGTAACACCTGCGCAGCAATCACTTACCACATTTATGTCCATTTCCGGATAATTTGCCTTTAAAAGCAATGCATTGGAAACCACACAAATATCTGTACACAATCCAATAATCGTTACCTCTGTGTTTTTCTGGTCACATTCCTCAAACAATTTCACTAATTCTGTTGAACCAAATGTCGGCTTAAATATTTTCACATATTCTTTTCCTTCCAAAGCCTCCAAAACCCTGACATTCAGCTCCCACCCGTCAGTATCCCTGATACAGTGAGGAACAGGAAGGTATTTTCCCTCCCTCGTCTCAAGATAATCATTTTCGTGGGTATCATATGTTACAAATATTTTACCGTCAAAATCATTAATCTTATTTGCAACATTTTCAACAATCCCCACTGCCTCTGCTGTTCCCAATGCACCATCCACAAAATCCTTCTGCATATCCACTACAACTAAATATTTTTCCATAATCCTGCTTCCTCTCTTTCATTTACATATTCTAACAATAATATATCCTTGAATATAATTTAAAACATACTCAAATTATATTCAAGGATTTTCCTGTGTCAATTACCTTGTTATTTTCATTTTACTTATTTATTTCATTGTGTTATTTATCCAGATAAAGAAGATTACTTTTCACAAATCCCTTACTCTACATTCCTGATGAGCCACATTATCTCCGCTATAGGCAAAAAACAGGATATGTACCTACATATTTGAATCCTTTCGGGTATTCTGCATAATCTTCTTTATACATCGCTAATAAATTAATCAGAAAATTGAGCGATTAAACTTTTTCTATTTTATATATTCAGTTATGAATTTAAAAAAAGTTAAAGATTCCTACTGTATTTTAGTCCAATCAAAATCTGTCCAATATTCTTCCGTTCCAAGGTCATCTCTTAACACTGACTTTGTATCAATAATATACGTTCCATTTTTCTGACGACCTATTGTCACACTATAAATTCTAGATTCTAAATTCAAATGACAAAATGATTCTTGAACATAATCAGTTAACACTCCAGCAAAATATGTCATAAGCTGTGAATTTCCTATTCCTGATGCACAAATCATTTCTACTTCACCATTTTTCATATTCCTTTTGATCTCATATGTGTTTATGGATTCCTTCATAATGCAACTGTCGAAATCCAGTTTAGAGTTAGTTGTTACCCCCTCCTCTATTACACTTCTAAAAAAGTAATTCATCTCACGATTCTCTATGGCTTCGGTATTATTATTGACCTCAATCATTGTAGGTTTAATATCTAATTCTGCATCAAGATATCTATTTATATTAATATTTGAATAATCTTCTAAATCATCTGGCAAGGAACCACCACTTATACGCGCAATTAACAATTCATATTTTCCATCAGTATTAAAATCTTCTATATAATAATTTAATGGAGAAGTAACCATTTCTGTTGCGAAATACCTTTGATACATTTCAGATTCCATAAAATATTTCCAATATTCTTCGCTACCAATCTCATATGATATATTACTCACCTCAATCCGCATCAACAATATCTACAATTATATTACGTATTATGGAAAATATCGTTTCTTTTTCATACAAATAAATAATTGGCATCATTAATTTATTAATCAAAAAAGTAGATTACGCCTTATTGTCCACAAAAAAGATTGGTGGACAAATATTAGGCAAAACCTACTTTTTTGATTTTCATTTATTAAACTTAAGTTTTTGCTTTTCCTTAGAACTTGCCTTCCTTAGCAGCTTCCTCGATGCTAACAGCAACTGCAACAGTAGCACCAACCATTGGGTTGTTACCCATACCGATAAGACCCATCATTTCAACGTGAGCTGGAACTGATGAAGAACCTGCGAACTGTGCGTCTGAATGCATACGTCCCATTGTATCAGTCATACCGTATGAAGCAGGACCTGCTGCCATGTTATCCGGATGAAGTGTTCTACCTGTACCACCACCTGATGCTACTGAGAAGTACTTCTTACCCTGTTCGATACATTCTTTCTTGTATGTACCTGCTACAGGATGCTGGAATCTTGTTGGGTTTGTAGAGTTACCTGTAATGGAAACACCAACATTTTCCTTATGCATGATAGCAACACCTTCTGTAACGTCATCTGCACCGTAACATTTAACTGATGCACGAAGACCGTCAGAATATGCTTTTTCATATATTGTCTCAACTTCACCTGTGAAGTAGTTCATTTTTGTTTCAACAAATGTAAATCCGTTGATACGTGAGATAATCTGGGCTGCATCTTTTCCAAGACCATTTAAGATTACACGTAAAGGTTTCTGACGAACCTTGTTAGCTTTCTCAGCGATACCGATAGCACCTTCTGCTGCTGCAAATGACTCATGGCCTGCAAGGAAACAGAAACATTCTGTCTCTTCTTCCAATAACATTTTTCCTAAGTTACCATGTCCAAGACCTACTTTTCTGTGGTCAGCAACAGAACCTGGAATACAGAATGCCTGAAGACCTTCACCTATAGCTGCTGCTGCATCTGCTGCTCTTCTGCATCCTTTTTTAATAGCAATTGCTGCACCTACTGTGTAAGCCCAACAAGCATTTTCAAAACAAATTGGCTGGATTTTCTTAACCTGCTCATATACATCCAAGCCAGCATCTTTTGTAATTTTCTCAGCTTCTTCAATAGAGCTGATTCCGTAACTGTTTAATACTGAATTGATCTGGTCAATTCTTCTTTCATATGATTCAAATAATGCCATCTCGTTAGTCTCCTTTCTATTATTCCTGTCTTGGGTCAATAATCTTAACTGCATCAGCTACACGACCATACTGTCCCTTAGCTTTTTCCCATGCTGTGTTAGGATCATCACCTTTTTTGATAAAGTCAGTCATTTTTCCAAGAGAAACGAACTGGTATCCGATAACTTCATTATCAGCATCAAGAGCAATACCTGTTACATAGCCTTCTGCCATTTCAAGGTAACGAACTCCTTTTTCTTTTGTTGCGTACATTGTACCAACCTGTGAACGAAGACCTTTTCCTAAATCCTCAAGACCTGCACCAACTGCAAGACCGTCATCAGAGAAAGCACTCTGTGTACGTCCGTATACAATCTGTAAGAATAATTCTCTCATGGCAGTGTTAATAGCATCACAAACAAGGTCTGTGTTTAATGCCTCGAGAATTGTTTTACCCTGTAAAATCTCTGCAGCCATAGCAGCTGAGTGAGTCATACCTGAACAACCGATTGTTTCAACTAATGCCTCTTCGATAATACCATTTTTAACATTTAAAGATAATTTGCAGGCACCCTGCTGTGGTGCACACCAGCCTACGCCGTGTGTAAAACCTGAAATATCTTCGATTTTTTTAGAATGTACCCATTTTCCTTCTTCTGGAATTGGAGCTGGTTCATGTTTTGCGCCCTTAGCTACAGGACACATGTTTTCAACTTCCTTTGTGTAAATCATTGTAGAACTCCTTTCAAGTATGTAATCTTCATTTGTGCAGCCCTGATATCTTACTGACATCTTGTCGCACTATGTGTTTATTCTCTCATAAAATAACAAAATAGTCTATATTTTTTTAACAATTTATTGAAAAAAAAGGTATAAAATTTAAAACAACCAAAAAAAACATTCAGCACAAACACTCTGTGATTATACTGAATGATTTTTATATTTTGTCTTATTCATAACTTCCATTATCACTACTGAGCAATAATTTATGAAATAGCGTTATTCTATTAAGGCCTGCCGCCCACAAATATGCCTGATCAACTGCACCAAGTTCATCTAAAGTAAGCCATTTCACATCAATTATTGTCTGTTCTTCCTTGGATAGTTCTGGGTCTGTCCCGGGCATGGGATTTGCATTCTCATCAATCTCAACTAAAAACGTATGTACCTCGCCCAAATCATCCGGCTTATACTGCACCGACAATTTCCTAATCACCCTTCCGTCTACACAACTTTCCTCTTTCAGCTCTCTTATCACTGCCTCCTCATAAGTTTCACCCTTTTCAAGACCTCCTCCCGGAAGACAGAAAAAATCTCTTCCATTCATCTTATGCCTTACCAGCAATATACTTTTATCTCTGACAACAAGTGCCTGAACTCTGTCTCTTCGCATATTAACCTCCATTCCACAGACGCTTTGCGTCGGAACAAAATTATTACATCCTAATCTAAATTTTTCTGTATCAGTTATAGTCCTTAAAACTGATATTCATATCAACTTTACCCTTTACACCATCAACCGTCCCTGTCTCAGAATACTGCCACATACTTATTTCATATGGAAAATACAGGTCATTGTCATAGTACGCATACCATTTTTCATAATCTGCAAGCCTTTCTATATCCAGTGAAAGGGCAAACCATCTGAGATTTGCATACACCGCTGGAGTATATCCAGCCTTTTTTATGGTCTCACAGAATTTAATTGTAATATCCGTAAGCTCATCCTTTGACAAAACCTCCGTCCTGATATCTGCTTCCGGTACATCCTCAGTATCAAAAACAACAGGATATTTAATGTCATAATTTTTTATGATATCGAGAACAAATTCCGCTTCTTCCACAGCCTCTTCTTCTGTTATTGCCTGTGAAAAGAAATATACACCAACCTTTATTCCTGCATTTAATGCTCCCTCTATATTTTGTTCTGCATATTTATCATGTACAATTTCACCTGTACCATATCCCCTGGCTCCTACACGAATCATTGCAAATTGAACTCCGTCTGCAGCAACCTTTTCCCAGTCAATATCCTCCTGGAATTTCGAAACATCGATACCCTTGTAAGACTTAACCTCACCGTCTATTACATATCTCAGTTCTCCATTTTCCATTTTCTTGATGTTAGAATTGTCTATATTATTTTTTGGAACGTTTTCGGCTACTGGAAAAAATGAATAGCCTTTTGAGTTGAAAACAACAATGTCATCTGGAAATATCTTTCTCAACATTTCCATAACTCCCTTGCCATTTTCCATATAATCTTTAATTACGCCCTTTATACCTTCATCCTCAGATTCGATTTTTTTTTCAACATATTTCATTTCAACTTCATTTTCATCCAGCTTTGAATATAAAAATACAGATGTAAACATAAAAATCAATGCCAAAATTGTAACAACAACATTATACGCACTAATTTTTCTCTTCTTTTTCTCTTTTCTGTCTCTTTTTTTCACCGCCGCAACTTCATC
Organism: Lachnospiraceae bacterium; assembly: GCA_050309585.1. Classification (GTDB taxonomy): domain Bacteria; phylum Bacillota; class Clostridia; order Lachnospirales; family Lachnospiraceae; genus Bovifimicola. The sequence goes on from JBNRML010000123.1 coordinate 8,810, forward strand.
ATCTTTTTTCTCATAGAATTCATCTGAGATTTTTCTCGAAATACGTGGATTAAATGGCAATTCCTCTGTATCCTCAAAATTACCATCGTGCTTTATCTCCTCCACGTCTTCGTCAATATCAATATTTCTGATGATATTTCGCTCCTGCGTTTTCATTTTCTTAATCTTATCTTCAATATTATTACCCATCACAAAACTCTTCTGCCTCTCCTTTTATTGCCGACCTCTTCATCGTTATCAATATATCTCATTTTTCCTGTCCTTCTTGGCACTTCTCCTACATCAGCAACGGAAACTCCCTTCATCTGCTGCTTCTGAAGCTTTGCAGCACACATTGGACAATATCTTCCATATCGTATATCCGCCCCGCATTCCTCACAGGAAATATACCTGTCTGACCCCTCCGGAATTTCAATTCTGCCCTGTCTTAAAAATTTATCAATTTTTTCCATAGACACTCCTGTGGCTAATGATATTTCAAAGGCATTTGACGGTCCATACTGCTGAATATATCTTTTAACCTTTCCAAACTCAGACAAATTCTCACTTCCACACTTTGAACAAATGTAAATTCCAAGACCGTTGTCCCTAAGAAGACCACCGCAGCTTTCGCATTTTCCAACCTCTAATAATCTATATTCCTCTGTGTGTTTTACCATAGTTATAATCCGCCTTTCTGCGAAAGGCACCAATGTGTCATGAAACATGTTGACTGACTTTCGCTTTTCTTTTCTATCTTCCTTCTGATATGATTTATTTATAAGACTGACACACTACAGAACA
>JBNRML010000124.1:0-3062 GCA_050309585.1 Lachnospiraceae bacterium
CTCCTCCTACTCCACTAGCAGGTTTAAATCCAATGGATGTTGATAACTGCCTTGTACTTCCATTCCAGTATCCATTTGGAACAATCAGGGTTTCTATTTCATTATAGGTATTAATTAGTAAAAATATATTTGGCGGATACGCCACACCGAGAAAACGACAGTTTTCGAGGTTGGCTCTGAACAGATACGTTAAATTTAAAATGAAGAGTTAGACAAAAAAGCCCACCGTGGAACTCCCTTCCACGGTGGGCTATCATAATTTATTTTTTACAATAATTAATCAAGATTAAATCCGTCGCATACTACCTTCTTCATTTCATCTACTTCACAAACAAGCTTATGGACTGGCTCTGCATTTCTAATTTCTTCGATTGCATTCGGAACCTTAACATTTGCAATTCTGCTGAGCTCATCTACTAACTCAAAATCTCCCAATTCATCATATTTTTCATCAATGGCATTCATAACGCTTCTGGTGAACTTAAACGGACTGGCTGTCGAAGCAATAATTGTCTTTGTATCGTCCTTAGTCTCTTCCTTATACTTGTTGTAAACACTCGCTGCCACAGCTGTATGTGTGTCAATCACATAGCCTGTTGACTCATAAAGAGCCTTAATAGTATCAGCTGTTTCTTTTTCTGTAGCGTAATTTCCGTAGAAATCGCCTAACTCTGCCTTCATTTCATCTGAAATATCATATTTACCTTCTGACTTAAGCATATTCATTAATTCCTGACATTTCACTGAACTGTTTCCTGCAATTTTGTAAATAAGTCTTTCAAGATTGCTTGAAATCAAGATATCCATCGAAGGAGATGTTGTTAATATAAAATCTCTGTTTCTGTCATATGTACCTGTGCTGAAGAAGTCAAATAATACCTTGTTATCATTTGATGCACAAATAAGCTTATTAATAGGAAGTCCCATATTTTTAGCGTAATATGCAGCAAGAATGTTACCAAAGTTACCTGTAGGTACAACAACATTTATTTTTTCGCCCAAAGCTATCTCTTCATTTGCAAGAAGCTTAGCGTACGAATAAACATAGTAAACAATCTGTGGTACAAGTCTACCTATATTGATGGAATTTGCAGATGAAAACGAATAGCCTTTTTTATTCATCTTGGCTAAGATTTCCTCATCACCAAAAATTTCCTTAACGCCAGTCTGAGCCTGGTCGAAGTTACCCTTTATACCAACAACCGAAACATTATTTCCCTGCTGTGTTACCATCTGTTTTTCCTGGATAGGACTGACGCCTCCCTTTGGATAGAAGACCATAATCTTTGTTCCAGGTACGTTGGCAAAGCCCGCTAAAGCAGCCTTTCCTGTATCTCCAGAAGTGGCAGTTAAAATAATAATGTCATTTTTCATATCATTCTTCTTTGCAGCGGTTGTAAGTAAATGTGGCAATATAGATAATGCCATATCCTTAAATGCAATAGTTGAACCATGGAATAATTCCAAATAATAAGCACCTTCTGCCTTTACAAGCGGTGCAATTTCCTCTGTATCAAACTTTGAATCGTAAGCTCTTTCTATACAGCTCTTTAACTCTTCCTCCGTAAAATCCGTAAGGAATTCTTTCATAACTGCATATGCTGTCTCCTGATATGTCATCCCAGACAATTCCTCAAGTGAAACACCAAGCTTTGGAATAGCTGTAGGAACAAACAATCCTCCGTCACTTGCAAGTCCTTTTAATATAGCCTGTGAGGCTGTAACTGTTTCATTTTCACTTCTCGTACTCTTATACATAATTTCCATTGTATCTGAAATCCTCCATTCGCAACTTAAGATAATCTTTTGCAAGAGATTATAACACACAACTTTTTAATTAACAAGTATGCATAATTTTAATTTGTATAAAAATAATGGTCCCCATGCACAAACAATAACTCTAATTTTCTGTTAAACCAGCTTGAGCTTGAAGTTTTCATTGTGAAATACAATGCTCCCTGAGAATAATCTTCACCACTCAATGCCCTGTTTACTGCCTCCACAGTCTCTGCTGACGGATTCATATTATAAATCCTGCCATTCTTTACAGGTTCAAACTGATAAGTTCTGCCATTATTCTGAAAAATAACTGCAGAAATACTTCCCGGAAACTGTCCACTGCATACTCTGTTAATAATTACATTGGCAACCAGTATTCTTCCTATCATATCCTGATCTCCGGCTTCTGCCTCAACAATCTTTGTAAACCAGTAATAATCATCCTCTGTTACATCTATGTTTACCGATGTCTGAACTAAAACAGGTCCCGCTTCCACAGGTGCTTGTGTTACAGCTTGTGTTACAGTTTCTGTCACCGGCTCAGTTGCCACCTCTGTCGCTGGTTCTGTAACTGCTTCTGTTGATGCCTCTGTTGATACTTCTATTGCTGCTGTCGATACTTCTGTTGCTGGTTCTGTAACCGCTTCTGTTGTAACCGCCTCTGTCGTGTCACTCTTTCCGACAATTCCCTCAGCAGACATACCAAGCATATTCTGGTTTACAGGTGTCAAAGAAGCCCTGCTTGAACCAAAATTATTTATCGAGATAAAATCCATGCTCTCACTCTCATTTTCATTCTCAAGCAAATCACTACTCTTCTCAAGGTTTTCCAAAGCTTTTTCACAGAAAACTTCTTTTTTTACCTCATCCCTGCCAACACCTCTGGATGTCAAACAAACCATAATAACTACTGCCATTCCAAAAGACATCATTATTCCGGAGTGTAAAACTCTCTTATCTGGTTTTGTAATAAATTTTGATAATTTCTGAATTAATAAATCAATTTTCTGCATTTTTAAAATCTCCAATCTTATTATTTTTACCCCACTCAACCCAAGATACATTTGTAAAACTTTAGGTGACATTATATTTTTCCGACACTGCGGTGTCAATGTCTCTGAAGCAATTTTGGGACTTTGAACGAGCCATTTTTGGCATATTTTGTCAACGGCATTTAAAAGTGCACAATTTTTTGAAATGAATTTCTGGATTTTTGTATATATTCACAATCATATTATTTCCAAATTATTCAGTATTTATTAAATATTTTTTACAAAATTATT
>JBNRML010000125.1:0-7254 GCA_050309585.1 Lachnospiraceae bacterium
GAGTACATTTAAGGAAAATATTATAACTATTTTAGACCTCGATTACAACAAATCAATCAAAGAAGCTTCAACAATCGAACTTTACAATGCAGTGTCAAAAGCTGCCATGAAGAGTTTGGACAGCCAGTGGTCATGGGAAACAGACAGCAAAAAGGTATGTTATTTTTCGGCTGAATTCCTTATCGGAAGATTAGTATATAACAACCTTATGAATTTAGGTCTTATGAACCAGTTAGCTGATTTGTTTGCAGAAAACGGAATTGATATCAGAGTATTCGAAGATATCGAAGACAATGCACAGGGTAATGGTGGTTTAGGACGTCTTGCAGCCTGCTTCCTTGATTCAGCAGCTACACAGAACGTTACATTAAATGGATATGGTATCAGATACCGTTATGGTATTTACAAACAGTACTTTGAAAATGGTTTCCAGAAGGAAACAGCTGATAACTGGACAGCATTTGGCGATCCATGGTCAGTAAGAAGAGAAGAAGATAAAGTAAGAATCGATTTCAAGGGACAGTCAGTATGGGCAGTACCGTATGATACACCTGTTATTGGTTATGGTGCAGCTAAAATTAATACATTGAGATTATGGCAGGCAGAACCTATTGAAGAGTTCAATTTTGCATTATTCAATGATCAGAAATATGACAAGGCATTCAAAGAAAAGAATGATGCTGAAGCTATTACAGCTGTATTATATCCAAATGACTCAACAGATGCAGGTAAGAAGTTAAGATTAAAACAGCAGTACTTCTTCTCAAGTGCGTCTATTCAGGATATTCTTAGAAAATACAAAGCAAAATACGGAAATGATTTTTCTAAATTATCAAAAGAGTATGCTATTCAGCTTAATGATACACATCCAGTTGTATCTGTACCTGAGTTATGCCGTCTCCTTGTTGAAAACGAAGGACTTTCATTCAATAAGGCATTAAAGATTTGTAAGGAAGTATTCGCTTATACAAACCACACAGTTATGGCAGAAGCTCTTGAAAAATGGAGTATCAAATTATTCAAATCTGTTATTCCTAATGTATACAAATATGTTGTTAAGATTAACAACGCATTAATCAAAGACTTAGAGAAGATGGGCATCACAGGAGAAGATGTTGAAAAATATCAGATCATTGACAACCCATATGATGACAATAAAGCATGGTTCATCATTCATATGGCAAGACTTGCAATTTATGCCAGCCATTCAACAAACGGTGTTGCAGCTATCCATACAGACATTCTTAAGAATGACGCATTAAAAGAGTGGTATGAAATCTACCCAGACCGTTTCAACAACAAGACAAACGGTATTACACAGAGAAGATGGCTTGCCCTTGCAAATGAGGAGCTTGCTGGATTCATCAATGATAAGATTGGTAACGGATGGATTACAAATCTTGATGAGTTAAAGAAACTTAAAAAATATAAGGATGACAAGAAAGTTATCAAAGAGTTTGACGCTATCAAGAAGATTAAGAAACAGCAGCTCGCTGCTTATATCAAAGAAAAAGAGGGCGTTGAAGTAAATCCAGACTTCATCTTTGATATTCAGGTTAAGAGATTACATGAGTACAAACGTCAGTTATTAAATGCATTCTCTATCCTTGACATTTACTATGGCTTAAAAGATGGCAGAATTAAAGATTTTACACCTACAGCGTTTATCTTCGGTGCAAAGGCTGCTCCAGGATATGCAAGGGCAAAAGGTATCATCAAATTCATCAACGAAATCGCTAAGATGATTGCAAATGATCCAGAAGTTAACGATAAATTACAGGTTGTATTTATTTCTAACTACTGTGTATCTTACGCAGAGAAGATTACTCCGGCAGCAGATGTTTCAGAGCAGATTTCAACAGCTGGTACAGAAGCTTCAGGTACAGGTAACATGAAGTTTATGTTAAACGGTGCAGTTACATTAGGTACTTATGATGGTGCTAATGTGGAAATCGTTGCAGAAGCTGGTGAAGAAAACAACTACATCTTTGGTGCAAGAGTAGAAGATATTGAAAAAATTAAGAATTCATATGATCCTAAGAAGATTTACAATGAAAATCCAAGAATTAAGAAAGTTGTTGACACATTAATCGATGGAACATTAAGTGATGATGGAACAGGATTATTCCAGAACTTATACAACTCATTATTCGAGAATCTTCCATGGGAAAAAGCTGATAAGTACTACTTATTAGAAGACTTAATGTCATACTGTGATGCTAAATTACAGGTGAATAAAGATTATGCTGATACATTTAAGTTCAGACAGAAATGTTTCATGAACACAGCAAACGCTGGTAAGTTCTCATCAGACAGAACAATTCTTCAGTATGCAGAAGAAATTTGGAATGCATAATTAGGAAATGCTTAAAAAATAATAATGACCTCCAAAAACCAGGAAACTGGTGATTGGAGGTCATTTTCTTTAATTTAAACGAAAATAATTGAAATTAAATGAAATTAATTGAAATCAAATGAAATTGCTTTTGGTCCATTAAAATCATATGATGTCTGTGACTCTGATGAGAAAACTAATGATGAAAGTATATCTTTGATATTAAAGCTTATTGAACCGTTTGTGACAGGAACTGTATTCTTTCCGTCAAAGTAATATGCAAGTCTGTATTCTCCACCAAACTGTCCTGTAAATTCCTCCATTTGAAAGTCGGAAAAATTAACGATTTTCAAATGTGGTTCTTTGGCCATTTCTTCAATAGGTGTATTTCCACATTCCAGACGATAAGAGGAATGCACACCAGCAACAGGAATTCCGATATAATAGGAGAATTTTGAATTTCCAAACAGATTTACAATTTTATTGTCTGCAATGACGGGCAGATTATTAAGTCTGACTCCTTCATTTGTAAATGGCTTTTTAGGTGTCATTTCCAGATTTATTTTTTGCAATGTGTTATCTGAAATAACATCACCGGTCTTATATTTTGAATATCCGGGATAAATCATTGATGCATTCGCACGATTTGTAAAGTATGAGAAAAGCTCATATATGCAATTGCCTTCTAAAATGATTTTATTATATTTCAGGTTCATGTTTTCGCATAAAAGAGACTTTGCCATGGAGCGATTTTTTATTGTATTCAGACTCTCATTTACCAAATCGGAAAGAGAAGCCTGAATGTTTTTATCAAGACTTGAGAATTTAAAATCGTAGTAAAGCTCCACATCAGAAGGCTCAACTGCCTGTACAACAAATTCACCTGAGTAAATAGTGTCTGAATAAGTAATGTCAGAATTGTTGCTGTTAACGATTCGCGTCTGTGTGTTTGTGATAAAAATTTCAGCCGAATTGATAAAAGCATCATCCGCGGTGTCATTTGAAAAAATAATTTCAGCAATATCTTTGCCGGATAAATTATTCTGGTTCGATGGTTCAGCAGAATGGTAGGTTTCTTTTTCAGGCAACGGATAATAGGAATCTTTTACAGCAGAGGCAGATTTTGTGGCAGAACGGATTTTTGCACATATTTCCTCAACTGACATGGAAGGTGTGATTTGAAAACTTGCACTTCCTCTTTTTTTATCACCACCTAGCAGATAGTCCTTATATATAGTAACTTCGCATTTTGTGGTGTCACAATTCCTAAACATTGATAAATCTTTTTTTATGAAAAATAATTCTTCAGTTTTTGTGACTGTTTCATTTATCAGATAAACTTCAGTATGTGTTTGCTCCAGGCAAAACAAAACTTTTTCAGATAATGACATTTCTCTGTTCATGTGGAATCCTCCAAAATATTAAATAATAGATTAAGATAATTGAACCTTCGCTTTTATTGCAGCACCGCCATCAGAAACTTTAACCCATTCCTTGTAGCCCTTTCCGCAATAACCGCAGCCACTGAGGTGAAGTTCATTTGATATCATGGTGATTGAGGAGAGCAGGTCTGGTACATAACCAGACAAGCATACCGGTGAGAAAATCCTGCCGGTAAACTTTCCATTTTTGATTTCACGTCCCATATTAACCATACACTGGATGCCCCAGTTTTTTGGATCTTCCATGCCACTTGACCCATTTTCCAATAAAATACCATATTCAATAGAAGCAATCATATCTTCAAGCTCGCTTACTCCAGGTTCGAAATAGGTATTAGTCATTCTTGTGTATGCCTTTCGTGTGTAAGATTCACGACGGCCGTTTCCGGTGGGAGCAACCTCAAGGGTTTCTGCGCTTAAAAGGTCATTTATTCCGGAAAGGAGAATACCGTCTTTTATTATTATTGTGTCGTGTGAAGGAGTGCCTTCATCATCAAAAAAATAGGTAGCAGACTCATTAATGCTCAATGCATTGTCGTGCATGGTTACGATTGGAGAAGCGATTGGTTTTCCAAGGTATTTTTTTGCCAAAGCCCTATCCTTGACAAACATGTCCATTTCTACTCCGTGTCCAAAAGCCTCGTGTGCAATGAGCCCCGTAACATCGGGCATACAAATCACATCGTAAAGGCCCGGGGTGACAGGGATACTGCTTAAAAGCTCTATAACCTTCTGACAGGAAAGTGAAACATCACAATCCATTTCTTTTAATAATTCAGCACCACCAAGGCATGAAAAGGTCTGAAGGTAATGATGGGTTTTATCGTTTTCAGAGGCCATTGGCTGGACAACGCCGTTTGACCACAATAAATGCTGCTCAATATTCTTCATGTCAGAAATAAACATTTTATGAGTAAAAAGATATTGAAAAACACATACGCAGTCAATGATTCTGCTGTCGAAGGCAATTGCTTTATTATAAATGTTTTCAAGGCTCTCTGTAATGTTTTCGTCGCTGAGTGATTCCGGGTCCACATCAAAATCAGTGGACTTATTAAAACATTCAGTTGTGTCTGAAGTTTTTGATGTGATGCAGTCAGGATGTTCATTTTTATACATATTGTTAATATCAGGAATGTCCCTTAAATTTTCTTTGATAAGCATCGGAATGCCTGAAACATACTCGTCAGAAAAATCGTTGAATGAAAACTCATACATTCCAAGATGGTGTTTCAGGCGAATAACTGCCCCGGTGTTGGCAAACATATTATCCTTGATAATGGTTCCGCTTTTTGAAAATCTGTAATTTTTTCCATTGGTTTTCTCTACTAAAATTGTCACGTCAGAATATGTATCTGAGAGTTTCTTTTGAAGAGAAATAATCGATTCTTTTATTTCGTCAAATACAGTATTATTTACTTTCACATTAGTCCTCCATCGTATTTTTTTATAATTATAATACAGAATAAGAGTAAAACCAAGGATAAGTGGCAATTTTAAATTAAGTATGGTATAATTACCAGAAAATGTGTGTAAATATGGAGGCAGAAATGAATATAGAAAAATTGACTTCTTATGAATTAAGAGAGAGGAAAAGCTTAAAGGACATAGAATCAGAGGGCTATGTTTTTGAACATAAAAAGACAGGTGCAAGAATTATTGTGATTGAAAATGATGATAATAATAAAACATTTTCGATTGGTTTCAGAACCCCACCTGGGGACAGCACAGGAGTGGCACATATAACAGAGCACAGCGTTTTATGTGGTTCTGAGAAGTTTCCTGTAAAGGACCCTTTTATGGAGCTTGTGAAGGGTTCACTCAATACGTTTTTAAATGCAATGACCTATCCGGATAAGACAATATATCCTGTTGCCAGTACGAATGACAAGGATTTTCAGAATTTGATGGATGTATATCTGGATTCAGTTTTTCATCCAAATGTGTACAACAGAGAAGAAATTTTTTGTCAGGAAGGATTTACCTACAGCCTCGAAAATAAGGATGCAGATTTGATTTATAATGGTGTGGTTTACAATGAAATGAAGGGTGCATTTTCATCACCGGATGATGTGATTGACAGGGTAATCACACAGTCACTTTATCCGGATACATGTTATGGCGTTGAGTCAGGAGGAGACCCGGATTTTATTCCTGACTTAACATATGAGCAGTTTCTTGATTTTCATAGAAAATATTATCATCCTTCCAACAGCTACATCTATATATATGGCGATTTGGATATGGAAAAAACTCTTTTATGGCTTGATGAGAGATACTTAAGTGAGTATGACAGGATAAATGTGGATTCGGAAATAGCTCTTCAGCCAGCCTTTGATAGTGTGAAATATGTCAGGGAAGAGTATTCGATATCAGAGGGGGAAAATGAGAGGGACAATACTTATTTATCATATAACTTTGTCACCGGAGATATTTTGGATAAGGAAATATATCTTGCCTTGCAGGTTCTTGAGTATGCAATCATTTCGATGCCTGGTGCACCTATAAAACAGGCTTTGATTGACAAGGGAATAGGAAAGGATGTTTCCGGCAGATACAACAATTACATTTTGCAGCCATATTTTACATTTACGGCAAGAAATGCAAATGAAGAGGACAGAGATGAATTTGTAAAGACAATAAATGAGGAGCTTAAAAAACTCGTGGAAAACGGTGTTGATAAGGCATCACTTCTTGCAGCACTTAACAATTATGAATTTCAGTACAGGGAAAATGATTTTAGTAGTTACCCGAAGGGATTAATGTTCAGTTTTCAGGTGTTTGACAGCTGGCTTTATGATGACAATGACCCATTCAGACATTTGGAGCAGAATGAGCAGTTTGAATACTTAAGAAAGATGCTTGATACAGATTACTATGAAAAGCTGATTGAGAAATATTTCTTAAACAACACTCATGCATCAGTTGTCACATTAGTGCCGGCAAAGGGTCTGACTGTAAAAAAGGACGAGGAATTAAAAAATAAGCTTGCAAAAATAAAATCTGAAATGTCAGAGGAAGAAATAGAGGCGTTAGTTAAAAAGACAGCAGATTTGAAAATATATCAGGAAACACCATCCACCGAAGAAACTCTGAATACAATACCGGTGCTTAAGAGGGAAGATTTATCAAGGGATGTTGAGCCATTTTACAATAAGGTTGAAAAAATTAATGATGTGGAAGTCGTGAGACATGATATCTTTACAAATGGAATCGCATATTTTTCATTATATTTTGATATTACAGACCTGCCTTTTGAGATGATTAAATATGCAAAAATATTAAAATCCATTATCGGGTATATGAATACGGAAAAACATACCTATGGTGAAATAAGTAATGAAATCGGTATTCACACAGGTGGAATATACGCCGATGTCATTATGTATAACAAATGCGGAAATGATAACGAATACTTATTAAAGTTTAATATTTCCGGAAAGGTATTTTTTGATAAAATACCAGATGCCTTAAATA
>JBNRML010000126.1:0-28708 GCA_050309585.1 Lachnospiraceae bacterium
ATAGAATGTATGTGTGTCCTAACATGACTCCCTATACAAATAAAATAAATGAAACAATAATAACAAAAAGAGAGGTACTACTATGGCTTGGTATGACGAGGCAATTTTTTATCACATTTATCCCTTAGGGCTTTCAGGTGCTCCTAAGCAGAATTCATACGGAGAACCGGAGCACAGACTGAATGAGCTCATTCCCTGGATAACACACATCAAAAGCATTGGATGCAATGCTCTTTATATCGGACCTTTATTTGAGTCCGTTGGTCACGGTTACGAGACTACAGACTACAGAAAGCTGGACAGCAGACTTGGAATAAATGAGGATTTGAAAAATTTTGTTTCAGAATGTCATAATCAAGGAATTAAGGTAATTTTAGATGGAGTTTTCAATCACACAGGTCGTGATTTCTTTGCATTTAAGGACTTAAAGGCAAATAGGGAAAATTCCAGATATAAAGATTGGTACTGTAATGTTAATTTCTGGAATAATAATGAATATAACGATGGATTTTCATATGATAACTGGGGTGGCTATAACCTTTTAGTCAAGCTCAATCAGAAGAACCCGGAGGTTAAGGACTATATTTGCGACACAATCAGATTCTGGGTTAAGGAATTTGATATTGACGGAATACGTCTTGATGCCGCTGACGTTCTTGATTTTGATTTCATGAAAGCACTTCGTGGGGTTGCTAATGAAGTAAAGCAGGATTTCTGGCTTATGGGTGAGGTTATCCACGGTGATTATAACCGCTGGGTAAACGAAGGAACACTACATTCCGTTACAAATTACCAGTTACACAAAGGACTTTATTCAGGACTTAATGACCACAACTTCTTTGAAATTGCTCACACCGTAAAAAGACTTTATGGTATGGGTGGAAATCAGCCTAACAAATTTAAGCTTTACAATTTCGTAGACAATCATGACGTTGAAAGAATTCATACAAAATTGAATAACAAGGCACATTTTGCTCCTGTACACATTCTTATGTATACCCTTCCTGGTATTCCTTCAATATATTATGGTTCTGAATTTGGAATTGATGGAAGAAAGGAGCGTTTCTCTGATGACTCACTTCGTCCTGCACTTAATATTGAAGATTATAAAAATGCGTTGACTGAAAATCCATGCACAAAGCTTGTTGCTGCACTTGGAAAAGTCCGTCAGAATACTCCATCCCTTTCATATGGTGATTACAATGAGCTTTTCCTTACAACAAGACAGTATGCATACTCCAGAAGCATCCAGAGTGAAACAGTTATTGTCACATTAAATAACGATGACAATGATTTTACAATGACTATTCCTTCAATGAATAATAATGAATATGTTGGAGCTCTTTCAGGCGAGAAAATCACAGCAAACAACGGTCAGCTCACGATTAATGTAAAATCAAATTACGGTGATATTTGGCTTCCTGTTGCGAATGGAAGAACAGAGTATGAACCTGTTGCTTTTGAAATCAAGACTGAAAAACACCTTGAGCTTCAGGCTGAATTCAAAGCTGAGCAGCAGGCTGCCGTCGAAAATAATAATGAAAATGAAGCTCCTGCTTCTATCTCCATTGAATCAGTTGATATGTCAAAACCTTACGAGGAAATGACTGTTGCAGAGCTTCAGGCTGTGATACTTGCCAAGATGGCTAAAAACGGTCCTGTCACTGACCAAATGAGACGTGATGTAGAGGAAAATATATATCAAAATTCTTTAGTAAACTGGGCAAAAAGCTTCCGCTAATTCATTGAATTGAATTTTTCATACAGCTATTTGCTTCTGAGCGAAGGCAAATAGCCCTGATGGCAGAAGAGAAACTGCCTGCGCAGATTTCTCTTCGCCCCTTCGCGAAAAGTCGCTCAAAAATGAGGATTAGTGTGAAAAAAGACACTGAAAGAGCTCTTTTTTCACACAGCTAATTGTGCCGCAGGCGCCCCAATTAGATTTATCGCAGAGCTAAATCTGAAATTCAGCCCGCGATTCCTCCGACGCAAAGCGTCTGCGGAATGGAGATTAATATGAAAACTTTTACAGATTTTCTTATAAAGATTGATGATATCGTATGGGGTATCCCTTTGATAGTAACCATTCTTTTAGTAGGAATTTATTTGACAGTCCGACTATTAGGACTACAATTCAGGAAACTGCCATTGGCATTGCGCTACATGGTAAAAAACGAGGAAGGTGGCAAGGGAGAGGTCAGCTCTTTCGGTGCACTGTGTACTGCCTTATCAGCAACTATCGGAACGGGAAATATTGTAGGTGTTGCCACTGCTATCGTAGCCGGTGGTCCCGGTGCCTTGTTCTGGATGTGGGTTGCAGCCTTATTCGGTATGGCAACAAAATACGCCGAAGGACTATTAGCAGTAAAATACAGGGTAGTAGATAAAGAGAATCACGTTTTGGGTGGTCCTTTCTATTACATAGAAAACGGTATGGGAAAAAGTTTTAAGTGGCTTGCCAAGTTATTTGCTTTCTTCGGTATCGGAGTTGGTCTTCTAGGTATTGGTACATTTACCCAGGTAAATGGTATCGCTTCATCAGTAAACAACTTCTTTGATTCTGACAACTCTTGGACTGTTACGCTTTTTGGCCGTGATTATTCCTGGACAGTTGTTATTGCAGCAATTGTTGTCACAGTATGTACCGCCCTTGTTCTTATTGGTGGAATAAAGAGAATTTCTACAGTTTCCCAGATTATAGTTCCATTTATGGCTGGACTTTATATTTTATTCTGCGTTATCCTTTTAGGTCTTAATGCAAAAAATATTCCAAGTGCCTTCAGTGTTATCGTTAAAAGTGCCTTTGGATTAAAGGTTGCTGCAGGCGGTGCTCTCGGAGCCATAATTATTGCGATGCAGAAGGGTATTGCCCGTGGTATTTTCTCAAATGAAGCCGGTTTAGGTAGCGCACCAATTGCCGCTGCTGCCGCTCAGACCAACGAACCTGTAAGACAGGGTCTTGTTTCAATGACAGGTACCTTTATCGACACTATCGTTGTATGCTCCATGACAGGTCTTTCAATAGTCATTACCGGTGCTTACAACGTGGAAGGTCTTGAAGGTGTCGCAGTTACATCCCATGCCTTTAAAAATGGTCTTCCTTTCGGAGATAAAGTTTGTGAAGCAATGCTTATGCTTTGTCTTGTATTTTTCGCATTTACAACAATTCTTGGATGGGACTACTATTCTGAGAGATGCCTCGAATATTTTACCGGCGGAAACAAAGCGGCCATTAAGGTATATCGCTGGCTCTACATCCTGGCTGTATTGATAGGTCCATTCCTCACAATTTCTGCGGTATGGACAATTGCAGACATCTTTAATGCGCTTATGGCCTTACCAAACCTTATTGCCATCGTATTCCTGAGCAATGTGGTCGTAAAAGAAACAAAGGATTACTTCAACCGTATAAATTAATATACATAAAAATAAAGTCCTTCAATCCACATTATGTACTCTCGGAATCTTTTGTATATGATTATCCGTGAGTACATTATTTAGTATCTTCTAAATCTGTGGGTTGAAGGACTTTTTTACTTAATTTTCTAGATATTTCCTTCTAAATATTTCCTGACAAATTTTCCGGTATAGGATTTTTCATTTTTTGCAACCTCCTCCGGGGTACCCTTGGCAACTATGGTTCCGCCCTTGTCACCGCCTTCCGGTCCTATATCGATAATATAATCTGCCACCTTTATTACATCAAGATTATGCTCTATTACAACTACTGTATTGCCCTCCTCGGTAAGCTTATGCAGAATCTCCACCAGCTTATGAACATCAGCAAAATGCAGTCCTGTTGTCGGCTCATCAAGAACATAAATAGTTTTGCCCGTACTTCTCTTACTCAACTCTGTGGCAAGCTTTATTCTCTGTGCCTCTCCTCCTGACAATGTAGTAGATGGCTGTCCAAGCTTAATATATGACAATCCTACATCATACATGGTCTTTATTTTCCTGTATATTGATGGGACATTTTCAAAAAATACCATTGCCTCCTCAACAGTCATATCAAGGACATCAAATATACTCTTGCCCTTGTATTTAACATCAAGAGTTTCGCGGTTATAGCGCTTTCCACCGCACACCTCGCAAGGCACATATACATCCGGCAGGAAATGCATTTCTATTTTGATAATACCATCGCCGGCGCAGGCCTCACATCTTCCACCTTTAACATTAAAGCTGAATCTTCCCTTTTTATATCCCATTGTTTTCGCATCGGTTGTACTGGCAAACAAATCCCTAATCTGGTCAAAAACGCCCGTATATGTGGCAGGATTTGACCTCGGGGTCTTTCCAATCGGAGACTGGTCAATATCGATAATTTTATCAAGCTGCTCCACACCCAGTATTTCCTTGTGCTCTCCCGGAATAACGCGTGCTCTGTTAAGGGTTCTTGCAAGACTCTTATAAAGTATTTCATTTACTAATGAACTCTTTCCAGAACCTGACACGCCTGTTACGCAGGTCATAATCCCCAATGGAATGTCAACATCAATATTCTTAAGATTGTTCTGCTTTGCACCCTTTATTTTTAACCATCCTGCAGGCTCTTTTCTCTTTGCAGGTACCGGAACCTTTATTCTTCCACTTAAGTATGCACCGGTAATGGATTTCTCATTTTCCATAATTTCCTTTGCTGTACCTGTGGCTATTACCTCTCCGCCATGGGCACCTGCGCCTGGACCAATATCCACAATATAGTCTGCCGCCAGCATTGTGTCCTCGTCGTGTTCCACAACAATAAGGGTGTTTCCCAAATCTCTCAAGTGAAGAAGTGTCTTAATGAGCTTCTCATTATCCCTCTGATGAAGCCCTATACTTGGCTCATCAAGTATATATGCCACTCCCACAAGTCCTGAACCAATCTGTGTGGCAAGCCTGATTCTCTGGGCCTCCCCTCCTGACAGGGAGGCTGTGGCTCTTGATAAAGTGAGATACTCCAGACCCACATCCATCAGAAAACTTATTCTGACCTTTATCTCCTTTAAAATCTCAGCTCCAATAAACTCCTGACGTTCTGTAAGCTCGAGATTATTCATATAAGCATACAAATCACGTATGGACATAGAAGTTATCTCAAAAATATTCTTATCAGAAACAGTAACCGCAAGGGAAGACTTTTTAAGTCTCTGTCCTTTACATTCCTTACAAGGGGTAATAGTCATAAACTCCTCGTATTCGGCTTTTGCCGTTTCAGAAAATGTTTCCTTATAACGTCTCTCCTCATTCAAAATAAGGCCCTCAAAATTAACATCATAGACACCTTCGCCGCGCTGACCTTTGAACGGAACCTTTAATACCTTTCCACCAGTTCCATTAATTATGGCATTTTTCGCCTCTTCTGACAGTTCCTCAAAGGGTGTGTCCATGGAAAAATTATACGTCTCTGCCAAAGCATTCAGTATGGCATTTGAAAAGCTTCCCGGTTTGTTACTTGACTGCCAGCCTGAGGCGACGATTGCCCCCTCATTTAAGCTAAGTGATTTGTCAGGTATCATCAAATCCACATTAAACTCCATCTTATAACCCAGTCCAAAACACTCCGGGCAGGCACCAAAAGGATTATTAAACGAAAAGCTTCTTGGCTGTATTTCATCAACACTGATGTCACAGTCCGGACAGGCAAAACTCTCACTGAAGTTCATGCTCTCCTGTCCTATAACATCTACGATCATTAGTCCGTGGCTTAATTCCAAAACAGTCTCCACGGAATCCGTGAGACGTTTTTTTATTCCATCCCTGACAGAAATTCGGTCTACAACAATTTCAATATTGTGCTTTTTATTTTTTTCAAGGGATATTTTCTCTGAAAGCTCATACATATTTCCATCAATTCTTACCCTTACATACCCTGCCTTCTTTGCCTGGTCTAACACCTTTGTGTGCTCTCCCTTTCGTCCTCTAACCACAGGAGCCAATAACTGCAGCTTTGTCCTCTCTGGTAGTTCCAAAATCCTGTCCACCATCTGGTCAACTGTCTGTTTTGAAATCTCCTTTCCGCATTTAGGACAATGTGGAATACCTATTCTCGCATACAACAGTCTGAAGTAGTCATAAATCTCTGTTACTGTTCCCACTGTTGAACGTGGATTTCTATTTGTGGATTTCTGGTCAATGGAGATGGCAGGTGATAAACCTTCGATGCTTTCCACCCCCGGTTTTTCCATCTGACCTAAAAACTGTCTTGCGTAGGAAGACAGTGATTCCATATATCTTCTCTGACCTTCGGCATAAATAGTGTCAAATGCCAAAGATGATTTTCCTGACCCCGATAGACCTGTAACCACCACAAACTCATCCCTGGGAATGTCGATGTCTATGTGCTTTAAATTGTGTTCATAGGCCCCTCTTATCTTTATATACTGCTTTTCAGCTCTTCTAAGTGCCATATCTGCCTCCGTGAATTTCTGTTATCCAATTTCTTAATGATTATCTCTATCCTTTGTCGTTCTCTGCCTCAAAACATTGATTTAATCAGTCTTCAAGCTGTTTCTTCAATTCAAGCATCTGGTCTCTCAATTCCGCTGCCGCCTCAAAATTGAGTTCTGCAGCCGCCTTCTGCATTTCCTTCATTATCTTTTTGATTAATTTCTCAATCTCTGCCCTGCTCATGGACTCCGGATCCTTTTTCAGCTTGTCAACAGTGACAACCGCTTCTTTTGTTATGCTTATTCTATCTCTGACTGCCTTCTTAATAGTGGTAGGCGTAATGCCGTTTTCCTCGTTATATTTCTTCTGAATTTCTCTTCTTCTGTTTGTTTCCTCAATGGCATTTTTCATGGAATCCGTCATATTATCAGCGTACATAATAACGTGACCTTCCGAGTTTCTGGCTGCCCTTCCTATTGTCTGAATAAGAGATGTCTGAGAACGCAAAAATCCCTCTTTGTCAGCGTCCAGAATAGCCACTAATGTTATCTCCGGAATATCCAGACCCTCTCTCAAAAGATTAATTCCCACTAACACATCAAATACATCCAGTCTCATATCTCTGATAATCTCTGTTCTCTCAAGCGTGTCAATGTCAGAGTGAAGATATTTGACCCTTATTCCCACTTCCTTCATATAATCCGTCAAATCCTCTGCCATCTTCTTGGTAAGCGTGGTCACCAACACCTTATTCTTCTTTTCGACTTCCTTATTAATCTCTGAAATCAAATGATCAACCTGCCCCTTTACCGGTTTAACAGTAACCTCAGGGTCAAGAAGTCCCGTAGGCCTGATAATCTGTTCTGCCCTCAAAAGCTCGTGTTCATCTTCATAAACATTCGGTGTGGCGGACACAAAAAGCATCTGGTCAATTTTATTCTCAAACTCCTCGAAATTCAAAGGTCTGTTGTCCTTTGCTGAAGGCAGTCTGAATCCATAATCCACAAGGGTCGTCTTTCTTGACTGGTCACCTGCATACATACCTCTCACCTGTGGAATGGTAATATGGGACTCATCCACAATAATCAAAAAGTCATCCGGAAAATAATCTAAAAGTGTGTGTGGTGTAGCTCCCGGCTCAAGCCCTGCCAGATGTCTTGAATAGTTTTCTATTCCTGAACAAAAGCCAGTCTCCCTCATCATTTCTATGTCATAATTTGTTCTCTCCGATATTCTCTGGGCCTCCAAAAGCTTATCCTCACTCTTGAAGTAAGCAATTCTCTCTTCAAGCTCTTTTTCAATATTTTTAGTGGCTTCCATCATCTTGTCAGGCTCAACAACATAATGTGATGCCGGAAAAATGGCAACGTGCTCAAGATTAGTCTTCACATTGCCAGTCACAATATCTATCTCCGATATTCTGTCCACCTCGTCTCCAAAAAATTCCACCCTGATGGCATTTTCAGTAGAAGCCACTGGAAAAATCTCAACCACATCTCCACGTACCCTGAAGGTTCCACGCTTAAAATCAATGTCATTTCTGTCATATTGAATGTCAATGAGCCTTCGGATGACATCATCTCTGTCCTTCATCATCCCCGGTCTTAAAGAAAGCACCATATTCTGATAATCTATCGGACTTCCCAGACCGTATATACACGACACACTGGAAATGATTATAACGTCCCTTCTCTCCGTAAGTGCCGCCGTAGCTGAGTGTCTCAATTTATCTATCTCATCATTTATATCCGAATCTTTTTCAATGTAAGTGTCAGTGGAAGGCACATATGCTTCTGGCTGATAATAATCGTAATAGGACACGAAATATTCCACCGCATTTTCCGGGAAGAATTCTTTAAACTCTCCATAAAGCTGGGCAGCAAGGGTCTTATTGTGCGCTAATACCAAAGTCGGCTTATTAAGTTTCGCTATAACATTTGCCATGGTAAATGTCTTACCAGAGCCTGTAACCCCCAGTAAAGTCTGGAATTGATTGCCTTCTTTAAAACCGTTGACCAGCTTCTCTATAGCCTGGGGCTGGTCCCCGGTTGGCTGATATTCGCTGTGAAGTTTAAAAATATTATCTATTTTTTCCACAAAAGCACCTCCATTGTCATATATTCTCATTAGGAATTTTGCAACGATTGGTACTAATTATACCACGTGATATTTAATTTGTATAGCATATTTGCGAACATTTGTTCTTTAGTTCAATTATAATAAAATGAAAACCCACAAAAAAATCCTATCGATACACCTGATATTCCAAGTATATCAATAGAATTTCCTTTATATCATTCTTCAAATGTTCCCCAACACCTCATTACATTATTCTTCAACAAGCCTCATAGCTGCGTAAAACCAGCACATACTATTGTAAGTATACCAAATACAATAATAAAATAAAGTATGAGCCGTTTTTATTGACATAAAAAAAAACAGAAAACACGCAATTTGATGTTTCCTGTTTTTATGATTAATTACCAAATAATTCTTTTTCAAGTTTACCCTTTTTGTTATCTACAAATTCATTAGTATTTAATGACGTAAACTCACCTTTAACATTGTCATTTATGAACTTGTCAAACTCCTCCTGGGTTATTTCCACATTTGTATATTCCAATCCATCATCCAATGCATCTTCACTTGCAGAATTATCCTCGTATTTATAATACTTTGTTTCACCAGTGGTTGAATTATCATTTCTGTAAGAATAAACAAGCGGAATAATCATTCCATCACGATACTGCCAATATGACATCTGATAATAACCTTTGTTTGTTCTGCCTGTTTTAATAATACCGCAATCCTGATAATATCCTGTTATTTCATCAGCACTCAAAATAACACTAAGATTTCCCTTCAAAACAGAAGCAAAAGCCATATATCCCTGTGCGTGTATTGCATCATCATTTTTCAGGAATACCTCTTTCATTCCATCTCCATTGATATCCACCAGCATAAAACTTACATCACAAGCATCATAATTCACATAGGTTAATCCCTTGAGATTTGTTCCCCACTCAATATTCCCTGAACTCAAATCGCTTCCAATTACCACATCTCCATAATTTGAACCATTAAAGTTTTGTTCCTCTTCAACCCAGGCTTTTTTATCCTTATCATATGAATAAAACTTCCCATCCTTAGTCAGCATATCATACCTGCAGTATTCATCAGCTTCGCTTTTGTTGAAAAATAATGCTTCATCCGTTCCAAACACATCTGCGCAATAATACCCTTCATCATTTTTCACAAGTACAGTCGCGCCATTAATAATAGCCGCTTCGACATTTTTTATTTCATATTTTTTAAATTTCTCGATTATTTCATCAGCATATTTTCCCGCAATTTTCAGGCTTCCATCCCTTGTTACGCCCACAATGCCATTGCTACCTACAGAAACATACTTTAACTCTCCCCAGGACAACACATCCTCAGAATAGTCTCCTGCTGCATATACAGTCCCGTCTCCTGCTATGCCCACCATACTGGTGACTTTATTGTTAGAACTCTTCACACCATCCACAACCGCCAGATTTTTCCATCCGCTTACATCATACTCCAGAAGAGGTTTATCTTTTCTATTATTACCATCATCACTTTTTACATTAAAACGATTTGCATCCTTGTCAAAAACAGGGGTTGTTTCAAGGTATCCACCAAATCCCGCTACAATGTCTTTGATATTTTGACATTCATTCACATTGCCATATGGATATCTATAATTCTGGTACAGGTCATATTTATCATCATAGAACAATACTTCTCCATCCTCTGTGATTATTACCACTCCTACGTCTGTATTAATGATATCCTTAACATCATACTTATCACTTACCAGTTTTTCGTAGTGATATATTTTCTTATCTGTGCAGCCTACCATTACATAGCCGTCATCTATCTCTGCAACTTTTTTTATGTCCTTACCATAATATGCACAGGCATCTGTATAATTTGTATAAAAAATATTTCCCTCGTCGTCAACAATCATTGATGTGGTCATTTTATTTGCGGTGTCAATGGATTTCTGAATATCCTCATCCACCTTTACCTTAAATCCATCTGAACCACTATCCTGTTCCTGAACCACATCGTTGTCATTGTTGTTATTCTTATTATTATCATTACCTCCCTTTCCATTGCCCTTTGAATCACCCGAAGCACCGCATCCGCTTATCAATGAAACTAAAAGCACTGAAATCAAGGCAAATTTAGCTTTTTTATATAATATTTTTTCTCTCTTCATCTTTCTTTCTTCCCTTCCAATCAGTAAACAGTATATTAATTTTTGCCCGGAAACTTCATTTCTCCACTTTTGAATCTCATGACCGTATTAGTCACTGCTGCCCCTAGCATCACGATGCTTCCAAGTATTAGTAACCAAAAGGAAATTCCCGGCTTATATACTCTGCCAATAACATAATCATCCAAGGCCACAATTGCTGAAATTGTTTCAATTAACATAAAAATGAAATTAAAAACCGCAAAACCAAGGCATACTAAATTCGAGTACATCTTATCAACAATTTTTTTACTGAGACAAACATCCACACCAATGACTGCTATTAGAAATACCACCCCCAATGCCGGTATAGTATGCCTCTTATCCACCACAATCATCCATATTGAATCAATCATATCATATCTGGTTTTCAAGTAAGGAAATACCAGTGCCAAAGCCACTAGTCCTCCCCCAACCTGAGCAATAATACCAATTATTTTTTTCATTTTTTCATCCATAGCATTTTCTCCTTCTTGTTCATTATGTACTCTCGGAATCTTTTGTATAGGTTAAATTATTTTATCTCATGTCCGACATAATAGCTTTTGTAAGCTTTGGCACCCGTGAAATCATCACCACTCATATACTCCGTTTTCTGTTTGTATTCTCCATCCTCATATACAAGGGCTGTATGATATAAAGGACCTTCAATATTTGTATAGAACACGCCGTCAGCACCAATTCCCATGACAAGTCCATCTAAAAGCCCACTTGTTTCAAATCCACACAATTTTCCCCAGTTTTTGCACTGTTCCTTTGTTTCCTCCAACTTCTTCAACTTCTCTTTTTCTTCCTCTGTACCATTCTGTTTTACATACTCATTAATTGCAAAAACCAGTGTTCCATCGCTTTTCAGTCCTACAATGCTATCGTTCAGCACGGATATCCATACAATGTCGGTCCACTTTTCTGCTTCTTCAGGATAATTAACCCCTGTCACCTTGACAGTTCCATCCTTTAATGATGCCGCAAGGAATTGACACTCTCCCCCTGTATAACCGGCAGAAACCACTTCATTCCAGTCGATCTCGTCAAGCTTTACCACATTTTGATTTATCCTGCTGTATTCCTCAAGTTCAAAAGTCCCATCCTCTTTTAAAATTACGGCTCCACTTCCAATTGGAATAATATCCTTAACATTTTCATACTCCAGCATTCTAGGCATGTCTTTATATACGTCTATTTCAGCAACAAGTCCATTTTCAGTAAGACCCAAAATACAAGACGAATTTTTATTCACCACCTTTATAAGCGGATTTGGAGTGTTATAATACAGTGTTCCATCATAACTACTAACCGTTCCGTCATCCATCAAGCACGCAAATGGAAGTACAAGCTGAACTATCTTTTCAGGGTCAACCCCTGCTGGCTTTAAATATTCGCTGTTAGTCAGAGAAAGATTTGTATACTTTCCATAGAAGTACATATTTTCCTCAAATCTATCATTTTTTCTCCACAACATACCATAATTGTACAGACAGAGCTTATTAAATTCCTGTACTTCCTGATAAGTAATGCTGTATGCCTCCTCAGCACCGACATTCTCTTCTGGATTGTCTTTTTCTCCCTTGTTTTCTGTGCCACTTTGAGAATTTTGTTTTTTATTTCCTGAGGTATTATTATGTGACTTATCATCCTTTTTCTCGCCACAGGCAACCAATGATACGCACAACAGAATACTCAGTAAAATAGCTGTAAATTTCCTCATTTTTTTCCTCCTTGTCTAATCATGTACTCTCGGAATATTTTTCGCATATGCCTTTCTGGCTATATTTTCACTGTACTTTTGTCCACTAAAAATCTATCTCAGAAATTCATATACAAAATATTCCGAGAGTACATAGTCAAATTAATAATATTCGGGATAATAATTGTAGACTCTTCTTGTCCTAAAGCACTACTTTATCCTACTATATCGCATTTTATCATATTTTATCCTACTTTACAATATTTAGTACGGTAAGATGATATATTAACTATAAAATCAACTAAAAGGCGGGGATTAAATGAAGCCATTAAAAAACAAGGTCAGTATCACTCTTGATGAAGACATAGTACAACGTATTAAAGAACTTGCTGAGAATGATGACAGATCATTCAGTCAATATGTAAACATGGTACTAAAAGAATATATAGGCAAAACAAATAAAGCCGGCAAAAAATAAAATTTAGTTCCACTGACATGAAAAAACGGGCTATCACACTCAGTGCGGTAGCCCGTCAATAACCAACTCAATTTTTCATCCAATTATAATTATCTATTTACTCTTCAAAACCTCTATTGCCTTACAGAGCTGTGGATCATCCTTGTGTTCCAATGACCAGATGTTTTTAACTCCTTCTGTCATTTCAACCTCATAATCCGGTTTAATCCCAATTTCATGTATATTACTTCCGTCAGGCAAATAATATTTTCCAATTGTAAGCTTTATGGCTGTTCCATCATCAAGAGGGAAAATATTCTGCATTATTCCCTTTCCAAAAGTTACAGTACCAACAACCTCTCCTCTGTCATAACACTGCATTGTACCCGAGAAAAGCTCTGAGGCACTGGCACTGTTTTCATTAACCAATACGCATATAGGTATATCCAAAAATTCACCCTTGGTCTGTGTGAAATACTCTGTTTTCTTTCCCTCTTTTGTCATACTGTAAAGCACAAGCTTATCTTCCGGAAGAAAATAATCAAGTATTCCCTTAACTGAGGTCAACATTCCCCCTGGGTTATCTCTTAAATCTATAATGAGCTTTTCCATTCCCTGGGACTGTAAATCGATAAGCGCAGTTTTTACCTGTTGCTCAGCCTTTCCAGAAAACTGGTCAATAATGATGTAACCTATTTTATCCTCAAGCATTTCGTATGCCACCATGTCAACTTCAACTTTTTTTCTTATCACATCAAAACTCACTTCTTTGCCATCTCTTCGAACAATAATATTGACTGCGGTGCCCTCTTTTCCCTTAACTAATTCAGCAAGCTTATCAGTTGACATTCCATTAACATCTGTTCCATCCACACTTGAAATCACATCTCCAACCATAATGCCCGACTCTGCTGCCGGAGAATTTGTATACACTTTTAATACAACAATCTCATTTGTATCGGAATTTTTTGAAACAACAACCCCTATTCCTGTGTATTCTCCTTCAGAAGATTGGTTAAGTGCCGCATATTCTTCCTTTGTGTAGTAAACCGAATAAGGGTCACCAAGCGAAGACACAATTCCCTTGTAGGCACCTTCAGTTAACTGCTCATCGTCAACTTCTTTGTAAAAATAGGTATCAATGTAGCTTCCCAAAAGATTTTCCTTATCGTCTACACCAATTTTTCTTATGTAGGAAGAGTTAATTCCATTTTTAGTTATCTTCACGGCAACGATATCAAAAACTAAAATAACCGCAAAAATAATAGCTATTCCCCAGATTACTCCTGCAAAAAAACCTGATTTATAGTATTTTCTGCCTATTTTCTTCTCCTTTTTCTTCACCCCATTAACATCCGAATCATATTGATATGAATTGTCATCAATTTCCTTTGTCTCTGTATGGTAATATTTTTTCTCCATTTTTCACACTTTCCTTGACACCAGAACAACCTTTATTCTGGTAATATCAACTAAAAATAATTATTTGGATTAACATAAGAACCATTCTTTCTCACTGCAAAATGCAGATGATATCCTGTTGAATTTCCAGTTGTTCCAACATAACCAATGGTCTGACCCGCTGAAACCTTCTGTCCCTCACGCACTATGGAATATGACATATGCATATATACAGTATATACTCCATTCCCGTGGTCTATTCCTACCCAGTTTCCAGCCGAACTGCTAAAATATGACCACGCAACTATTCCATCCGCCGCAGACACGATTGTTGCACCATTTGGAGCACCTATGTCTATTCCCTTATGGAACTCTGCACTTGATGTATCAAACGGGTTATTTCTATTTCCATAATCAGAAGTAACCGTGTAATATCCCGGCGTTGGCCACACAAATCCTCCTCCCGAATAAGAAGGAACATCATCCTTGTTATCGTCAACAGTTTGTCCGTTTTGTAACGCCTGCTGTCTCCTTTCCTCTTCTTCTTTTTTACGTCTCTCTTCCTCTTCTTTTCTGCGTCTTTCTATTGCCTCAATTTCAGCAACAAGTGCAGCCTGTTCCTGAAGCTCCTTCTGCTGTTTTGAAAGTTCATCATTTGAATTGTTTATCTGAGCTTCCATAGCCTCAAGCTGAGCCTGTTTTTCTTTTCTAAGCATCTCAACAGACGCCTGCTCCTGCTCTGCTTCTTCCAAAAGGCTTTGAAGATTCTTTTCCTCTGCAACCAAAGATTCCTTGGTTTTGTCTATCTGAGCCTTTGTATCCTTCATTTTCTGAAGCATATCCCTATCATATTCAGTAATGCTTGAAATATATTCTGCTTTACTTAGGAAATCTCCAATACTTTTTGAGCCCAGAATCATATCCATGTATTCTGTCTGACCGTTTTCATACATAAATCGTATTCTAAGCTTCATGGACTCATACTGAGAATCAATATCCTTCTGCTGTTCATCCAAAACAACATTTATCTCATCTATTTCAGCCTGTTTATCCGTAATTTTTTCATTTATTTCTACTACTCTTTTAGTTACCTCTGCAAGCTTCTCGTCCATAGCCTTAACATACTTCTCAGCATCTCCCTTAAGACCTTCCAATTCTTTAATTGCCGCCTGCATTTCCTTTACTTTTTCTTCCATTTCCTGCTGTTTCTTTTTCTCTTCAGAGATGTTAGTGGCCTTTAATGGCTGTGTAATTCCGATAACCATCGCACCCACTAAAAACATGGCAAGAATCTCCATTATTTTCTTTTTAAATAATTTTTTATTTTCCATATTGCTATTCATATTGTTTTTCCATTTCTAAAATCAATTAAACCCTGAGATGCTTTCTAATAGTTATCATACTTCCAAGAAAACCTATTCCACCACCTACTATCAACGCCATTGGTAATACAAACGCAAACACCTCGCTGGTGTTCACAAAGCTTACCTGACTAGTAAATGATATAAACTGTGATGAGATATATCCCACTACCTTATTGTAAATTCCATACAAAATACCCACAGGTATCAAACCGCCAATTAATCCTATAATAACACCCTCCACAATAAAAGGGGCCCTTACGAAGAAATCTGTTGCACCAATTAACTTCATAATTTTTATTTCTTCTTTTCTGACGGTAATACCAATCATAACCGTATTGCTTATAAGAAATATACCTACCGCAAATAAAATTCCTATAATAACAATAGAAATATAACCTACCATTTTGCCAAAATCCGTAAGGGTATTGGCAGTATCAGGAGAGTCATTGACTTTTCTCACCCCATCGATGGATTTAATGTAACTGACCAGACTACTTTGCATTGACACATCATTCAGATAAACCTCATAATTTGCTGATTTTGCCAATGGATTATCATCCTTAAATCCCTCCGCAAGTTCTGGTTCATCCTTAAAATACTCTTTGCTAAATTCCTCCCATGCCTGTTCAGCCGAAGTAAATTCTATTCTTGAAACTTCAATTCTCTTCTTTATCTTGTCTCCAATAAGCTTTATTTCATCATCAGTTGCGTCCTCATCAAAAAACACGGTAACACAGACAGATTTCTCTGCCTCCTTTACCATATTTTGAAAATTAGCGATTATTATGTAAAACAATCCCATCAAGAAAATACATGCTGAAATTGTCCCAACAGATGCAAGAGAAAAAAGCTTATTTCTTTTGATATTCTTTATACCTTGTCCACAACTATATCCAAATGTACTAATTTTCATAATTATATTCACCTTT
Source organism: Lachnospiraceae bacterium (assembly GCA_050309585.1). Taxonomy (GTDB): domain Bacteria; phylum Bacillota; class Clostridia; order Lachnospirales; family Lachnospiraceae; genus Bovifimicola. The sequence goes on from JBNRML010000126.1 coordinate 16,499, forward strand.
TTTCTCGTCACTTAAAATAACGCCCTTATGCATTGTAATAACACGCTTATTCATAGCATCCACTATCTCTCTGTTGTGTGTAACCACCACCACAGTTGTACCCCTTCTATTAATTTCCTCTAAAAGTTTCATAATCTCCCACGAATTTTTAGGATCCAGATTTCCCGTAGGTTCATCTGCCAAAAGAATTGACGGATTGTTTACCAACGCCCTCGCAAGTGCAACTCTCTGCTGCTCACCACCGGATAACTCCTTTGGAAAAGAACGGTATTTTTCTGATAATCCGACCAACGTAAGCATTGCCGGAACTCTTCTCCTGATAACTCTGTTTGGTGTCTCGACCACACGTTGTGCAAATGCAATGTTATCATAAACATTTCTGTCTTTTAATAACCTAAAATCCTGGAACACAACACCAATCCCTCTTCTGTGTTCAGCAATTTTTCTTCTTTTAATTGTGTTTAGGTATTTTCCGTTCACGAAAATCTTTCCACTGGTAGGCTCCAATTCTTTCATCAGAAGCTTAATCAACGTTGATTTACCTGAACCACTGTTACCAACAATAAACACAAATTCCCCTTCTTCAATTTTCAAGCTTATATTCTTAATTGCAGGGGAACCAGAGGAATATGACTTACTCACTTCTTCTAATACTATCATCTGATTTTCCTCAACTTTCACTCTATCTCTTAAAAAGTCTTGCATTTCTGCAAGACTTTTGTAATTTCACTGCCAGTTTATTTTACATCATTGCATCCTAATAGTCCATAGTTTCCATATATTTCATATATTTAACAACCATAAGTGCAATCTTAAAGGTAATGGCGTCGTCAAACACTCTCAAATCAAGATTTGTTGTTTTCTGCAGCTTATCCAGACGATAAACCAGAGTGTTCCTATGGATATACAGCTGTCTGGATGTTTCAGACACATTCAGACTGTTCTCGAAGAATTTGTTAATGGTAGATAATGTCTCTTCATCAAATTCATCCGGAGATTTTCCGCCAAATATCTCTTTAATAAACATCTTACACAATGGAATAGGCAGCTGATATATAAGTCGGCCAATTCCAAGACTGTTATAAGCAATGACATTTTTATCACTGTAGAAAATCTTACCAACATCAAGGGCAAGCTTTGCTTCCTTATACGATTTGGAAACTTCCTTTATGTCATTTACAATTGTTCCATATGCAATATTGACCTTGGCCATAGCCTCCGCATTTAACATATCAAGCAATGTTTTCGCAATCTTGTCCATATCTGAATAAGTCTGGTTTTCTGATAATTCCTTTACAAGAATAATGTTTTTTTCGTCCACTGCCGTAATAAAATCCTTTGATTTTCCTGTAAAAAGACCTTTAATGGTTTCAAGGGCATTTGTATCCTTCTCTCGCTCTGTCTCAATTAAAAAAACAATTCTTCTGGCACTGGTTTCTATATGAAGTTTCTTTGCTCTTGAATATATGTCAACCAAGAGCATATTGTCCAGGAGAAGATTCTTGATAAAATTATCCTTGTCATATCTTTCCTTATATGCCACAAGCAAGTTCTGAATCTGAAAACTTGCCATCTTCCCCACCATGTAAACATCATCAGAGCCACCCTTTGCCAAAAGTATGTACTCTAACTGATTATCCTCGCTCACTTTAAAAAACTGAAAATCAGACACAACCTGACTGTCAGCCGGTGATTCAACAAAAGACAATACTGCATCTTCATTCTGCTCTGCACCATCAAATGTAGATGCCAAAACTTTACCTTCTGTATCCATCACACACATATCTATTCTGGTAATATTTTTAAGACCTTCTATTGTGCTTAATAGAATTTGATTTGATATCATGCACTTCACTCCCAAAATTTTATAGTTACAATTATCTTAAACTATTTTGACAAAAAATAAAAGAGGAAATACATATTTTTTATGTATTTCCTCAAAATTTCACAAAATATTCAAATACTAGTTTGTAATAACCTGCTGTGTCTCTTTATCAAAGAGATGTAACTTAGCAGTATCAATTGCCATCTTAATTGTATCACCAGGTCTAGCTGTTGTACGAGGGTTAACTCTTGCTGTACAATTGAACTGTTCGATATCGAAGTAAAGGAATACTTCAGCACCAAGCATTTCGTATAATCTGATAGTAGCCTCGAATACTGCTTCTGGTCTTGAATCAATGTATACTTCTTCGTCATGGAAATCTTCTGGTCTGATACCCATAACGATTGTCTTGTCAATATAATCACCTTCGATGAGGTATTTAGCTTTTCCATCTGGAACCTTGATTGAATGAGCACCAAATACTAATAATACATCTGAGCCAGACTGTGTAACCTGTGCATCGATGAAGTTCATCTGTGGAGAACCCATGAATCCTGCTACGAATAAGTTTGCTGGATTATCATATAAGTTCTTAGGTGTATCTACCTGCTGAGCAACACCGTCCTTCATAACTACGATTCTTGTACCAAGTGTCATAGCCTCTGTCTGGTCATGTGTAACGTAGATAATAGTTGTTTCAAGTCTCTGATGTAATTTTGAAATCTCAATTCTCATCTGTACTCTCAACTTAGCATCAAGGTTTGATAAAGGCTCGTCCATAAGGAATACCTTAGGATTACGAACGATAGCACGACCCATAGCCACACGCTGTCTCTGACCACCTGATAAAGCCTTTGGCTTACGATCAAGTAAGTGCTCGATATCAAGAATTCTGGCAGCTTCATGTACTAACTTATCAATCTGATCCTTTGGTGTCTTTCTTAACTTAAGACCAAATGCCATATTATCGAATACTGTCATATGTGGATACAGAGCGTAGTTCTGGAATACCATCGCAATATCTCTGTCCTTTGGTTCAACATCGTTTACAAGTCTGTCGCCAATATATAACTCACCACCAGAAATTTCTTCAAGACCTGCAATCATACGAAGTGTTGTAGATTTTCCACAACCAGAAGGTCCTACGAAGATAATAAATTCCTTATCCTGAATCTCAAGATTAAAATCCTTAACTGCCACGAAGCCGTTAGGATATACTTTACTAATGTTTTTTAATGATAAACTAGCCATTGATAATTCCTCCTATATTTGAATATGTTTACTAACATCTTCTACTCCGTCTATTCTATAACAAAAATCATCAAAAAGCCATTAGCTAAACTTACAAAAAGCCATTTTATGTTTTGTAACATTTGCATAATGAAATAATCAGAATATTTCTTTTGATTTTTATAGAAAATTCCGATATAATTAATGTAACGGATAAATTTGCTACGATATGGAGGATTAGTGTGAAAAATAAGGCTGATGCCCTTATTTTTCACACAGCTAATTGTGCCGCAGGCGCCCCAATTAGATTTATCGCAGAGCTGAATCTGAAATTCAGCCCACGGTTCCTCCGACGCAAAGCGTCTGCGGAACGGAGATTAGTATGGATATTGCAGCATTATCAACTTGCATGAGCATGGCAGAACTTAAAAACGATATCGGTTTTGCTGTTATGTCAAATGCTCTTGACCAATTTGAGGAAACAGGAGAAGGCATGAAGAAAATTCTCGAATCCTCAGTAATGCCAAATCTTGGACAGAATATCGACTATTCTGTATAAAAAGCGGTTACGCTTCAACAGTATCAGTAACTCTGAATCATGTTGAGGTGTAACCACTTTTTTGTTTCAGAAAAGTAACTACCGCACAAACGATTTAAATTGATTTTAAATCGTTTGTGCGGTAGCCAATTCATATAAATCATGGTTCATTTCTGTTTTATACAATTGCCACATATATCATCATCAACACGCAGACAATTATCCCTAAAACGAATATACAATCCACAACCTTTTCATCCTCACCCTGAACCTGATTTTTCAACTTCATTGACTCAGGAATTACACCGTAAGAATTTCTTCTCATCGGCATCATCGGCCGGTTTCCTGTCTGTACTGACTGCATAATCCTCATTTGCTCTCTTTCCATCTGTTTCTGGCATCTCACCTTAATGGCCCAGAAAACAAGAACACCTATCACAGTTCCTCCTACCGCCATAAATCCCAGCGAGAAAATCACTTGTAACTTTTCCACCAAAGAATAGTCTGCATAGCTTGTGGCTGTCTCAGCTGCTGCCTGATTAAGCTGGTCTGCAAGCTGCCTGTATTCCTCATCCTTTGCTGCCATCTTGTTAACATATTTTCTAAAGATATCCAATATTTTTAGCATTACCACACTGTTGGCATTAAAAATAAAATGAACAATCATAGAGGCGTGAATAGTGCCTGTAGCCTCTCTGAGCATTGCAAACACAATTCCCATAAAAAAAGCATAACAGAACTGGTTGATATTCATGTGAAACAGACCAAAAAGAAGTCCGCTCGCAAAGGCTGCCTTAATAACACCCGATTTTCTGTAACCACCAAACAGTATTCCCCTGAAGGTTAATTCTTCCAGGAATGCCGGCAGAACCGCAACCAGAAAAATATTTAATAAAAAAGGGTTGGAATTCATACTGTCCAACTGACCGGCAACATGGTTTTCCGCAAACATCATGGTGATTGAATTTAGCAGACTCACAACCGGAAGCATACAATATGTTAAAATAAAGAGCAAAAATATATTTAACAGACCAATTCTTCTGAATGGCACATCTCTTAATACGCTTCCCTTTGTCCCGATGACATATATTAACGTAGGAACCGCAATCATGGACTGACCTATTATAATGCTCATATTGGCACTCATAAATCTTTCCGGGATAAAAGCTATACCATAAAAACTAAAAAATAGATAAAAAACTATAAGTCCCAAAAAGAATACATTTGTTTTCTTTGTTTTTTTCATTTAATTGCTATTGCCTCAATTTCTATCAAAACATCTTTAGGAAGTCTTGCAACCTCAACACATGAACGCGCAGGGCAATCTTCAATAAAATATTTTGAATAAATTTCATTAACCTTTGCAAAATCATCCATTTCCTTAATGAATACAGTTGTCTTTATTACATTTTCTGCTGAAGTTCCTGCTGCCTTTAATAGCTCGCAAAGATTTCCAATTGCCTGATCAGCCTGTTTCTCAATCCCCTCCGGAATCTCTCCTGTGGCAGGATTTACTGGAATTACGCCCGATGTATAAACCATCCCATTAACCTCTATAGCCTGTGAATATGGCCCTATTGCTGCCGGTGCCTTATCTGTACTGATTATTTTTTTCATGTCTGTTTTTTCCTTTCAATTCATTTTTTTGCATCTGTTCAGAGCCAAGCATATTTTTACAGTTAAACGTGATGAATGCATGCATTCGTGAACGTTTAGCTGTAAAAATATATTTGACGGATACGCCACACCGAGAAAACGACAGTTTTCGTGGTTGGCTCTGAACAGATACTTTTATTTAATTTTAATACATTTTTCTTCAATGTCAATCTTTCCTGCTTTATACAATTTTCCAAGGGCACGCTTAAACGCGTTCTTGCTCATTTTAAAATCTCTTTCTATAATTTCCGGAGAGGCCTTTTCTCCATATGGAAGAATTCCTGCGTACTCCTCAATAACCTTAAGCACTGCCTCAGCGTCCTCTTCCATCTGCAAATATGCCTTCTTACTCATACTGAGATTTATTTTTCCATCCTCTCTCACATTCGTGACTCTGGCCTGTATTTCCTGGCCAACCCTGACATTTCCATGTACTTCCTTTCCCGGTATTAGTCCAAAATACATATTGTCAATGGCCACAAATGCACCAAGTTTAGGATTTATTTCATAGACAATCCCTGAAACAATATCATCCTTTTCATACCTGTCCGCAGGCTTCAAAAATTTATGAATTTTCATGGTCGCTGCCAGTCGATTACTTTTATCAATATAAAGCATTACAAGACACATTTGCCCTGGTGTCACCTGGCTCGTCTGCTCCTTAAACGGAAGAAAAAGGTCTTTTTCAAGTCCCCAGTCAAGAAACGCACCTATTTTGCTGACGCCGTTAACCTTCAAGACTGCCATGTTCCCAAGATTAATATAAGGCTGTCTTGTTGTGGCAATTAATCTGTCAGAGGAATCTCTGTAGATAAAAACATCTATCTCATCACCGGGATTCAAATTCTCCGGCACTTGTTTTTTTGGAAGCAAAACCTTGTCATCCTCATTATTTCCAACGTAAATTCCAAAATCTGTTTTCTTTATATATTTCAACGTTTGTCTTTCACCTAATTTTACCAAATTTCTACCTCCTGATTCCGGGCCCATCCTTATATTAATCAATTCTTATATCATCGCTATATCCATTCCCATGTCAATTTATTATATCATTTCTTATATCATTTCTTATATTAATCCTAATAGTGAAATTCAGCAATTGAAAATACTTCGTCTTTATCACTTCTCAACTCAACAACACATCTGTTTTTATCATAACATACATACGGATAGATATAATCCCCCAAAACTGCGGATTTCTTATATTCGATTCTCACGTTTTTTACATCGTCTTCATTCTCCAGAAGTTCCGCGGAGAGCTTAATATACCAGGCATTATTCATATGATTATTAATATCAAGATGATATTTTTCAACTTTCCATCCGTCTTTTTTTTCATATTCTAAGGCCTTTTTTTATTTTGCGACCGGGACACCCAAGATTCAGTGCTTTGTCACATTCATATTTTTCCATATCCTTCTCACTAATTCGAGTGAGCATCTGTTTTTCGATATCGTATAATACCCATACAGCCTCAGCCTCAACAATATTATTGTCAGGCTCCTCCGAGTATGCAATGGTATAATTTCTTCTTCCAAAGCACTTACTAAAAGAAGTTGGCCAAGTAGATGTTAATACTTCTCTTCCGTGGTCAGGGCGCCTATTAATTCTGATATTCCATGAACTCAATATCCACGCTTTCTTTGTTTTCAGCTGATTATCCATTCCCAATCCCAATAATTCTGACTGATAATTCGAGCAATCCTGCATCCTGTCAATTATCTTTCCTATACTGACCTTCCTATCCTGACCAATTTCAGTAAATCTGATGTTATCTCTGATAGTAGTAATCATCTCTATTTCCTTTCCATATATTTTAAAAGCCACGTCTGTTCAGAGCCAGCCGCTAAAACCTGATAAAACAAAAAAATCACTACCAAATTAGTAGTGATTTAGCTGGCCCACAAGGATTCGAACCTTGAAAATGCTGGAGTCAGAGTCCAGTGCCTTACCATTTGGCGATGGGCCAATGTCTGACGACAAATGGTATTATAGACTATTAATAAAAAAAATGCAAGCACTTTTTTTGTTTTTTTTTACTTTTTTAGTAACAGTTCAGCCATAGCCTGTAAGATGAGCGAATCATGCTTGCATAAATGAGCTCACCACACAGGCTATGAGCTGAGCGCCATATTATGAGCAAAGTTAGCTGCGTAGCAGCGGTAAAGCACCGCAGGTGTGCTTTGCGAATGGCGCGGGCTGAACTGTTACCATTTTTAATGACATGCCATCATCTCAGTCGTCAGAGTATTTTATAACTTCTTAATATAATAAGTATAGTGGTTTCCTTCACCGTCCACGGAATCCTCACACTCTACACAAAATCCCAGCTTTTCTGCCAGTCCTTCTGATGCTACATTTCCATGGCTGACAAAACACACCATCTCATCTGCCAGAAGATAATCTTTTGCATAACTTAATATCCCCTGACATATCTCGTACGCAAAATGTCTTCTCTGGTATTTAACAGAAATGAGATAACCAAGCTCCAGTTTATTTTCTCCATCAACTTCCCTGTTCTCAATACCTGCCCTTCCTACAATCTCATCATTGTCTTTTCTGCATACCAGCCACATTCCGTACTCATAAAACTTATACATGTTCTGTATATATTTTTTTGTAAATTCTACTTCATCATCATAATTTTCATAGAGACCTTCCATATAATCCGTAATGCCCTCGCCAGAATATATTTCGTAAAGAGCACCCAAATCCTCCACTGTTATTTCCCTCAGATAGAGTCTTTCAGTCTCCAACACTCTTCATGGTTCACCCTTGCAGTGCGAATAGACCATACTAAAGAATTTCTCATCCACACCGGAAAACCCCTGCAAAACATAATCCGCATAGGTGCTGTCCTGTTTTCCCAGACTGGAATTTTCATACATCACACAAATCATCCCTGCATTTTTTGCCGCCTTCATCCCATTTAATGAATCCTCAATGACAATACACTCATCCGGTGAAACATTCAATTCCTCTGCCGCTTTCAAAAACACATCTGGTGCCGGCTTTGGATTTTCAACCTTCATGCCGCTGACAATGACGTCAAACTCATCCCTTACACCAATTTTATCCAGGGACTGCTCAATTCTGGAAATCCCCGATGAAGAAGCCACTGCAAGCTTTAATCCTGAATCTTTAAGGGTGCAAATAATGTTCTTTGCACCTTCCATAACAGGATAGCCCGCTTCGCCATTGATTTCCTTTACAAATTCGTCAGACATTTTCATCAGCTCATCAGGACTTAAGTCTATGGAAAAATCCTTTATCATTTTAGCCCACATATAATCCGTGGTACTGCCCACAAATTGCATATAATAATCCTTTTCAAATGGCAGATTCAGCTTTTCCATTATTCTTTTGTGAGCTTCCATATGGACAGGCTCACTGTCAATCAGCACCCCGTCCATATCAAACACAACTGCTTTTAACATTTTTCAGGTTCTCCGTATTCCTCACCAAACGTATCAACCGTAACTTTTTTCATGACTACATCTTCTAATGGTCTGTCCATATAATCTGTTGGCATATCAGCAATCTCATTTACAACTTCAATTCCTTCGATAAGCTTGCCAAATGCCGCATACTGTCCATCAAGATGTGGTGATGTTTTGTGCATGATAAAAAACTGTGAGCCTGCTGAATCAGGATGCATTGCCCTCGCCATTGATAACACTCCCGGCTCATGCTTAAGTTCATTGACAAATCCATTCCTTGAAAATTCTCCTTTGATTGAATATCCAGGACCGCCTGTTCCGTTTCCATCAGGACATCCTCCCTGAATCATAAATCCACGAATCACTCTGTGGAAAATCAATCCATCATAAAATCCTTTCTGCACAAGACTGACAAAATTTTTAACTGTATTAGGTGCAATTTCAGGATATAATTCTGCTTTCATAGTTTTTCCATTTTCTAATTCAAATACAACAACCGGTTTTTTCTTTTCCATTTTTATTAATTCCTTTCCACTTTTCAGCCGGAATATATTCCAGCTAATATTCTTAATTTTTCAGGGCAGAATCCCCTAATGAATTGATTATATCAAATAAAAATATATGTGTCAAAATATGGATACAATCGCTTTAAAGCACTTGTATTTTGTCCTAAGCAGACATTAAATAACTCTGTTAATTCGATATACACTATGTTATTGAACCCTTACCAAATTTTGTGGTAATTTATCCAATCTTCCGTTATGAAAAAATACTGCTATCTGCATTCTTATTGACATTCGTCAACGACAGGCAGGTAACAGTATTATTTTAATTAGGAGAATCTATATCTAAAGTATAATCCTTATTTAATCAAACATCTTTCAAAACAACCTTCGCAATTGACCTAAGGGTTTCATTACCATAGTCTCCTCCAATAGAATAAGCTATACTAAAAATTTTATTAACGTAAGACTCACACATGATGTCATCATCTATTTTTAATATATTTTTTACAATACAAATACAATTGTTTTTTTCCTTTTCTGTTGGTTTATACATTTGACGCCTCCTCTAGTGCTTTGGTAATTTTGTAATAGATTTAATCTTAATTGGACTATGAGTAATAACCTGAGTCGCACCACCAGAACCAAATTGCGGAAAATCTGTCGTAATTGGCTCTAAATATGATGCTTTACCCCAATTACCATACGGAACACTAATATCATCTATTATATGCAATGTATCAAAACTTACCTTGACAGATGCATTTTCAGATACATATCTATAACCTGTTGCAGGAACTATATCTCCATTAGGTGATACATAAAAGTCTGTTGCTCTACCACTAAATCCACCACCCTCTGACACCTCATATGTGCCTTTTCCGGTAAAATCCACAAACACATAATTATTCAGCCCCAGGTTTCTGTTCCTGATTCCGGTGCCTGCACTCAGCATACTTGCCGTGCTGCTAAGGTTGTCCACTGTTGCTTTTCCTGAGAGCACTGCGCAGGCAAGGCTCATCGTGAACCCGGCCACTGCTTTTGATGTCTCTTTTGAGAATCCCGTCTCCCTGTAACTCCGGTATGCCTCTTTTCCGTGGTTTATTGTTGCATCCGTTGCCACAAATGCCGTGTACCCGTATCCCACTGTGCAGGCTATTGTCCTGGTGTATCGGGCTGCCCTTGAGAGCTTGCAGATGCTTAGGGCTCCTCCCGCCACCGTTCCCATCATCGGAAGGGCTGAAAGGGCACATGCCCCTGCCATCTTCAGGTTTCCCTCGCTCAGGTACCATGCCATGTTGGCAAGGTCGCATACGTCCCCTGCCACCGGTATCATTCCCAGGAGATTTAAAAGGGAGTGTCCAAACGTTGACACGTCCGCATACGGGCTTGTTCCAAACGGGTCCGTGTAGCTCACGGGGTTTCCCTGCACGTAGCTGTAGCGGTTAAGGCTCTGGCTGTTGCTCATGTCACCCCTTAACGTGTCCCTGTTCATGAAACGTTTTATGCTTACATTATAATATCTGCTCCGCATGTAGTAAAGGCTGTTTTCGTCTGTCATCACACCCAGTTTCCCGTTATACAGGTATGGTGTCTTTTCCCTGCTTCCGCTTAATGCCTCTCCGTATGTTCCATACGAGTATCTCCCTGTCACCTGACCCGAGGCATCCGTGAGGGCCGTCGTGCTTCCCAGGTGGTCATAGTGATAATAAAGGCTGGTGGTTACCGCTGTACGGGTTCCGGCATTTGATGTGCTTATGTCCTCGTATATGAGTCCGTTGCCATAATATGCCCTTCTACTTTCCTTCACGCCACTCTTGTATTCGGTGTTTATCTCCAGTACCTGGGAGTGAATTCCCTCAGGGTCCGTAAGGTATGTATGGGTTCCCTCGGGTGTCGTCACCCTTGTCCTCACGTTTTCCGCATCATATTCATATGATGTTGTTCCGTTTGGCGAGTATACCTCCGTCAGACGGTTTCTGCAGTCATATTTAAGTTCTGACATCACGCCGTCCACCGGTCCGTGGGTCATGTTCCCGTCCGCATCATATCTTACCTCCTCACCATTATATCTTATCAGCCTGTTGTCCTCATCATACTCAAGCTCAAGGGTTGACAGGCCTGAGGTAATTATCTCACTGTCCGTTTCCTGCCTGTCCGTCACCTCCGTCTCTCCTGATGCCAGAAGGGCCGCATCCCTGAGCGTGATTCCCCCCACCGTGTCATGGCCTGTTGCATCTTCCCTTATGGAGGTTATGTTTCCCGCCTCATCATAGGTGTAGTGGTATCCGTTTATGATATTCCCGGAGGCATCCCTGTCCACCCTGTCCGTCAGACGGTTAAGACTGTCATGGCTGCATGTCTCCGTGGAACCGTCAGGCCGTTCCGTCCTTGTGAGGTTTCCGTTTTCGTCATATTCATATAAGGTTACCCTTCCCTCTGAATCAGTGACTGTCCTGAGCCGTCCCGTGGCATAGTAACTGTATCTCACTATTTCCCCGCCCGGATAGGTGAGGCTTATCCTGTTGCCCAGCTCATCATATCCGTATCCTATGGTTTTACCGTTGCTGTCCGTGTATGAGGTGACCCTGTTCAGGCTGTCAAATGTCCTTTTTATTGTCCTTGTGGTACCATCTCCCTTTTCCTCCGTTATTTCCGTTATGTTGCCGTTTTTGTCATAGGCATATTCTATGGTTCCCCCGGCATCACTTGACCTTGTGATTCTTCCGAGACCGTCATGGGAACATTCCGTCTTCCGGCCTCTTCCGTTGACATATGTTTCAATGAGACCTTCGGCATCATAGGTGTATTCTTCCCTTATTCCCGTTGCGCTTATCTCCATTATGAGTCTTCCCATGGAATCATGCACGTATGTTGTTGTCCCGCCGTTTGCATCCGTTATGGTCTCAGTGTTACCGTTTTCATCATATGTGCAGGCGGTCACTCCCTGAAGCGGGTCTGTCACCCTTGTCATTCTTCCTGCCCGGTCATACTCATATGATGTGGTGGACTTTCTGC
>JBNRML010000127.1:0-9460 GCA_050309585.1 Lachnospiraceae bacterium
ATATAGTATAATTGTAACATCATTAGAGGAATCTAGGAAATTATTCAAGCTAGGAGGATTAAAAATGGGAATTATAGGAAGATTTAAGGATATTATGTCAGCTAACATTAACGCATTGCTTGACAAGGCAGAAGATCCTGAAAAGATGATTGACCAGTATCTCAGAGACATGGAGAGCGATCTTGGAAAGGTTAAGTCTGAAACAGCAGCAGTTATGGCTGAGGAGACAAGATGCAAGAGAGAGTTGGATAATTGCACAGCGGAGATAAACAAGTACCAGTCATATGCAGAAAAAGCCTTAATGGCAGGTAATGAGTCAGATGCCCGTCAGTTCCTTGCAAAGAAGCAGCAGCTTACAACACAACAGGCAAGCTTACAGCAGTCTTATGAGGTGGCAGCAGCAAACTCTGCCAAGATGAAACAGATGCATGATAAGCTTTGCAAAGACATAGAAGATTTAAATGGACGTAAGGCGACTATTAAGGCTAAGATTGCGGCTGCTAAGACACAGCAGAAGATGAATAAGCTTGCTGGAGATGTTTCAGGAGTTTCAGGAAGTATGTCTGCATTCAGTCGTATGGAAGCAAAGGCAGATGCTATGCTTGACAAGGCAAATGCCATGGCAGAACTTAACTCATCAGCAGAAGAATCAAATATTGATAATCTTGCTGCTAAATATGATTCAGTTGCAGCTCCTGCAGTTGATGATGAACTTGCAGCATTAAAGGCTCAGATGGGACTTTAGTCTGACACAGAACTGTATATTAAATGCTACATGGTCAGCAGAATTAAAATGATACAATCAGTGCCTTTTATAAGGCACTTTTTGTTAATTGGGTAAATAAAAAACATAAAGTTAATCTTAATAAATAATAAAATCCTATGGAGGAAGATATGGCAGATAACGTATACTATTGTCAGAACTGTGGTGGTGTCATGGTTTTTGATGTTAAAAGCCAGTCATTAAAATGTCCGAACTGCGATACATCAGTTCAAATTGAAAATGATAAGAACAAAATTGTTGAACATGGTTTTTCCGCAAAAAAAGCCAGAAGCATACCGGTATCGGAGAAAAAATCATCAACCATGCAATGTAAGGGCTGTGGTGCAGTTGTTGAAGTTTCAGCAGACTGCACGGCCACAGAATGTGCATACTGTGGAACGAAATATGTTTTGGCAGAAAAGCAGCAGGAACAGATTATACCCGATGGTGTTGTTCCGTTTGCAGTTGATAAGCACAAAGTAAAAGAGATATTTACAACATGGATAAATAAGCGTTGGCTTGCTCCGGGTAAGCTTAAAAATTTATATGAGAGTGACAAGATTCAGGGAGTATACCTTCCGTATTGGACATTTGATGCAGATGCATATGCAGACTACACTGCTGAAGGTGGAACAAGGCACGAGGTAAAGGTAAAGAAATCTGATGGTACATATGAAACAAAGACTGAGGTGAAATGGGAGCACACAAGTGGTCGCGTTGATAAATTCTTTGATGATGTGCTTGTAAATGCATCAAAGACTATGAAGCAGTCACTTCTTAGCGGGGTTGAACCATTTGATACAGTTAATGGACTGTCTTCGTATTCACCGGAATATTTATCAGGATACAGTGCTGAGTGTTATAGTGTTTCATTGGGTGATGCACATAATACTGCGGTAAATAAAATGTCATCAGAGCTTACTTCTCTTGCCACACAGGATGTCAAAAGAAGATATGATGAAGCAAGAAATGTAAGAATTTCGGCACATTATAAGGATGAGTCATATAAACACGTTCTTATACCTGTTTATTCGACATCCTATTCATATAATAATAAAAATTATTCAGTGTTAATTAATGGTCAGACGGGAAAAATAAGTGGAAATTATCCGTTAAGTCCTGTAAAGATAGCTATCATCATTATTACAGTTATTGTTATTATTGTGGGTATTATACTTGCAAGCTCTAAGGGTAAGAAGTCTGATGACAATACAGGAAATGAGGATGTATATGCAATTCCACAGTACCAGTCAGAGATGATTTTGGATGATTATGAAACACGGTATGAGACTGAAGTAATCGACGTTGATTATATGGAAATTGTAACTGTTCAGAGCTAAGAAAACGTTAGTTTTCGAGGTTGGCTCTGAATAGTTACTGGAAATTTAGAGAAATGAGGTAGAAAAAATGGGACTTTTTAGCAATCAGTTTTCCAACGTGGTTGAATGGCAGGAACAGAGAGACGATTTGATGTTCTGGAAATGGAACAATGATGAGATAAAAAAAGGAAGTAAATTGATTATCCGTCCGGGACAGGATGCGATTTTTATGTACAATGGAAAGGTTGAAGGAATCTTCAAGGATCCGGGAAGCTTTGATATTGAATCTCAGATTATTCCTTTCCTTTCAACATTAAAAGGAATTAAATTTGGTTTTAACAGTGGTGTAAGAGCAGAAGTATTATTCATTAATACAAAGGAATTCACATTGAAATGGGGTACAAAAACTCCAATTAACATCCAGGCTCCAAATCTTCCGGGTGGGATGCCTATAGGAGCATTCGGTACATTTAGCTGTAAGATAAATGACTATGATGTTCTTATTGAAAAAATTGCGGGTATCAAGAAGCAGTTCAGTGTGGATGAGATAAAGGAAAGAGTTGTGTCTGCACTTAATCCATTACTTATGAAGTGGATTTCCAAAGAAGGAAAGGATATGTTCAATCTTCAGGCAAATGCTTATGACATCTCAAAGGGCATAAAGGAAGATTTGGATTTCGAAATCATTCAGTTGGGTATAACCATTACTGCATTCAACGTTGAGAGCTTTAATTATCCTGAATCAGTTAAGAAGATGCAGGAAAAGGCAGCTTCTCAGAGTATGATTGGCGATATGAATAAGTATACACAGATGGCTATGGCAGACAGTATGGCTAAGGGAGGAAACTCTGGTGCCGGTGCCAATGCTGCGGGTATGGCTAATACAATGGCCGGAATGCAGATGGGAATGATGATGGGCCAGCAGATGATGAATTCAATGAACAATATGATGGGCCAGAATGGCATGTATGGCCAGCAGATGGGCCAGCCTGGAATGTATGGTCAGCAGATGGGTCAGCCCGGAATGTATGGCCAGCAGATGGGTCAGCCACAGGCAGCAGCCGGAGCAGCACCTGCGGGAGTTGCCAAGTTCTGTCCAAACTGTGGAACAAAATCTGAGGGTGCAAAATTCTGTTCAAATTGCGGACATCAGTTGGGCTAATACACTGGAAAACTAATGCGGATATAGTTTTTTATGAAAGGGCACCACTTAATGTGGTGCTCTAATAAGTAAAGGAAGAAATAATGAGTATTTATGATTCACTAAATGAAATGCAGAGGCAGGCAGTTTTTCATACAGAGGGGCCGCTTTTACTGCTTGCAGGAGCAGGCTCAGGAAAAACAAGGGTGTTGACTCATAGAATTGCCTATCTCATAGAAGAAATGGGTGTTAATCCATGGAATATTATGGCCATAACTTTTACAAACAAGGCAGCTGGTGAAATGCGGGAGCGAGTAGACAATATTGTGGGTTTTGGCTCGGAAAGTATATGGGTTAGCACATTTCATTCCTCATGTGTAAAAATTTTGAGAAGATACATTGATAGATTGGGATTTGATAATAATTTCACCATCTATGATACCGATGACCAGAAATCGGTAATCAAAACAGTTTGTAAAAAACTTAAGATAGACACAAAATATATTAAAGAAAAAACAATATTGCAGGCCATTTCAACTGCAAAAAATGAGATGATAAGTCCGAAGGATTTTCTGCTTGAACATGCCTCGGATTACAGGGAGAAGAAGATAGGAGAAGCATACGAAGAATATCAGGCACAGCTTAGAAAAAATAATGCTTTGGATTTTGATGACCTTTTGGTAAAAACCGTTGAATTACTAAGAGCCAATGAGGATGTGCTGTACTCCTACCAGGAACGCTTTAAGTATATAATGGTTGACGAGTATCAGGATACCAATACAGTCCAGTTTATGTTTATTATGCTTTTGGCAGAACGATATAAGAATATTTGTGTGGTTGGTGATGATGACCAGTCAATTTATAAATTCAGAGGTGCAAATATTTCGAATATCCTTGATTTTGAGAAGTATTTTCCAAGTGCAAGGGTAATTAAACTGGAACAGAATTACCGCTCTACCCAAAATATTTTAGATGCGGCAAATGAAGTAATTAAAAATAACAATTCCAGAAAAGAAAAAGCTTTGTGGACAGAGCGGGGAGCCGGAGATAAAATCGTATTCAGACAGCTTGACAGCGAATATGATGAGGCAGATTATATTGCAAATGGAATAAAGGAATATGTGGAGCATAATGGCTCTGGTTACAAGGGAATTGCGTGTCTGTACAGAACAAATGCACAGTCACGTGTTTTGGAAGAAAAGTTTATGCGGGCGGATATCCCATACAAGATAATAGGCGGTATAAATTTTTATTCCAGAAAAGAAGTTAAGGATATGCTGGCTTATCTTAAGACAATAGAGAATGGCAAGGATGACGTGGCGGTAAAGCGTATTATCAATGTTCCGAAGAGAGGAATTGGAGACACCACCATAAATAAGGTTCAGGTGTTTGCGGATGCAAATAACATGAGCTTTTATGATGCACTGATAAATGAAACCTGTCAGGATATTCTTGGAAGAAGTGCAGCAAAGGTAAAGCCTTTTGTGAATTTAATTCAGAGACTCAGAGCTGAGAGCGAGATGGGAAAGATTTCCGATGTAATGGAGCTTCTTTTGGAAGAAACAGGCTACAAAAGGGATTTGGAGATTGAGGATACTGATGAAGCGAGAGGCAGAATAGAAAATATAGACGAATTATTTAATAAAATAATTGATTTTGAAATAAAAAATGAAGATGCCTCACTTAATAAGTTCCTTGAAGAGGTGGCACTGGTGGCGGACATTGATAGTCTTGATGAGTCACAGGATTACGTTGTAATGATGACAATTCACAGCGCCAAAGGGCTGGAATTTCCTAAGGTTTTTCTATGTGGAATGGAGGATGGATTGTTCCCAAGCTATATGACAATAATTTCTGATGATAAGACAGAAATTGAGGAAGAGAGAAGACTTTGTTATGTGGCCATAACAAGAGCAATGGACAGCATTACCATAAGTTGTGCAAGACGCAGAATGGTAAGGGGAGAGACTCAGTACAGCAAGGTTTCAAGATTTGTCAAGGAAATCCCAAGAATGCTCATGGATGCTAATGTGTCAGCAGACAAGATGGCGACAGAAGGCGGCTTGAGACCCACTGTTTCAGCCAACGCTAAACCGATATTTGAGTCGAAACCTTATGAAGTGAAGCAGTTCACGGTTAAGAAAGCCGATAGACTTGAATATGGAGTCGGGGATACTGTAAAACATATTAAATTCGGAGTCGGAAAGGTAGTGCAAATCAACGAAGGAGGCCGGGATTACGAGGTTACCGTTGATTTCGTTACAGCTGGAACAAAGAAAATGTTTGCTTCTTTTGCAAAATTAATAAAATTGTAGTAAAAATAATGTAGTAAAAATAAGCAAATGATGTTATAATAAACATAAGTATTAATTTCGCCTACGGGCGAGAAAGGGTGTGCGAAATGGATAAAATTGAAAATATCATTAATGTATCAAAGCTTAACAGTCTTTTGAAAAAACAGGAAAAGGAAGAGAAGAAGAAAAAGAACATAGCTCTTATTGTTGGAATTATTGTGGGAGTTGTTGCAATTGCAGCCTTAGCGTATGGTCTTTATAAATATTTAAAACCTGATTACCTTGAAGATTTTGATGATGAAGATTTTGACAGCGAGGAATTTGAGGATGATTTCCTCGATGAAGATGAGGGTGAAGAAGAAGTGTAATTCGGATTCATATATTAAGCAGGTGGCTATCGTTTGAGTGCGGTAGCTATTTGTATGTTAGAAATGTGTTCGCAAATAAATTTGCTACGAAATGGAGATTAGTGTGAAAAAAGACTCTGAATAAGCTCTTTTTTCACACAGCTAATTGTGCCGCAGGCGCCACAATTAGATTTATCGCAGAGCTGAATCTGAAATTCAGCTCGCGATTCCTCCGACACAAAGCGTCTGCGGAATGGAGATTAGTATGGACGAAAGAGATTCTGCTGGAAAACAGTTGTTGTTATTGTTGTTAGGGATACTTATGTGTGGCTCAGGACTGTTTTTATTTTCAAAGCACATCATGGTTAGTGCACCAAGATTTGGAAATATGTACAGCTCCTGGGGGATTTTTGGAAGTAGAGGAATTCCGGGTGGAATGGTTGTTATCCCGCTGATTATTGGAATTGTTGTCTGGGTTATTTTTCCAAGAAGCTTTGCAGGTAAGCTCATTTCAATGTTAGGTACATTATTTATTATTTTAGGAGTTATTTCTTCGGTTGAATTAAACTATCAAAAGACAAGCTTATTTGAATTTATTTTAATGCTGATACTTATTTTTGGTGGTGGAGCCCTTGCACTTAGAATTTTATTTATGCCTGATGCAGGTCAGACGAAAAATAAGAAGGGCAAAATTGACCAGATTAATGACAGATTTAATTGATGTTATATGTCAATCATGAATAATAAATGAGTAATGAAAATAAAATCATGAAGAAAAAAATGAAGGTGTATGTGGAAGATTTTTCGTTGGAGAAATCTTCCACAAGTGCTTTTTAGATATGTTTAGAAATGTTTAGGAATGGAGATTTTAAATTAGCTATGAAAAAAGGACAAAAATATGTAGGTATTGTAGATGAAGTTTTATTTCCAAATAAGGGAATTATACATTATGAGGATGAGCAAAATGGCGAAAAGGTTATGGTAAATGTTACAGTTAAGGGAACGCTGCCAGGCCAGAAGGTTGAATTTCTCGTGAATAAAAAGCGCTCAGGAAAATGTGAGGGACGATTGCTTGAGGTTTTGGAAAAATCCGAGTTGGAAAATAGAAATTCATTATGTCCACATTTTGGAGTTTGTGGCGGATGTACTTATCAGGGAATGACCTATGAGAATCAGTTGAAATTAAAACAGAATATGGTAAAAGTTATATTAGACAAGGTTATCACCGAACCATATGAATTTGAGGAAATAATTGGAAGTCCTGAAGAATTCGGCTACAGAAACAAAATGGAATTCTCATTTGGTGATGAGTGCAAGGGCGGAGAGCTGGCACTTGGACTTCACAAAAAGGGAAGCTTTTATGATATCGTGACAACAAATCAGTGTAAAATTGTAAATGAAGATTACAATATAATTAATAAGACAATACTTAATTATTTTAAGGAAAAAAATATTCCGTTTTATCACAAGATGACTAAAGAGGGATATTTGAGACATTTATTGATTAGGAGAGCAATAAAGACTGGTGAGATGATTATTAGCATTGTCACAACGACTTCTATGGATTTAGACTTAAATGATTTGAAGGAAGAACTTCTTGATTTAAATCTTTCAGGTAAAATTGTGGGAATTATGCATATTTTCAATGATGGTGCAGCTGATATGGTAAGAAGCGACCGCACGGAGGTTATGTATGGAAATGAATATTTTTATGAAGAACTTCTTGGTCTCAAATTTAAAATTTCCACATTTTCTTTTTTTCAGACAAATTCGCTAGGTGCAGAAAATCTTTATTCCAAGGTTAGAGAGTATGTAGGGGACACAAAGGATAAGCTTATTTTTGATTTGTACAGTGGAACAGGAACTATTGCCCAGATTCTCGCACCTGTGGCATCGAAAGTCATAGGAGTGGAAATTGTTGAAGAGGCAGTGGAGGCAGCGAGAGAAAATGCAGTATTAAATAGTCTTGATAATTGTGAATTTATTGCAGGAGATGTACTTAAGGTTATTGATGAGATAGAGGACAAGCCAGACATAATTGTGCTTGATCCGCCGAGGGACGGTATTCATCCAAAGGCATTGGGGAAAATCATTAATTTTGGAGTTGATAAGATTGTTTACATTTCATGCAAACCAACTTCTCTGGCAAGGGATTTAGAGGTGCTTATTGAACAGGGATATAAGGTTGAAAGGGTGTGCCCTGTTGATATGTTTCCGGGGACGGCGCATGTGGAGACTGTAGTCCTTTTAAGTCGGAAAGATGTCTACGAGCGAATCAAGTTCGATGTGAATGTTGAGGACCTGCAAGGCAGAGCATCATCTACTGCCACTTATTCTGAGATAAAGGCATACATCTTGGAGAAATACGGTCTGAAGGTTTCAAGTTTGTACATTGCCCAGATTAAGGACAAGTGTGGTTTTGAGAAACGAGACAATTACAACATCGGTGAGGGCAAGAGCAAAGAACTCATTTGCCCACCCGATAAAGAACAGGCAATCATGGATGCATTCAGACATTTTGGAATGCTGAGAGATTAAAACAAGAGAGGCAGGACCTGCGGGTCCTGCCTTCACTGTTTTTATAAATTCTCTCATAAGTGTTTTAGTCTTTTAGTGACATAACCTTTTGAAAATGCTCCTGCATTGCCGTTTTCTCTGCCTCTTGTTCACTTTCGGTGATGATAACATTTGCAGGAAATTCGCAGTATTTCATGTTGTTGCTCCAAGATTTCCACATGATTTCTGGATTGAGCAAATAAACATTTGCTGTTCCAGATTTCTTTATGTAGATGAAACCATTTTCTCTCAAATATTTTATACCTCTTGTTACCGTTGAATTGCTGAGTCCTAATGCCTCAGCAAATACGGAATAACTGGCAATCAAAGCATTGTAACCATCCATGTGGTTGGCGATGAAAAAGAAAATCTTTCCTGCAGCTGGGAAGTCAAACAATTTATTCATAACTTTTTCGTTCAAACTGCCCTCCATGTTCAACTGTGCAAACTCCTTGTATGCAGACCCTCTCTCTTTTCGTTTCTCTTGTTTTGAGAGGATGGCGAGTTGCTTTTCTCTTTCTTCAAAACTGATTTCACCCTTTAATCGGTTAGGGTTGGCACATACCGTAATTTGATTCATTTTATTTTCCTCCTTAAATAGTCATAGTGTGATTATCATTCAATTCAATTATGACTATTCAATAGTCAAAACGAGGATTTTCTCATAAGTAATTTGGACCAACCAACTAGTCATACTGTGACTATGCGAATAGTCATACGCTGACTATTCGCTTTTTGCTCAAATTGCCCTTATCTCTATTATGTACAGAAAAAATAGGGGCATTTTTTGGGTTCTCTCCTCTTTAGTCTTCAATTAACAGAAAAAATCGAGTTTTTCAGAGGTATACATGGGTTACATTTGTCTTGCAGTAAAAGAAAAGCAAATGCCAAGGGTAACGGCGACTGGCATTTGCGAGGTAGCAGATTTTGCAAAAAAGATATGAGAGGATTTTTAAGTTTTACCATCTGAGCATGCTTCGCCCTGGTACCTGCAGATTCTTTTTGTTTTTCTGCTCGTGTATGTGGCGAGAAGATTCTAA
>JBNRML010000128.1:0-5704 GCA_050309585.1 Lachnospiraceae bacterium
TTGCATAAGTGTAAAATATATGACAGAGAGGAAGACTAATTCTATGAAAAAAATTACAACTTATGAAATTGCCGTGTGTGGAATTATGGCGGCACTTATGTGTATTTTGGGGCCGATGTCAGTACAGATTGGTCCTGTGCCTATATCGCTGACAAATCTTGTTCTTTATTTTTCGGTTTATGTTTTGGAAACACGTGGTACCAGCATTAGCTACATTATTTATCTGCTTTTGGGAACCTGTGGATTACCTGTATTTTCAGGGTATCAGGGTGGACCCGGAAAGCTAATGGGGCCAACGGGGGGATACCTTTTTGAATTTATACTAATGGTACTTATTTGCGGATTATCAATGGAGCTTTCAAAGGGAAATATATTTATTACTTTTGCGGGAATGGTTATAGGAACAGCAATTGCATATTTGTTTGGAACTTTATGGTTTGTTAAACAGCTTGACTGCAGTGTGAGCTATGCACTTAAGGTTTGTGTTTATCCTTTTATCGGGTTTGATTTGGGTAAAATTGTAATAGCCATAATTTTGGGAAGTGCCGTGAGAAGGGCATTAATTAAAGCAAATTTGTTTGGTAAAGGAGATAGGGATGAGTGTAAAGCAGCTGGCTGAGAAAATAATAAATGCCAGGAGTGGAAGATGCAGCGAAGACTGTAAATATTGTGCCCAGTCAGCTCATTATAAAACAAAATGTGAGACATATGATTTTCTTGATAAAGATAAGATTGTTTCAGAGGCTATTTCAAATGAAAGTGAAGGAGTTGACAGGTTCTCTCTTGTTACGGCTGGAAGAAGTCTGTGTGGGGAGGAATTTGATAAGGCAATAGAAGTGTATAAAGAGCTGTCAGGAAAAAGTAAGCTTGGTTTATGTGCTTCAATGGGGCTTTTGAAGCCGGAACAATTTAGAAGGCTAAAAGAAGCAGGGGTCTCAAGATATCATGCAAATATTGAAACCACTGAAAAATATTTTTCAAATATATGTACAACTCACACTTTTGAGGATAAAATAAATGTCATAAAAGCAGCTAAGGCTGAAGGCCTTTCAGTTTGTTCAGGTGGAATAATTGGAATGGGTGAAAGCTTCAGAGACAGAATAAGCGGTAATGGTACAAAGGTATTTTTATCAGGTGCAAATGCGACTATTACAGGAAATATGCTTACAACTACCGGTTCAACAATAAAAAGTGATCTGGAAATGTTTAAGAGGATGAATAGAAAGTAATGGATGGAATTTTTAAGGACAACAGATACAAGTCAATACTAGCGTTTTTTTGCGCATTGGGATGGTCCCTTGCGTACCCGCTTATAAAAATCGGATATCAGGAGTTTGGTATAAAACCAGATGATTTGGGCGGAAAGATTTTATTTGCGGGAATTCGCTTCCTGTTGGCAGGTGTATTTGTTGTTCTTTTTTGTTTGGTAAAAAAACAAAAGGCAGAAATAAAAGGCTATGGGGATTTTTTGTGGCTTTTAATGCTTGCTGTAATCAACACAACCCTGCATTATATGTTTGCCTATATCGGACTGGGTTACAGTACAAGCTCAAGAGCCACAATTCTTGATTCAATGGGAGGATTTTTCCTGATAATATTGTCGGTAATAATTTTTTCAGACGATAAATTTTCTGCAAATAAGCTTCTCGGATGTATTTTAGGAATATCGGGAATAATTGCAATAAACATCGAACCCGGGATGGGATTTTTTGAAAATATAACTTTTAAGAGTGATGGAATGATTTTACTAAATGCCTTGTGTGCAGGCTTTGGTGGAATAGTTACCAGGGTGGTTTCGAAGAAAATGAATATGATGATGGCCACGGGACAGAGTATGGCTGTTGGTGGAGCACTTCTTTTGACTGTCGGAGGTTTTGTTGGAACAACCTCAGAATGGAATATTGATATTAAGGGGATGGCGGTCCTTTTGGGGCTGGTTATGATATCTGCGGTGTGTTTTGCAATTTACAATGAACTGCTTTCATATCATCCGATAAGCAAAGTGGCAATTTATAATGCACTAATCCCGGTGTTAGGGGTGATATTTGCAGCTTTCATTCTCGGTGAAAAAATGAAATGGCAATATTTTATTGCAGTGGGAATGGTAGCTATGGGAATTTATCTGGTTAACAGTAATAGCTTGAAAAAATAGCTGTTTGTGAGATAATATAAATATCTTAAATCGGCACAGTTACATGATATTAATAAAATATTTTGTATAAACGTGTGTTAAAGGAGGATTACTTATGGAGAATAATGAAAACAGAGAAAATAATTGTATGCCTTTAATAGGAGATAGGGCACCGGAATTCAGAGCTATGACCACTATGGGAAAGGTTAATTTCCCGGAAGACTATAAGGGAAGCTGGGTGGTATTGTTCTCACATCCGGCGGATTTTACTCCGGTTTGTACAACTGAATTTATTGAGTTTTCCAAAATGGCAGAGGATTTTTCTGAAATGAACACAAAACTTATAGGACTTTCAATAGATTCTGTACATTCACATCTTGCATGGTCAAAGAGTATTGCTGAAATAGAATGGAAGGGTGAAAAAATTGGCAGGGTACCATTTCCAATTATTGCAGATATCAGCATGAATGTTGCGAAGAAATATGGAATGCTTCAGACAGTTGCCAGAACGCAGACCATAAGAGCGGTATTTATTATAGACCCTGAGGGAATCATTAGGACAATTCTTTACTATCCTATGTCCTGTGGCAGAAATATCCCGGAGATAAAGAGAATTATTCAGGCACTCCAGATTCATGACGAAGAGGATGTTGTGACACCGGCAAACTGGTTTCCGGGAGATGAAGTGCTTCTTGGAGCACCATTGACATTGGAAGAAGCCGGAAGAAGGGAAGAGGATGATGAAATTGATTCCCTTGAGTGGTATTTATCGGTAAAAAATAAAAATGAAAATCAACATTTGAATTAGAACATAGCTAAAATAGTTCAAGGAAATATTTAGAATAATATTTTGTATTTTTCCACATACTAACTTCATATCCAAAGATTTGCAATATAAAATCTTTAATTAAGAATAAATTTGATATGGAAATGGAGGAAGTGTCGGAAAATGCGTGCGACAGGGATTGTGCGAAGAATAGACAGTCTTGGACGGGTTGTGGTTCCTAAGGAGATTCGGAGCATATTAAGAATAAGAGAAGGTGACCCGCTGGAGATTTACACAGAACACGAGGGAGAGATTATATTGAAGAAATATTCACCTATTTCTGAGATAGGTGAGTTTGCAAAACAATATGCAGAGAGTCTTGGAAATCATTCAAGGCACGGTATTATCATTACAGACAGGGACAGGGTGATTGCTGTTTCGGGACTTGAAAAGGAAATGGTGGGTAGAGAGCTGTCAAAGGAATTTGAAAGTATATTGGAAAACCGGATTCTTGTAAGGGAAGATACAAGAAAAATAAAAATCACTAAAGAGGGAGAAATAAGCAGAGCCAAGGTAATTCAACCAATATTATGTCTGGGGGATGTAATTGGGTCTGTGATATTGTTTGGAAATGACGATTTTTCTGCTATCTCAGAGGAGGATGTAAGGCTTGTGAAGATAGCGGCAGACTTTTTAGGCAAACAAATGGAGGTATAATTCAAGCTATAATATAGACAAAATTTTAGAAAAAACATTGTGAGAAATAGACAATATTTGTGTATACCAGGTTATAATGGCTAAAATTCCTTGACAAAAGGGTTTATAACGTTTATAAATATTTTTGAAGGTTACACAGTTCGTTAAAAACCTTTTGAAAAGGACTTGAAAAGAGTCAGGTTAAAATATTAATAATGACAGAGGAGGAGTTCATTTATGAACAAAACTGAATTAGTTGCAGCTATCGCTGAAAAAACAAAATTATCTAAGAAAGACGCAGAAAAAGCTTTAAAGGCTTTTACAGAGGTTGTAACAGATGAATTAAAGAAAGGTGAGAAAATCCAGTTAGTAGGATTCGGTACATTCGAAGTAGCTGAAAGAGCAGCTAGAGAAGGTATCAACCCAACAACAAAGGAAAAAATCCAGATTCCAGCTTCTAAAGCACCTAAGTTCAAAGCAGGAAAAGCTTTAAAGGATATGATTAACGCTTAATGTGTTATGTTCAGAGCCAACGGCAGTTTTCGAGGTAGACTCTGAACAGATACTTATTTTGACTATCAAAGGCCCTCACTTAGAAATAAGTGAGGGATTTTTTTACACAACGAATTGAGACGGAGCCTCAATTCGAGCTATCGCAGTCGAGAAACAGGATAAACCTGATTTCTCGACGCGTGTCTTCGCAAATAAATTTGCTCCGACATGGAGGATAGGCATGAGATTAGATAAGTATTTAAAGGTTTCAAGAATTATTAAGAGGAGAACGGTTGCTAATGAGGCCTGTGATGCCGGTCGTGTGTTAGTTAATGACAAGGTTGCAAAAGCCTCTGTCAATGTTAAGACTGGCGATATCATAGAGATAATGTTTGGAAACAAGTCTATGAAAATAGAGGTATTAGATGTTTCTGAAACAGTTAAAAAGGACGAAGCAAAGGAAATGTACAGACAATTATAATCTGGCTGTAATAAATGTGACCTAAGATAAATATATTAAAAAAAAGACGCTCAGAAATGAGGAATAATATGGAGTATGGTGGGTATAGTTCGAATGTCACAAGTGGTACAAAGAGTTCCGGCGAAAAAACAGGTCACAGAATAGTAATCTCTGAGAGACAATCAGGAGTTATTACAGGTGTTAAAGATGTAAATGAGTTTGACAGTAATTGCATTAATATAGACACGAAGATGGGGAGATTACTGATTAAAGGCAGGGACCTAAAGGTTAAAGGGCTTAATCTGGAAAGAGGAGAGGCCGAAATAACCGGAAGGGTCGATCATATTCAATACGCATCGTCAGGTGAGGTTAATAAAGCATCTAAAAAAGTCTTTGGAGTAAAATGTAAATGTCTTTAGATTATATTCATCAGGAGATAATTATTATGCTGAGGGCTGTGATGCTTGGCGCATTTGCAGGCCTGTGTTATGATGTGATAAGAATTCTAAGGCGTGTTCGTGCCCGGGGGAAAGTATCAGTATGGTTTGAAGATATTGTTTTTTGGTCAGCAGCTTCAGTAATCATGTTCTTTTTTTTGATGAAATGGAATTACGGTATAGTCAGGATATATATTTTTGCCGGTTTTTTTGCAGGTATGGTTATTTTTGAGGTGGGACCGGGAAAAATATTAGTAAAAACCATGTCCTGGACGTTAAAAAAAGCAGATTGTGTATTGAAAAAAATGCTTAAACCATTTAGAATGATATTAATGGATGAACAAAAAAGAGGTGTAGGTTTTGAGCAGAACAAGAAATCTAAGGAAAAAGAAAGCAACTAAAAATGTGGCGAGTTCCATTATATTTATTACGGTAATGCTGGTTTTCGTGGGAATATTCACAAGTAGGATTAATACTCTTAAGAAAGAGGATGCAGAACTTGAGTCAAAAGAAAATGCTTACCGCCAGATGTATGAGAAAGAAAGCGAGAGAACGAGTGAACTCGAGGATAGAAAGGTGTATGTGACTACCAAGGAGTATATTGAAGAGGAAGCGAAGAAGCTTGGACTTGTGTATCCTGATGAGATTATTTTTAAACCTGAACCAAAAGAATAAAGCCGGATTAAAAACGTTCTTACATATATCTTAAAATAGCATAGGAC
>JBNRML010000129.1:0-25873 GCA_050309585.1 Lachnospiraceae bacterium
GCTATTTGCTTCTGAGCGAAGGCAAATAGCCCTGATGGCAGAAGAGAAACTGCCTGCGCAGATTTCTCTTCGCCTCTTCGCGTAAAGACGCTCAGAAATGAGGATTAGGATGAGAAAGAATAGTATAAAAAATACACGCATTAATGGAGAAGTAATGCGTGAACTCAGCAATATTATCAGGGGAGAAATAAAGGATCCGAGAATTAATCCCATGACATCTGTTGTTTCGGTTGAAGTAACTCCTGATTTAAAGCAGTGTAAGGCATATATAAGTGTTTTGGGAGATGAGGAATCGCAAAAGGAAACACTTGCCGGACTTAGAAGTGCAGAAGGCTTTATCAGAAGAGAACTTGCGAGAACCATTAATTTAAGAAATACACCGGAAATTACATTTATTATTGACCAGTCAATAGAGTATGGTGTTTCTATGTCGCATTTGATTGATGAAGTTAACAAAGATTTAAAGGATGAAATTTAAAATGAAGAATATAGCAGAATTTCTTGAGTCCGTAAACAGTATTGGAATTGGTGGTCACATAAGGCCTGATGGGGATTGTGTCGGAACAAGTCTTGGACTTTACACCTATATAAAGCATAATTTCAGCCATATTGATGTGGATTTATATCTTGAACCAATATCGGAGAAATTTGGATTTCTTAAGTATTCAAATGAAATAATAACTGAAGTAACAGAGGATAAGGAATATGATTTATTCATATCTGTAGATTCTAGTGATTTAGACAGACTTGGAGAGTTTATTAAATATTTTAATGGTGCAAAAAAAACACTTTGCATTGATCATCACATAAGCAATAACAATTTTGCTGATGAAAACATTGTGGTTCCTACTGCAAGTTCAGCCTCAGAGGTTATGTTTTCATTGTTTGATGAAGATAAAATTGACTATGACGTTGCGTGCTGCTTATACCTGGGCATAGTACACGATTCAGGCGTGTTTAAATATTCCAACACATCTGCTGAGACAATGAGAATAGCAGGTGTGCTTATGGGAAAAGGAATCCCATTTACAAGTATCATTGATAATACATTTTATTCTAAAACTTATGTACAGAATCAGATTTTAGGAAGAGCATTACTTGAGAGTATTGTGTTTTATGATGGGAAATGCATTTTCTCTGTTATCACCAAGAAGGAAATGGAATTCTACAACATTGCCAATAATGACTTAGATGGTATAGTCGAGCAGCTTAGAATTACAAAAGGTGTAGAATGTGCAATTTTTTTGCATGAAACAGGTCATTTGGAATATAAGGTAAGCATGCGTTCAAATGAGATTGTTGATGTCAGTGCAATTGCTACATATTTTGGTGGCGGTGGTCACATCAGGGCAGCAGGATTTAATCTCAAAGGAACAGTGTATGATGTAATCAATAATATATCAAAACAGATAGAATTGCAGTTGGGATAATAATGGCAATATGGAGAGAAAAATGAGCAGCGTAAACGGTGTAATAAATGTGTATAAAGAAAAAGGTTTTACATCTCATGATGTTGTTGCCAAACTGCGGGGAATATTAAAAACTAAAAAAATTGGACACACAGGCACACTTGATCCGAATGCGGAGGGTGTGCTTCCCGTTTGTATAGGCAATGCAACAAAATTATGTGATCTTATAATGGAAAAAAAGAAAATATATGAAGCAGAATTGGTTTTGGGCATTGAAACTGATACAGAGGATATGACAGGAACTGTAATTCGTAAATATGAAGGAGATATTTTGATTACGGAAGAAGAGATATTTAGTGCAGTTAAATCTTTTGTTGGGGAATATGACCAGATTCCACCTATGTATTCAGCACTTAAGGTAAATGGGAAAAAGCTTTATGAGCTGGCAAGGGAAGGGGTGGAAATAGAGAGAAAATCCAGAAGAGTGACTATTTTTGATATTCAGATTCTTTGTATTTCCCTTCCGGTAGTAAAACTGCGTGTAGAATGCAGTAAGGGAACTTATATCAGGGCATTGTGCAGGGATATAGGTGCAAAACTTATGGTTGGTGGATGTATGGGAGAATTATTGAGAACTGCCTCGGGAAAATTTAACATTGAGAAGGCCGTTAAAATTGAGAAAATAGAAGAATTAATGAGTATGGGAAAAGTTGATGACATAATTATTTCCACAGATAAGGTTCTTGATAATTATCCTGCTTTAATGGTAAAGGAAGAGTATTTAAAATTCCTGTCAAATGGCAATGCAATGACATTTGAAATGTTTGAGAACAGTGAAAATATTTCAGGTGAAAATGAAAAATACAGGATATATTGTGATAATGCTTTTAGGGCAGTTTATCAAAGTCAGGATGGGAAATTGTTTAAATGTGAAAAAATGTTTTGAAAAATGTATTAAGTATGAGGATTAAAATGCGAGTTTTTGAAGATACAACGGAATTTAATTTGAATAATACTGTGGTAACCTTAGGGAAATTTGATGCAATACATTTAGGACATCAGAGTCTTTTGGAAAAGGCAAGGGAAGAAAAGAAAATTAATGGCTGTGATACGGTGGTATTTTCTTTTGATACTTCAGGACGAAATGGACAAAAAATAATTCATACAAAGAATGAAAGAATAAGTATATGTAAAAAGTTTGGTATGGACTATGTTATTTTTTATCCGGTTAATAGTGAAACGATGTCAATGAGCCCTGAAGAGTTTGTTGATAAAATACTGATAAATAAACTAGGTGCAAAATCGGTTGTTACCGGCAATGATTTTTGCTTTGGAAAACATCGCAAGGGCAATGTCGATACATTAAAGACTTATGAAAAAAAAGGGAGCTTTAATGTAATTGTGTCAGAAGATGTAATTGTGTCAGGAGAAAAAGTGAGTACAACAAGGATTAAGGAGTGCTTGTGTAAAGGTGATATTTTAAGAGTAAATGAAATGCTTGGTTTTCCGTATTCGATTGAGGGGGATGTTTTGGAGGGAAAGCAGCTTGGAAGAACCATTGGAATGAAAACGGTAAATATAATTCCGCCAGATGAAAAATGCATGCCATTAAAAGGCGTGTACAAATCAAAAGTGATTGTTGATGGAGAGCGCTTTAAATCCATAACTAATGTCGGAGTGAATCCAACAGTAAAGGATGATGGCAAGCTTGTTGTTGAGACCCATATATTTGATTTTGATGATGAAATATATGGAAAAAGAGTAAAAGTTGAACTTGAAAAATTTATCAGGGAAGAGAGGAATTTTCCTGATTTGGAAAGTCTTAAAAGACAGATATCTCTTGACATATCAGAGGCTAATTTATAAAATATATTTATGGATTCATACGGGTTGTTTTATACGATAAATACAAGAAAAGGAATGGTAATAAGATGAAGATTAGGGTTGCGATTTTAGACCATGATCAGAATTATCAAAACAGATTGCTTGTTGCATTAAGAGAAAGATATTCTGATAGGGTGGAAGTATTTCCTTGTAACAGACAGGAGGATATGATAGGGGTTATAGAATCCCATCAGATTAAGGTTTTGGCAGTGAGCCAGAATATTAATCCGGATTTAAGTGAGGTTCCTGAAACCTGTGGAATAATATATTTGACAGAGGCGAAGGGACAGGATGAAATAAACGGATATCCTGCAATGTGTAAGTATCAGAAAGTGGCAGACATTTGTCGCAGACTTTACGACTGGGGTAACCGGTATGACAAAATTTATGCAGAAAAGAAAGCTGAAGAAGCACGTCTTGAGGCTGAAAGATTAGAAGCAGAACGTAAGGCGGAAGAAGAAAGACAGAGACTTGAAGCAGAACGACTCGAGGCAGAGCGCAAAGCAGAGGAAGAAAGAAAGAGACTTGAAGCAGAACGACTTGAGGCAGAGCGTAAGGCGGAAGAAGAGCGACTTGAAGCGGAACGTAAGGCTGAAGAGGAGAGAAAACGACTTGAAGCAGAACGACTTGAGGCAGAGCGCAAGGCGGAGGAAGAGAGAATTGCAAAGAGAAGAAGCAATCCTGATATATATGTTTTTATATCAGCAGACAGCAAGGATGGAAGTACCTGTGCCGGACTCACACTTGCAAATTCAAATTCTTTAAGTGTTTACAATGTTCTCTATCTTGATTTTAAGTATTATAGCGGTGCGGGAAGATTTTTCAGCACACTTGGCTCAAACACCGGATTTGCAGATATTCTCTCAAAGGCTGAAAATGGAGAACTGACTGTAGGTGATTTGGAAACATCGATTTCTACAGATAATAATTTTAATATCGATTTTATTGGAAATAACAATTGTGCATATGAGCTAATGAGCCTTACAAAAACGGGATTTGACAAGATTATCTCAGTAATTGGTGAGATGGGTAAATATGATGTTATCATTATTAATGTAGAAAGTGCATTGAATATTCTTAATTTACATATTTTTGACAGGGCAAAGAAGGTTATTTTGGTAGGAAGCGGTACACCTGTATCAAATACCAATATTGTTAAGCTTCTTGATTTGATGAAAAAATATGATGGAATTAATGAAGCAGAGACGATTAGCAAGGTTAACGTACTTTATAACAAATTCGTCAAAAGAGGTTCTGTGGCTTTGAATCTTAATGGTATAAATGTTATTGGATGTATGGATTTTGTCAAGGCAAAAATGGAAGCAAAAGTGTTGGAGGAGATGGCAAGATATCCATTCTTCAACCAGATTGTTGAAATTTAATATTGGTTGGAAAGGTGTGGTAATAATATGATAGAATTGAATATTAAACATGAAGCAGAAAAAGTATTTGCAGAATATCTTCTCCAACCAAGTGACAGAGCAGATAATCTTACGGTTGGGATGTTTATGAACAATGACATAGATGGAATATGTCCTTTTATTCCTGGAAATGGATATTTTGGATATGACATTACGGGATTAGTTACGATGAGGGATTATTTTGGTGAATATGTAAAAAAAGAGGTTATTTTAAATACATTTTATCAAATAGCTAAAGTGTTGAAGGAATCTGTTAATTATATGATTATTCAGACCTCTTTTTACTTTGATATTGATAATATTTATGTTAATCAGGAAAATGGTAATGTTAATTTGATTTGTATTCCATTATTTTCACCTGTAAATAGTGGAAAACTTACAGACTTCTTTAAAGGTGTGTTGTTTGGAATTCAGTTTGACCCGGAAGAGGACGGCAGTTATGTGCCAAAGCTTATGAACTTAATAAATCAAAAGACCTTTAATCTGGATGGTTTTATTTTTGAAATTGAGGACATGCTTGGAATTGAGCATGTTGTTTTGGAAGAGGTTTTTGAAGAGTATCCGGAAGAAGTTTCAGAAGAAGCCACAGAAGAGGCTGCGGAAGATAAAACAGCAGAACAGGAAGAAGCTATAGAAGAAGCCGTTAAAGAAGTTTCGGAAGAGAATGTGGAGGAAGCTGCAGAAGAAGCTGTTAAAGAAGTTCCTGGAGAGGATTCAGAGGAAGCCACAGAAGTAGTTTCGGAAGAAGCCACAGAAGAGGCTACGGAAAAGAATGTAGAGAAAGCAGCAGAAGAAAATGCCGGGGAAAAGGCCGGGGAAGATGCATCTGAGTCTGTTGAAGGTGAAAATCCACAAAATACTGACACAGAAGCAGAGCAAAATCCGGTTCTTATCAATGTTAAAACAGATGTGGTTGTACAGGTAAATAAAGATTCTTTTTACATAGGAAGTGACCACTCATCAGTTGATTTTTGTGTCATTGGAAATGACACTGTTGATGAGAGACATGCATACATTATCAGACACGATGATAATTTTTTTGTTGTGGATAATAATACTATGTTCGGAACATTTATTAACAGGGTTCAGGTCACATCAGATGAGGAGATTCCACTTTCTGATGGAGTGAAAATCAGATTTGGTACAGAAGAATTTTTATTCAAAATTAATGGATAAAATAGTCATGGAGGATTTATGAGAACGTTATTGGAAATGGCAGTACAGACAGGAGATAATGGTGGCAGTTCAGTGTACATTATTATCGGAGTGGTTTGTGTGGTTGCACTGGTGGTTGTTGCTATATTGGGTTCTAAGGCAAAAGATGAAGAGTCGAAGGATGAAAATGAAAAAAGCGACGAAGAATAAAATGAAATCGTAAATAAAGAATTGGCCTCGGAAATCAACATGATTTTCAGAGGTCGGTTTTTTTTCGTAAAAATTCGGATAAGTGTGACAGCTATTTGCTTCTGAGCGAAGGCAAATAGCCCTGATGGCAGAAGAGAAACTGCCTGCGCAGATTTCTCTTCGCCTCTTCGCGACAAGTCGCTCAGAAATGAGGATTGGAATGAAAAATATAGTAAACGAAATAAAAGGCGAGATTTTTGATGAGGAGCGTGCTTTATATAATCTGAAGCAGACGTCAGTAATAAGATGCAGATTTGCGGGGCCGGCAGATGGGGAATCTGTTCTAAAAGAGGCAAAGGATGTAAAGGTTTCTGAATGTGATTTTTCACTTAGATATCCTATGTGGCATGTGGATGGGTATGAGTTATCAAACTCAGTAATGGACGAACTGACAAGAGCAGCTTTGTGGTATACAACAGATGGCAGGATTCAAAACTGCAGGATAAATGGAATAAAGGCTGTCAGGGAATGTAAGGACATTGAGATAGATAAATGTGAAATTGATTCCTGCGAATTTGGCTGGAAAAGTAATAATATAATAATGACTAATACAAAGATTAATTCAGAGTATATTTTCCTTGATAGTAACAATGTCATATTAAAAAATGTAAATATGACTGGCAAATATTCTTTCCAATATATGAATAATCTTGAGATTGCGAATTCAGTTTTAGACACAAAAGATGCATTTTGGCACAGTAAGAATGTCACAGTGAAAAATAGTATTGTGAAAGGAGAGTATCTGGCATGGTTTTCAGAAAATCTTACACTGATAGACTGCGAAATTATTGGAACACAACCACTCTGTTACTGTAAAAATCTTAAACTTATAAACTGTACAATGAAGGATACAGATCTCTCATTTGAATATTCAGATGTCAATGCAGAAATTATAGGAAATATTGATTCGGTCAAGAATCCAAAGTCAGGAACAATTATTGCAGACTCTGTGGGGGACATAATATTTGGAGATGCGGTTATGGAATGTTCTGGTGAGGTTTTATTGAGAAATAACAAAAAAAATACAGTGTAAAATGTATATGAAAAAATGTAAGTAAAACGTAAAAATTGGGTAAAATTGATACTTGTTTATTTTTTGTGTATAGTGTATTGTATAACTTGAATGAAAATAAACGTGAGACAATCTGTATACATAAGTATAGTTGATTTGAAAGGACAAACATGAATAGTACAATGATTATTAGTATGTTGGGTGGATTGGGGTTATTTTTGTATGGCATGAAGCTTATGGGGGAGGGTATCGAAAAAGTAGCCGGTTCCAAAATGAAGACTATTTTGGAATGGTGTACAAAGAACAGGTTGATAGGTGTTTTGGTGGGTACAGCTTTCACTGCTGTCATTCAGTCCTCAAGTGCAGCCACCGTTATGGTGGTATCCTTTGTTAATTCGGGTCTTATGAATTTGATGCAGGCAGTTGGTGTTATTATGGGTGCAAACATTGGTACAACAGTTACTGCACAGATTGTGGCATTCAAGCTTGACAGCATTGCACCTCTGTTTGTTATTACCGGCGTGGTTATGATAATGTTCTTTAAAAATGCCACTGTTAAAAAAGTCGGTGAAGTTGTATTTGGATTTGGATCACTTTTCCTTGGAATGGGGCTTATGAAAGCATCTATGGCTGATGTTAAGGACTCTGAAATGGTGAAAAATGTTATCAGCTCTTTGAGAAATCCCCTTGTGGCTATTTTGGTAGGTTTGTTTATTACCACAATTCTTCAGAGTTCATCTGCTTCAGTTGGTATTCTTGTAACAATGGCAGGAACAGGCCTTGTTGAATTGCCAATGTGTTTTTTTGTGATACTTGGATGTAATATTGGAGCTTGTACTTCAGCAGTTTTAGTTGGTCTTACAGGTAAAAAAGAAGCCAAGAGAGCGGCACTTATTCACTTGATGTTTAATATAATTGGTTCGCTTGTAATGCTGGTTATTCTCCTGCCGTTTGGAGGATATGTTGAAACATGGATTAACAGTATTTCGGCAAATCCTGCAAGAGCAGTTGCCAATACTCATACAATATTTAAAGTGTTCCAGGTTATTGTTTTATTCCCGTTTGCAGGCTGGATTGTCAAACTTACTCAGTGGATGATAAGAGGGGATGACGTACAGAAGGATAAATATGAATTAAAATACATCAGCCTTGAAGGTGGTGTTTCACCAGCAGTTGCAGTTTTGGAAGTTACAAATGAAATTAAGAGAATGGGAGAAATTGCAAGCTACAATCTTGAGAGAAGTATGGATGCGTTGATGTCTGGTGATAAGGAAATAATTGATGAAGTCCTTGAGAGGGAACATGAGGTTGATTTCCTTAGTCGGAAAATTACGGATTTCCTTGTTAGTATTAATCAAATGCTTCCAATAAGTGAGGTTAGAAATATTGCAGGATATTATCATGTTGTAAATGATATAGAGAGAATTGGAGACCACGCTGAAAATATAGCAGAGTTTGCACAGACAAAGGTAAATGAAGGCATAAACTTCAGTGAAAAAGGTGCTGAGGAATTAAGATATATGTTTGATGTTACATATAAAGAAGTAAAGCTTGCCTTAGAGGCATTTACTGAAAGAAATGAGGAGCATTTAAAAGAAATTCTTCAGTTGGAAGATCAGGTTGATGATCTGGAAAAAGAATTGCAGAAAAATCATGTTAGAAGAATGGCGAAAAATGAGTGTAGTCCAAAGGCTGCTATTTTTTCGGATTTGGTATCAAATTTCGAAAGAGTATCAGACCACGCTACAAACATTGCTTTCGCAACCTTCCGCCAGGAAGAATATTTATAGGAATAAATGTGGTGTTGACAGATATGAATTATGTGTTATAATTTGATTTGTAATAAAATTTAACATTTTTGTAACAAATACAAAGGAAAATACAGGAGAGGTATTGAGAACATGATGAAAAATCAGTCAAAGTACGTATTTTGTGGGATTTTAGGAGCAGCGTTCTTAGGAACTGCGGCAATGACATTAAATGTTACAGCAAATGACAAAAATACAAAAAAGGAACAGATTCCTTCAGCTGGAATTGCAAAGATTTTTGCTACTGATACAGATGATAACAAGAGTGATATAAATGCTGTTATGTCAGCAGGAATAGCTAACGTGCTGGCTAACTGTAAGATGGAAGATGAGAAGGACGCTACTGTTCAGGCAGTTGACACTATATTAAATATGTTGCCTCAGGAGGAAGTGACTCCGGAGAATGTTGAAAATGAAGCTAAGCCTGACGAACAGAAAGAGATTGTGTCAGTTGTTGAGGGATATACTAATTTAGGTGTTGCAAATGTCACAAACTATCTCAATGTCAGAGAAAATCCTGATATAGAAGGAAAGCTTTTGGGAAAATTGCCTATGAATGCCGGATGTGAGATTCTTGAAACATTGGACGGATGGTATAAGATTTCTTCTGGAAATGTTGAGGGATATGTATCAGCAGAATTCCTGCTGGTAGGTGAAGAGGCAAATGCAAGAGCATCAGAAGCACTTAGCACAGTTGCCAAGGTTAATGCAGACATGCTTATGGTTAGAGAAGAACCGAATACAGACTGTACCATTCTTACTAGAGTGGCAGAAAATGAGGAGATAGAAGTCGTTGAAGTATTGGACGGCTGGGTAAAAGTAAATATTGACAACAGAATAGGATTTGTGTGTGCAGACTATGTTGATGTATATCGTACATTGCCTAAGGGAGTTACACTTAAAGAACTGTCTTATGGAGATGGAGTGTCAAACATTGCAGTTGACATGATAGAATATGCAAAACAGTTTTTGGGAAACCCTTATGTATATGGTGGAACAAGCCTTACAAATGGAACAGACTGTTCTGGATTTACCATGAGAATTTACCAGCATTTTGGTTATTCAATATCAAGAACATCCCGTTCACAGGCAAATGATGGAAGAAGAGTTTCTTTATCAGAGATTCAGCCAGGTGATTTGTTGTTCTACAGCCGTGGAGGAACCATAGGTCATGTTGCCATGTATATTGGAAATGGACAGATTATCCATGCAAGTACAGAGAGAACAGGTATTATCATTGGAAATGCATTTTATACAACACCAACTTGCGCTGTTAGAATTTTGAATTAGTTATAGACAAATAATTGGTATTGTGCTATAATATCAAAGGTTTTTGTACCAGTTAATTTAGCGTACCCTTGGTTTGAGGACACTCCGACCTGTTACTAAGCGTATGGCGATATAAAATTAGGAGGATTTATTATGATTTCAAAGGAAAAGAAAACAGAAATTATTGAAATGTATGGAAGAAAACCTGGTGACACAGGATCTCCAGAGGTGCAGATTGCTATTCTCACAGAGAGAATCAGAGAGTTAACAGAGCACTTAAAAGTTCATCAGAAGGATCATCATTCAAGAAGAGGACTTCTTAAATTGGTTGGTCAGAGAAGAGGACTTCTTGCATACTTAAAGAAAACTGATCTTGAAGGATATCGAGCATTAATCGAGAAATTAGGAATCAGAAAATAATTTCAAATATCTACGGATTCTGGGGCGGGAACATAACCCGCCCTGTTTTTTAAGTTTACTGGTATTTTATATTTTGATGCAAATATCAAAATTAATAATATATTTAAATATTCTATAGAGAAGAATGGAGGAAAAAATGAAAGTTTTTACAATTGACATTGCCGGAAAAACATTAGAAGTTACAATCGGTAAAGTAGCAGCCCAGGCAAATGGAGCAGCTTTAATGAAATATGGCGAGACAACAGTTTTATCAACAGCTACAGCATCAGAAAAACCAAGAGATGGAATAGATTTCTTCCCACTCAGTGTTGAATATGAGGAAAAGCTTTATGCAGTAGGAAAGATTCCGGGAGGTTTCAATAAGAGAGAAGGAAAGGCATCAGAGAATGCAATTCTTACATCCCGCGTAATTGACAGACCGATGAGACCTTTATTCCCAAAGGATTACAGAAATGACGTTACATTAAACAATATGGTAATGTCAGTGGACCCGGAGTGTCGTCCGGAACTGGTGGCTATGCTTGGTTCAGCAATCGCTACATCAATATCAGATATTCCATTTGATGGTCCGTGCTCTACTACACAGGTAGGCATGATTAATGGAGAATTTATAATAAACCCTTCTCAGGAAGAATGGAAAAATGGTGATTTAAACCTTACAGTTGCATCCACAAGCGAAAAGGTTATTATGATTGAGGCTGGTGCAAATGAAATTCCTGAGGAGAAAATGATTGAGGCAATTTATCTTGCACATGCAGAAAACCAGAAAATCATTGAATTTATCAACCAGATTGTTGCCGAAGTTGGAAAGAAAAAACATGAGTATACAAGTTGTGCAATTCCAGAGGAATTATTTGCAGCAATGAGAGAAATTGTAACTCCGGAAGAAATGGAAGTTGCAGTTTTCACAGATGAAAAACAGGTCAGAGAAGAAAATATCAGGGTAATCAGGGAAAAATTGGAAGAAGCTTTTGCAGAAAATGAAGAATGGCTCGGATTAGTCGGTGAGGCTCTCTACCAGTATCAGAAAAAGACAGTCAGAAAGATGATTTTAAAGGATCATAAACGTCCTGATGGCCGTGAAATCACACAGATTCGTCCGTTGAAGGCAGAAGTGGATTTAATTCCAAGAGTTCACGGAAGTGCAATGTTTACCCGTGGACAGACAC
The DNA here is from genome assembly GCA_050309585.1 of Lachnospiraceae bacterium. Taxonomy (GTDB): domain Bacteria; phylum Bacillota; class Clostridia; order Lachnospirales; family Lachnospiraceae; genus Bovifimicola. Next base: position 11,797 of record JBNRML010000129.1, read on the forward strand.
AGATTTGCAATGTCTGTACACTTGCTCCTTTATCAGAAGCACAGAAGATAGACGGACTTGATGAGTTCGAAGTATCTAAGAGATATATGCACCATTACAATTTCCCGGCTTACTCAGTGGGTGAGACTAAGGTTTCAAGAGGACCGGGACGTCGTGAAATCGGTCACGGTGCATTAGCTGAAAGAGCATTGATTCCGGTTCTTCCATCAGTAGAGGAATTCCCATACGCAATTCGTACCGTATCTGAAACCTTTGAATCAAATGGTTCTACTTCCATGGCTTCAACATGTTCTTCATGTATGTCGCTTATGGCCGCTGGTGTACCTATTAAGAAAATGGTTGCTGGTATTTCATGTGGTCTTGTTACTGGTGAAACAGATGATGATTTCGTGTTGCTTACAGATATTCAGGGATTAGAGGACTTCTTTGGAGATATGGACTTTAAGGTAACAGGTACAACAGATGGTATCACAGCTATTCAGATGGACATTAAGATTCATGGTCTTACAAGACCTATTGTTGAAGGTGCAATTGCAAGATGTAGAGAAGCAAGACTTTTCATCATGGATACCTGTATGAAACCTGCTATATCTGAGCCTAGAAAAGAAGTTGGAAAATATGCACCAAAGATTATTCAGATTCAGATTGATCCCGCAAAGATTGGTGATGTCGTTGGACAGCGCGGCAAGGTAATTAACACCATTATTGAACGTACAGGAGTTAAGATAGACATAACAGATGAAGGTGCAGTATCAGTCTGTGGCGTTGATAAGGCAGGAATGGATGAGGCAGTAAGAATGATTCAGACAATTGCCAGTGATTTTGAAGAAGGTCAGATTTACGAGGGTTCAGTAATTAGCATTAAGGAATTCGGTGCATTCATTGAATTTGCACCTGGAAAAGAAGGTATGGTTCATATTTCCAAGGTATCCAAGGAAAGAATCAACCGCGTTGAAGATGTTCTTACATTAGGAGACAAGGTTAAGGTTGTATGCTTAGGAAAAGATAAAATGGGAAGAATAAGCTTCAGTATTAAAGATGTGCAGTAATGAAATATGAGCTATCACAGTCGGGAAACAGGATTCCCTGATTTCTCGACGCGTGTCTTCGCAATAAATTGCTCCGACATGGAGGATTAGTATGAAAAAAGACTCTGAAAGAGCTCTTTTTTCATCCAGCTATTTGCTTCTGAGCGAAGGCAAATAGCCCTGATGGCAGAAGAGAAACTGCCTGCGCAGATTTCTCTTCGCCTCTTCGCGTAAAGACGCTCAGAAATGAGGTTAGTATGAAAAAGAGAAATTTAGAAACAATTTGTATACAGGGTGGATGGAACCCGACTAAGGGAGAGCCAAGAGTGCTTCCTATTTATCAGAGTACTACTTTTAAATATGATACAAGTGAGCAGATGGGAAAGCTATTTGATTTAGAGGAATCTGGATACTTCTATACAAGGCTACAGAATCCTACAAATGATGCAGTAGCTTCTAAAATTGCTGAGCTTGAAGGCGGTGTAGGTGCAATGCTTACTTCTTCAGGACAGGCAGCTAATTTTTATGCAATACTTAATGTGTGTGAAAATGGTGGACATGTTGTAAGTTCGGCTCCGATATACGGTGGCACATTCAATCTTTTTGGTGTGACAATGAAAAAGATGGGAATTGAGTTTACTTTCATTGACCCAGATGCTTCTGAAGAAGAGATTAAAAAAGCTTTCAGACCAAATACGAAGGCTCTGTTTGCGGAAACACTTTCTAATCCGTCGCTTGTTGTACTTGATATTGAAAAATTTGCAAAGATTGCCCATGAAAACGGCGTCCCATTGATTGTGGATAATACATTTGCAACACCGATTAACTGCAGACCATTTGAGTGGGGGGCAGATATTGTAACTCATTCAACCACAAAATATATGGACGGACATGCAATGTCGGTAGGTGGCTGTATTGTTGACAGTGGAAATTTTGACTGGGACGCAAATGCAGAAAAATTCCCTGGACTTACACAGCCGGATCCATCGTATCATGGTATTGTATACACAAAGAAATTTGGAAAGGCTGCATATATCACAAAAGCAACAGTTCAGCTTATGAGAGATTTGGGTTCAATCCAGTCTCCACAGAACGCGTTCTTGTTAAATGTGGGGCTTGAGACTTTGCACTTAAGAGTCCAGAGACATTGCGAAAATGCTCAGAAGGTTGCGGAATATCTTGAGAACAATGATAAAGTTGCATGGGTAAATTATTGCGGACTGAAAAACAATAAGTACTATGATCTTGCTCAGAAGTACATGCCTAAGGGAAGCTGCGGAGTTATTTCCTTTGGTCTCAAAGGAGGAAGAGAAGAGTCAATTGCATTTATGGATAAGCTTAAGCTGGCAGCAATTGTTACACATGTTGCTGATGCCAGAACTTCTGTTTTACATCCGGCAAGTCATACACACAGACAGCTTACAGAGGAGCAGTTGATTGAAGCAGGAGTACAGCCTGATTTGATTCGTTTCTCAGTTGGTATAGAGAATGCTGATGACATCATTGCTGATATTGAACAGGCATTGAATTCGTAATTTATAGGTGCAGGATATGTATTTATGATAGTTAATTTGATTTTTTGGAGATAATCAGATGAAATTCAGACCATGTATTGATATTCATAACGGAAAAGTAAAACAGGTTGTAGGGTCTTCAATTAAAGATGCAGGAGATTTGGCAAAAGAAAATTTTGTTTCAGAAAAGAATGCGGATTATTATGCTGTGTTGTACAAACAATATGGGCTTACAGGGGGACATATTATTATATTAAACTCTAAAGACTCTGAGTTTTATAACGAAACAAAAAGGCAGGCTTTATGTGCACTTGAGGCTTACAAGGGTGGATTGCAGGTTGGCGGCGGCATAAATAGTGAAAATGCCATGGAGTTCATTAATGCAGGAGCCTCTCATGTGATAGTCACTTCATATGTTTTTTCTGGTGGCATTCTCAATTATGACAATCTGAAGAGAATTTCAGATGCAGTTGGTAAGGAAAGGCTTGTGCTGGATTTGAGCTGTAGAAAAAAGGATGATAAGTATTTTATTGTTACAGACAGATGGCAGAAATTCACCAAAGAGGTTGTGGATGAGAAAATAATTGACAGGCTCTCTGAATATTGCGATGAATTTCTTGTTCATGCAGTTGATGTGGAGGGCAAAAATAGTGGTATTGAAGCGGAACTGGCACAGATAATTGGAAGATGTACAAAAATTCCGGTAACCTATGCAGGTGGTATCAAAGATATTGGAGACATTGGTCTGCTTTCAGAGTGTTCTGATGACAAACTTGATTTTACAATAGGAAGTTCACTTGATATATTTGGTGGGAAATTGCCTTTCAGTGAAATTGCAAGGAAATTCGGAAAATAGCAAAATATACAAAATTTACAAATTACAAAGGTATGTTTTGCTTGGATATAAAGATAACGATGTGATATATGTATAAAAAAAGGAAGTTGTTTTTGTAGAAAATAAACAAAAACAACTTCCTTTTATTAATAAAACTTGAAAAAAATATATAAGTGTGGTATTATTTGAACATAGTTATTGGAAACGTTACCGACGTAATGGTGCGCCGGTCAATCTGGTTACTAATAATCATTACATATTATGAAGGAGAGGTCAAACGAAATGAGAAAAAAATTATTAAGCGTTGCACTTTGTGTTGCAATGGCAGCAACAGCACTTGCTGGATGTGGTTCTTCTGACAAGAAGGAAACAAAAGATGATGTAAAAGGAAAAGTATATTTCCTTAACTTCAAACCAGAAATATCTGCTGAATACGAAGCACTTATGAAAGCTTATACAGAGGAGACTGGTGTTGAAGCAAAAGTTGTTACAGCAGCTGAAGGTAAATACGAAGCTACACTTAAAGTAGAGATGGCTAAGGAAGATGCTCCTACAATGTTCACAGTTAACGGACCAGTTGGATACAACACATGGAAAGATTACTGTATGGATTTATCTAGCACAGATTTCTATGGATTGTTGGCAGACAAGGACTCAGCAATTTCTACATCAGACGGAGTATTTGGTATTCCACTTATGATGGAGACATACGGACTTATCTGTAATAAGACTATTTTTGAAAAATATTTTGCATTAAGCGGAATTGCTGATACAGGATGCAAATCTATTGAAGATATCAACACATTTGCTGAATTAAAGGCAGTTGCTGATGATATGCAGGCACACAAGGCTGAATTGGGAATTGATGGTGTATTCTCTCAGATAGCATTAAACTCAGGAAATAACTGGAGAATCACAAACCACTTATTCTGTATGCCATTATACTATGAGTATCAGAAAGATGGTGTAGATGATAAGGCTGCTATCGATTTCTCATTCAACAAAGAATTCAAAAACATTCTTGACTTATACTTAACAGATTCTACAGTATCTCAGACAGAAGCTGCTGTAGGTGATGTTGATGGTTCTATGTTAGAGTTTGCTACAGGAAAAGCAGCTATTGCACAGAACGGTGTATGGGCTTGGGGACAGATTAGCCCAGAAAAAGTTGAGGGCTCAGTAATCAAGGCTGAAGATCTTTACTATATGCCAATTTACACAGGTGCTGAAGGCGAAGAAAAACAGGGTCTCTGTACAGGTACAGAAAACTATGTATGTATCAACTCAAAGGCTACACCAGAAGATCAGAAAGCTACAGCTGATTTCTTGAAATGGTTATATTCATCAGAAAAAGGTATGAAGTTCGTATCTGACAACTATGGTGTTGCTCCTTTCACAGGATTCGATAACTCAGCAGCAGAAGAAGCTAACCCACTTGTTAAGATTGCATTAGCAGATGTTAACAACTCAGCTACAACAACAGTTACATGGGTAACAGTTACAACTCCTTCTCAGAACTGGAAAGATGCTTTCGGTGAAAACTTACAGGCATATGCTGAAGGTGGAAAGTCATGGGATGATGTTGTTAAGGCAGCAACAGAAAAATGGGCTTCTGAAAAAGCAGCAAAATAATAGCTTGAGATTATCATAGTTGCATACTTCACTTGTGTGAAGATAATCAATGAGTCATTAAGAGGTGAGAGAGGTTCTATTAGCCTTTTCTCACCTCTTTTTTAAGAAAAGCCAGGAGAGATATCATGAATAGTAAATCGTTAAAAAAATATTTTCCTATATTTGTCCTTCCTACGTTAATAGCATTTTCGATAGCATTTATAATTCCATTTTTTATGGGTATATATTTATCGTTTTGTAGATTTACTACCATAAAAGATGCTAAATGGGTTGGATTTAAAAATTATACTAGTATTGCCAAGGACCAGATGTTTATTGATTCCTTGATAAGAACAGCAGAGTTTACTGTATTAGCAGTAATTATTATTAATGTGGGTGCATTTATTCTTGCACTTTTACTTACAAAGAAAATTCCTGGAACAAATATATTTAGAACAATTTTCTTTATGCCAAACCTCATTGGTGGTATTGTTCTTGGTTATATATGGCAGGAAATTTTAAATTCCATAACAACAAAACTCTTTAAATTCCCATTTGATTCAGTAACAAGAAGTTATGGTTTTTGGGGACTGCTAATAGTTGTTTGTTGGCAGTTAATGGGATATATGATGATAATTTATATCGCTGGTATACAAAATATTCCGGAAGATGTAATGGAAGCAGCGAAAATCGATGGTGCTACACCATTTCAGATATTATTTAAGATTACAATTCCTTTGGTAATGCCATCAGTTACAATTTGTTTGTTCCTGACATTATCAAATTCATTTAAGTTATTTGACCAGAACCTTGCATTGAATGGTAATAATGACCACACAAGTTTATTGGCGTTGAATATTTACAAGACATTCTACGGTGATAATTCTGGTGCAGGTGAAGGTATCGGTCAGGCAAAGGCGGTAATATTCTTCATAATGGTTGCATGTATTACCTTTGCGCAGCTTAGATTAACAAGATCTAAGGAGGTGGAATCATAATGGGAGTAAAGGCAAAAAAAATAATAGCGGATTCTATAACATTTGTATTTTTGACGTGTTTATCATTAGTATTTCTGTTTCCTATCGTTACAGTATTTATGAATTCATTTAAAAAGAAAATTTATCTTAGAAAAGGTAAAGGCGATATCTTTAAAATGATAACAAAGCAGTCCTGGACAGGACTTGATAACTATAAGGAAGGTGCTGCAAAAACAGGAATGGTTGATGCTATAAAGGTATCTGCTTTTGTAACAGTTTTTTCTGTTATTGTTCTGCTCTTACTTACATCTATGACGGCATGGTATTTAGTAAGAGTTAAGAATATTGCAACATCTGTTATATATTATGGTTTTGTATTTTCTATGATTGTACCATTCCAGATGGTAATGTACACTATGACAAACTTTGCGACAACACTTGGATTTAATACTACTACAGGAATTGCACTTCTTTATGTGGGATTTGGTTCTGGTATGTGTGTATTTATGTTCAGTGGATTTGTGAAGGCGATACCATATGACGTTGAGGAAGCGGCGATGATTGATGGATGTAGTGCACTCCAGACATTTTTCAGAGTGGTACTACCAATGTTAAAACCAACATTAGTTACGGTCGGTATTCTTGAGACAATGTGGATTTGGAATGACTACCTGTTACCAAAGCTTGTATTGCCACCGGAAATTAAGACGATTCCTATAGCCGTAGATGCTTGTCTCGGTTCGAAGGGTGTATATCACTTAGAGTGGTTAATGGCAATGCTTGTAGTTGCAATTATTCCAATTATTATTTTTTATCTCTGCTGTCAGAAACATATTATCAAAGGTGTTGCAGCAGGAGCAGTTAAGGGTTAATTATTATTGATTGTATAAATGGAGGAAAACAGTGAGAACTAGTGGAATATTGATGCCTATCACGAGCCTTCCTTCAAAGTATGGAATTGGTTGTTTCTCAAAAGAAGCATATGATTTTATTGATGGGCTTGTAAAAGCCCATCAGTCATATTGGCAGATATTGCCTTTAGGACCTACCAGCTTTGGAGACTCGCCATATCAGTCATTTTCAACGTTTGCAGGAAATCCATACTTTATCGATTTAGAGCAGCTGATTAAGGAAGGACTTATCAGTGAAGAAGAATGTGATGAATGTGATTTCGGAGATAATGAAAGATATGTTGATTATGGAAAAATATATGAATCAAGATTTGGATTGCTTTGGAATGCATTTGAAAAATTTGATATAGAAAACAGTGAATATGTAAAGTTTAAAGAAGACAACGATGAGTGGCTTGATGATTATTCTTTATATATGGCTGTAAAGGATTCCTATGAAGGTCTTATGTGGACAAAATGGGATGAGGATATCAAGTTAAGGAAAGAAGAGGCACTTAAATCATATTATGAAGAGCTTAAGGATGATGTTGAATTTTATAAATTCCTTCAGTTTAAGTTTTATGAGCAGTGGGCAAAATTAAAGAAATATGCCAACGAAAAAGGTGTTAAAATTATTGGGGATATTCCTATTTACGTTGCCTTTGACAGTTCAGACTGCTGGGCAGATACCAAGTTATTTCAGTTTACTGAGGAAAATCTTCCTTGTGCTGTGGCAGGATGCCCTCCAGATGCTTTTGCGGCTACTGGACAGTTGTGGGGAAATCCGCTTTACGATTGGGAATATCACAAAGAGACGGGTTACACATGGTGGAAAAAACGTGTTAAGAAGAGCCTTGAATTATACGATGTAGTGAGAATTGATCATTTTAGAGGCTTTGACGAATATTATTCAATTCCATATGGAGATGAAACAGCAGAAAATGGTCACTGGGAAAAAGGACCGGGTATGGATTTGTTTAGTGCATTGAAAGAAGAAATCGGTGAGGTAAATATCATTGCCGAGGATTTAGGATATCTTACGGACACGGTTATTAAGCTTGTAAAAGATACGGGTTTCCCGGGTATGAAGATTATGCAGTTTGCTTTTGACTCAAGGGAAGAAAGTAATTATCTGCCCCACACATATGATAAAAATTGTGTAGTGTATACAGGAACTCATGACAATAATACTTTGCGTGCATGGTATAAGGAGATATCGGAAAAAGACAAGAAGTACGCAAAAGAATATTTAGGAAAACAGTTAACAGAGAATAAGATTCACTGGGATATGATAAGGGCAACACTCGCTTCCGTTGCTGACACGGCGATAATTCCTATACAGGATTATCTTGGACTTGGTGAAGAGGCAAGAATGAATGTTCCTTCAACCTTAGGTACTAACTGGAAGTGGAGAATGATTGAGCAGGACTTGGATGATGAGTTGCTTGAAAAAATTGGAAATATGACAGTTTTATACGAAAGAGCTTAGGATTTTAACAAACAGACCAGAGAGATTCTGGTCTGTTTGTTGAGGTTAAATGAGTTTGGAAAATGGAGTGTTTATGGGTACAGTGACAATTAAAGACATTGCTGATATTTGTGGTGTTGGTGTTAGCACTGTTTCAAGGGCTATAAATAATCAGCCCGGTATTAGTCCGGAAACAAAGGAACGGATATTAAGTGTAATTAAGGATAACAATTATATTCCTAATAACAGTGCAAGAAATCTAAAAAGATCAGAGACGAATAACATTGCAATACTTATTAAAGGTATTAGTAATCCATTCTTTGGACCATTAATAAAGCAATTTGAACAGGAAATTAAAAATAGAAAATACACATTCATATTACAAAGAGTTGATGAAAATCAGGATGAGATAGATGTGGCAATTGAGCTTGAGAAGGAAAAACGTCTGAAAGGAATAGTTTTTCTTGGAGGTCAGTTTACACATTCCAGGGAAAAACTGAAAAAAATAACAGTTCCTTTTGTTCTCAGCACAATTGGTGTGAGTGATAAGATAGAGGAAATGCCGTGCTCATCTGTGGCAATAGATGATTTAGAAGAAAGTTATAAAATGGTTGATTATTTGTGTAAATTAGGTCATAATAAAATTGCTATATTATCTGCTACAGAGGATGATGAAAGTATTGGTAAATTGCGTCTTGAGGGATATAAAAAAGCTTTGAAGGCGAACGGTATAAAGTATGATTCAAGGCTTGTTTATTATTTGAAGGAAGGCAATGAGAGATATTCTATGCAGAGTGGGTATGAGACAGCAAAAAAGCTTGTTGAAGACAAGAGTGATTGTACAGCAATTTTTGCAATTACAGATTTGATTGCTATTGGTGCCTGCAGGGCGATACTGGAAAATGGATATAAAATTCCTGAGGATTATTCCGTGGCAGGATATGATGGTCTCGAAATGGGACGTTTTATTACACCATCATTAACAACTATCAGGCAACCGGTTGAAAAAATTGCCAAGGACACACTGAAAATATTGTTTGAGAAGATTAATGAAAATGGTAAAAATGTACATAAAGTGTTCTCGGGAGAGCTTGTTGAGGGAGAATCAACAAGACAATTATAGAATATACATAAATAGTACTTAGACATTAGGAGGTAGTAGTAGATATGGATTGCGTTAAGGAATACAAGGAGAAATTTGCCAAACTAATAGAAATACAGGAAAAGTATGGGATTGATTCAACAGAAACTAAAGAGATACTTGAAGGGATTGATTCATACCGTGTTAATACACCAGTGGTAGGAAATTTTAGTACTGGTAAAAGTTCGATGATAAATGCGATTATTGGAAAGCCGCTTTTAGGGGTGGAAATCACACCGGAAACAGCAGTTCCAACCGAAATATACTACGGACAAAACAAGGTTTTTGAATATGATAAGACAGCTGTTATTGAGAGAAAAATAGAGGAACTTCCTCTTAAAGGCTTAACAATTCAGACTACAGATCTTGTAAAAATTGAGTACGATAATGAATTCCTGAAGGAAATTCGAACAGTAAATATTGTTGACCTTCCTGGATTTGACACGAGTTTTGAATTACATAACAGAGCCATAGACCAGTATTTACCAAACAGTCTTGCATATCTTTTGGTTGTATCCTCTGATGAACCTGTTCTGAAAGAGAGTATTTCAGATTTTCTAAAGGAATTAAAAGTATATAATATGCCGGTTTACGTTGTAATAACAAAGAAAAACAGACTGGATGAAGATGAACTTTTAGAGTGTAAGGCTCTTTTGAAGAAGCTTGTTGGAAAAATAGTTGAAAGAGATGATGTTAAGGTTGCCTGCGTTGATTCTTATGGAAGAGTTGATGTGGAAGAATTAAAGGATATCCTTAGAGAAATACAGAGCCAGACAAGTCAGATTTTCATAAACAAGTATTCAAAGGCGTTGAGAAATGCATCAAGATACACGGAGGTATATCTTGTGGAGAGAGTGGATAAGGCGAGTTTATCTACCTCAAGACTTGAACAGGAACAGGAAAAGATTGAGAAAAGAATAAAAGAATTATATGTCGACATTGAAAAAGAGAAAACTAATTTTGGAAGACAGGCTAAGGTCTGCATAAATACAATAAGAGAGAGAATTAAGAGTGATTTAGAGGCGACCATGCCGACAATAAGTGCAATGCTTGAAAATGGTTCTGACATTACGGATAAAATTAATTCGGTTGTGAGAAGGTCAGTGCGTATTGGAATAAACACAGAATTTGAACCAAAGCTTCAGAAATATGTCGAGCATATTTCTGAAATGATTACCATTGAATTCAATGAAAATGATTTGATAATAAACAATGTCAATGTTGCATTAAAGACAAATGTTGCTGAAGAGGTTACGAAAACAGCTTTGCCTGTGATTTTGGCTGGCGTTGGAATGGTATTAAATCCTATAGCCGCAGTAGTAGGTGGTATGGTGGGAGTAGCCGCTGATGTCATTCATAATATTTCCAATAATAAAAAGAGACAGAAGGAAGTAGATAAGGCAGCGAGAGCCATTGTCGATGAGGTAATAGAGCAGACAATTGTAAGTATTGAAAATGAGATTTTAAAATATATTAATAATATAAATACAAAAATAGAGAAAGATGTGTTGAAACAGAAGGCTATTCTTGAAAAATCATTACAGGATATTAAGATTGATATTAGTATAGAAGAAAATAACAGATCTCATGAGATAGAAGAATTTGAAGAGGATTTAAAAATTATTAAGGAGTACAGAAAAGCATAGACAGTGCATATGTGGTTTGTAGCGGAGGTTAAAAGATGGAATTTTATGAAAGAACACGTGAAGACGAGATAGAGTTTGGTAGATTTACCGAAAAGGTTGATAATGTATACAATAAATTGAGACCTTTTGAAGAAGAAATAGACCTCTTTGATATTTCTTCAATTAAGAAAAACTTTCTGACAAAAACCAGCGACTTTTTCAGAGATGACAGAAAACTCAATATTGGTATTATTGGAAGAGTTAAGGTTGGAAAATCAACATTTTTAAATACGTTATTGTTTGATGGAAAGTCCATTCTTCCCACAGCAGTTACTCCAAAGACAGCTGCACTTACGAGGATAGAGTATGATGATGAAAACAGAATTGAAGTTGAGTATTTCACAAGAGATGAGTGGAGACTTATCGACAAGAAATCAAAGGAAGATTTGGACACCGCTGAATATGTGGTTGCAAAAGAGATTATGGCAATGCTCAGAGAGAGAAATCTTGAGCCAGACGACTATATTATGAAGGGACACGAGGTCCTTAAGTATGAATCCTACGAAAAATTAATGGTGGCATTGAATGAGTATGTTGGCGAAAATGGAAAATATACTCCTTTGGTAAAGAGTGTCAGCATATATGTGGATAATGAGGAGTTAGATGGAATTTCCATTGTGGATACCCCAGGGTTATATGACCCTATTTTATCCAGAGTAGATAAGACAAAACAATTTATGGAATTATGCGATGTGGTATTTTTCCTCAGTAAATCCACATCCTTCCTTGATAAAAATGATATTGATCTTATGGCATCACAGCTGCCTAAAAAAGGTGTAAAAAAGGTTGTTTTGGTATGTAGCAGATTCGATGATGGAATAAGAGACACATTGTGGAACTGTGAAAATGTTAAGGAAGCTATTGACACCACAAAACAGAAGCTTACAAGTTATGCACAGCAGGCATTTATCAATTACAGAAATGCAAATGTATATGTTAATAATGATATTATTGAGCAGTTTAAACACCCTATTTTTGTATCCTCTATGGTAGAGAACATGTCGAAAAAGGATGTGTCAGAATACACCTCTAAAGAGAAGAGAATATATGATGATTTGTGCCTTAAAAATGTTCCTACAAAAGAGGAATTGAGTATTATTGGAAATGTTGATGAGGTTCGCAAGGTGTTTAAAGCTGTGGTGGAAGAGAAAGAGAAGATGCTTGAGGAAAAATCAAGAACCTTCATACCTGTGGCCAAAGAGGAACTGAATGATAAACTCCAGAGAATTTCTAAATTGGCAGAAAAAAGAAAAGAGCAGTTATCCATATATGACAAGGAAAAGCTCACTGAGCAGAAGAAAACCATTATGACTCAGATAAATAAAATGAATGCAAATCTTGAGATTGTATTTAATGAGTTAAATAATAAGGTTGAACAGCACAAGTCTCAGGCTATTAGTGAAATCAGGGCATACAACCGTGAATACCTTCAGGTATCAGAAAAAGAGGGTGTTACAACACACTACGAAATAAGAAAAGAATCTTCTGCCGTGTGGTTCAAACCTTGGACCTGGGGAACAAATTCAAGAGTAATTTACAGCTATGATGAAAAATACCAATATATTGATGCTTATGATGCAATAGAAAATATCCGAAACTTTGTTGAGGACGGAAAGGAATGTATTGAACAGGCATTTAATAAGTCCCTGGACATAGCAGAGCTTAAGCATAAATTGTTGAGTATAATAATAGAAAATCTTGACTCCTTAGGCGAAAATTTTGATGCATCATACTACAAAATATTGGTAGAAAAGACTCTTCAGAGCATCAAGATTCCTACAATTGAGTTTCCGACTACTCCGTTTGAGGAAATGATTACATCGGAGTTTTCAGGTGAAATAAAGAGCAACTCAGTTAAATCAAACTTCAAAAAAGTGCTGTCAGACGCTATTTACGATATCAGGGAAGGAATATGTAAGAAATTAGAGCATGAAGTTATGCGTTTTGAAGATGTAATTGAGGAGCTTAAGAAAAATTTCTCTGTGAATCTTTTGGGAGACATTCAGAAGGAATTGAATATGATAATTGAACAGTCATCAGATAAGGATAATAAAATAAAGAGATACAATCAAATTATTGATATAGTAGACCAGCTTTATACAGAGATACAATAAATCGAAAACCCTTTATTAAAAGTGAGAAATACACATTTTTAATAAAGGGTTATTTTTTGTATATAATAATAAAGATGATAAGTGAAAAAATGTGAAGGGGAGAAAGATGGGAGAAAAAAATATAAAAGCTGAAAAAGAAAAGGATGAAAGAATAATGGAGACAGGTCAGGTGCTTTTGGGAAAAGACAATAACCGTATACATGTCTTGTCAATAATTGGAGAAATAGAAGGTCACGATGTTTTGCCGCCAACAAGTAAGACCACAAAATATGAACACGTATTGCCAAAGCTGGTGGAAATTGAGGAGGATGAAAGATATAAGGGAGTATTGGTGATTCTAAATACCGTTGGGGGAGATGTGGAATCTGGTCTTGCCATTGCAGAAATGCTTGCCTCACTGAGCAAGCCAACTGTATCACTGGTTTTGGGAGGCAGTCATTCCATTGGAGTGCCACTGGCGGTTGCCACAGATTATTCTTTCATTGTTCCTTCTGGAACAATGGTTCTTCATCCTGTAAGAATGAATGGACAATTTGTGGGTGCACCACAAACCTATGAATATTTTAAGAGAGTCCAGGACAGAATAGTAGACTTTGTAGTCAGGCATTGTCAGGTGAAAAAAGAGAGAATGGAGGAAATGATGTTGAATAAGGGTATTCTGACTAAGGATTTAGGTACTATTCTAGTGGGAGAAGAGGCGGTAAAAGAAGGAATAATAAACGAAATAGGAGGAATAGATATCGCAATAAGAAAATTAAAGGAATTAATGTCTGAACCATTGATGGTCAAAAATAGGCATTGAATAAAATATGAT
>JBNRML010000130.1:0-11441 GCA_050309585.1 Lachnospiraceae bacterium
AATATACCATGGCTGTTGACAGGATGAATTCCAAATTATCATATTTGTACAGCCAATACCACCCGGCACTTTTAAGACTAATAAAGGGTATAATTGACAATGCACATGAAGCCGGCATCTGGGTCGGTATGTGCGGTGAAGCAGCCGGAGACCCCAAGCTTATACCGGTTTTCGTGGGAATGGGACTAGACGAATTCAGCATGAATTCTCCTTCGATTCTCAGGGCAAGATATATAGTAAGAAATTTAAATAAAGCAGATATGGAGATAATAGCAAAAAGTACCCTCAATATGGAAAACGCACTTGAGGTAGAGGAGTATCTGAGCTGCGTGTTTGCGGATGAAAACGAAAGCTGCTTAAGAACTTGCAAAAATAGGAGAAGACAAGAATGAGCAAAATAGTATCAATCGTATTTCACAGTGTTTGCGGAAACAACTTTCTCATATCGAAAGAATTTTATAAAGAATTCAAAGCTCAAAATGCAGATGTGCAATTGTTGAGAGTAAAGGATACAAACTTTGATGAACTTGCAAAACAATTTACAATTGGCTCTCAATATAAAAAAGAAATATTGAATATAGAAGAAGCAAAAGTAGAAAAACTTTTTGACAGCGATATAATAATACTTGGTTCACCCACATATTTCGGGAATGTTTCAGGTGCTATGAAAGCATTCATGGATGGATTTCATCCTTATTGGCAGAGTGAGAAGTTCTATGGCAAAAAGATGTTTGCCTTTACAACCTGTGACAACGGAGAAGGCGGAGGCGACTTATGCTTGAATGCAATGACTGTCTTTGCTCAGAATATGGGAATGATTACAGTGCCGGTACCCAAAAATTTAGTATCAGGTCAGAATTTTCCGGCAAACGGATTAATTCATTATGTTGGAGATTATTCAAATTTAAGACCAAGCGGTAAAATAATTCCTGCAATAAAAGCAATGACACAAAAGCTTATGGAAATGTAAATTATTATTAATGGGGACATTCCTTTTGTCTGTAGTATAAGGTGTGTCCCTATGTCATTCTGAGCGCAGCGAAGAATCTCATCAAGGAGTACAAATGAAAAAAAACGATATAATTGAAGTAACAATCAACGATTTGGAATTTCCTAATATAGGAACCACTAATTTTGAAAATGAAAAAATAAAAATAAAAAACACCCTGCCCGGACAAAAAGTTAGAGCCAAGGTTGTACGCTCACGAAAAGACTGTGCAGATGCAAGACTAATCGAAGTATTAGAAAATGCATATTACGAGAAAGAGCCGGTCTGTGAGCATTTTAACTTATGCGGAGGCTGTACCTATCAAACTGTACCATATAAGAAGCAGCTTGAAATAAAAGAAATACAGGTTAAAAATATATTAGATGAAATATTGACAGAAAATTATGAATTTCTACCTATAGTTCCAAGCCCTAAGAAAACTGAATATAGAAATAAAATGGAGTTTTCATTCGGGGACGAAATAAAAGATGGACCTTTAGTATTGGGAATGCATAAAAGAAACAGCTTTCACAGCATAGTTAACACACATGGGTGTCAAATTGTTGATGAAGACTTTCGACAAATATTATGTCATATATTAGATTATTTCCTCGGAAATAGTCAAACTTATTATCACAAAACCACTAATATTGGCTTTTTAAGATACTTATTAGTGAGAAAAGCAGAAAAAACAGGAGAAATTTTAATTAATTTAATAACAACCAGTCAAAGTACGTTAAATGAAAAAGAATTTGTTGACTTGATTTTAAATATGGACCTACAAGGCAATGTAAAATGCATTGCACACTCAATATTTGATGGAGTTGCAGATGCAGCAAAAGCCGACGCCAAGAAAGTTCTCTATGGGGAAGACAAAATTACTGAAGAGTTGTTGGGTCTAAAATTCAAAATTTCATCATTTTCTTTTTTCCAAACAAATTCTTTGGGAGCAGAAAAACTATACTCAATCGTAAGAGACTTCATAGGCAATACAAAAGACAAAGTAATATTTGACCTATATTCCGGAACCGGTACCATCGGGCAAATATTAGCTCCTGCAGCAAAAAAGGTAATAGGAATAGAAATAATCGAAGAAGCAGTAAAAAAAGCAAACGAAAATGCGAAACTTAACAATTTAACCAACTGCATTTTCATAGCAGGAGACGTACTTAAGAAAATAGATGAACTAAATGACAAACCTGATATAATAGTCCTCGACCCTCCCCGCGAAGGTATTCATCCAAAGGCAATCCAAAAAATAATTGACTATAAACCCGAAACCTTCATCTACATTTCATGCAAACCAACATCCTTGAAAAACGACCTACCTGTCTTTTTAGACAACGGCTACAAGGTCAGCAAAGTTCAATGCGTTGATATGTTCCCCCAAACGCCGCATGTGGAGTGCGTAGTCTTGATGTCAAAAGTACAGAAGTAAATACAAAAAAAGGCTTGAAAACAAGGCATTTCCGAGAGTTGGGAGTGCGTTTCTCATCTACTCTTTTGAACGATAAAAGAACCTTGCTGTGCTATGAAAACAAGGGTTGAGTTGACAGGTTGAAAATGGGCAAGGTTGAGTTGATAAGATGATTTTGCAATAGGTCGAGTGGATAGAGTTGTTGATAAACAATAAGAGGCATTTTGTTGAAAAAAAACGGCGTTTGAACAAGATGCCTTGTGATGATATGTTGTAACATATAAAGTGAACTTGGAGGTGTAGTTGATGGCAGTATTTGTCGATGACTTAAAAAAGGCTGTAATTGATAATGCAAAAGCGAGCGATAAGATTGTGATTATTAGCGGATATCTGTCTCCTGATATGGTGGATGAAGTTGCGACATTAGGTATTCCGTTTGAGTTTTATTATGGTATGTATGGTGTGGAGAAAATTCGCTCTACAGTTCTTGATGCATTGCGTACGCTTGTAGCCAAACACCCCAATATGAAAATGAATTTTGTTCACACACAACGCGTCCACACGAAACTCTATTTGTTTTATAATTCTGGGATGGTTTTTAATGCATTAGTGGGTTCGGCAAATTGCTCAACGCAGGGATTGTGTAGTGCTAAAAACGCCGAAATGTTGGCTGAAGTGAACTCTGCAGCAGTGACTGATTCGGGCTACATTGCAAGTTTTATTGATTATTACAACGATATCAAAGCAAATTCCATTGATATTAACGACCCTTTAGTGAAAGCTGCAAAGAGTAAGAAGTTGAAGGTTACAAAGGGAAAGAAAGGACATATTCCGATTACATCTGACCCACTTACTGCGATTATGCCGTTGTACTGCTTTGATAAAAAGACTGGAAACCGTAAAACCTATTCAGGAGGTGGTCCGAACTGGGGGAGCCAGTCAGGGCATACAGCTAAGAAAAGGACTGCTCTTGAGGCGTACATTCCAATTTTGGCAGACCATATAGATAATTATCCATTACTATTTCAACCATTTCCAAATAAAAGGACTACAACAGGCGGAAAATCCACACGCAAATCTGATCCAGTTACAGTAATATGGGATGATGGTACAATAATGACGATGACGTTCCAAGGAGGACAACGATATTATCCGTCAAAAAGCACACCGTTAATGGTATACCCAAAGCAGCTTTCATATGGAGATGCTTCCACAAGAAAAGGTGGTGCTGTTTTAGGTAAATATTTAAGGGAAAGAATGAATGTTGGGCCGTTTCACGTAATTTCCGTAAAAGACCTGGATGACTATGGGCGCGACCATATACTTCTTAGATATGTAAGCCCTGGCCTATATCAAGCTGATTTTTCAGGGAAAAGATTTTCGGTTACAAGACCATAGCGTTAACGAAGGGAGAAACTTAATGCTGATTCTCCCTTTATTAACGGACTAAAATGTATAGAGGGCGAAATATTTTATTGCTCCCTTGAAAAATTCATAGTTTGGTGGTATACTGATATAGACTTGGGTATATCATGCCCGTAACAAATTGGAATTTTGCTTGAAGAATAGAGGAGCGAGTAAAATGGATGTAAGTTATAACAAATTATGGAAGCTGATAATAGACAGAGGAATAAATAAAAGTGAATTGAGAGCATTGACCGGAATTGGAACGAATACTCTTGCAAAACTCAGTAAAAATCAGCCTGTTAGTATGGAAGTGTTACTCAAGATTTGTTCAAGACTTGACTGTGACATTTCTGATATTTGCGAATTTATCAAAGAGTAATTTTGGAGGATGATAGAATGAATGCTATAGACTTGTTCGCCGGGTGCGGCGGTTTGTCAAAGGGTTTTATGGATGCCGGATTTGACATCATAGTGGGCGTTGACAATGACCAGGCCGCATTGAATACGTTTGTAAAAAACCATAATGGAGCGGTTGCACTGAACGCAGACCTTTCCAAGCAGGAGACTTTTGATGAGATAAAACGTATTGCCGGAGAACGTGAAATTGATGTGGTTATCGCAGGACCACCTTGCCAAGGCTTTTCTTTGACGGGACCAAGAAATTTTGATGACGAGAGAAATAAGTTGTATCTGGCGGTCATCGAAATTGTGAAGCAATACAAACCTAAAGCCTTTATCATTGAAAATGTACCTGGAATGGCAACATTGTATGAAGGACAGATTAAAGAGGAAATTTTACGCCGTTTTAAGGTTATGGGATATAACATCGACTGCAAGATTCTCTGTGCTGCCGACTATGGTGTTCCACAGAATAGAAAAAGATTAATTTTCATGGGAATTAGAGAAGACCTCGGTGTACCGGAATTTCCTAAACCTATGTTTACGCCAGAAACATATCGTACCTGCAGAGACGCTGTAAGTGACTTGCCTGCTTTGGAAAATGGTATTGGTGATGACGTTTCTGAATATGAGCAGGAGCCTTTAACTGAATATCAGAGACTGATGAGGGGTGACTGTGAAGTCCTTTATAACCATCTTGGTACTAACCATACACAGATGGTTAAAGATACCATCGCTCTTGTGCCAGAAGGTGGTAACTATAAGGACCTTCCTCCTGGATGGGGCGAAAGCAGAAAGTTCCATATGGCTTGGACGCGACTGAACGGAAATGCCCCGGCAAGGACTGTTGATACAGGACACAGAAACCTTTTCCATTATCAGTACAATCGAATTCCTACTGTGCGCGAGAGCGCGAGAATGCAGTCATTCCCTGACAATTTTGTTTTTACAGGTACAAAGACACAGCAAAGCAGACAGGTAGGAAATGCAGTTCCGCCGTTGTTGGGACAGGCACTTGGAGAAGCGATAATGAGAATTATACAGGAGAATGAAAATGGGCAAAACTAAAATTCGTTCCATCGATTTGTTTGCCGGATGTGGCGGATTGATGGATGGTTTTGAACAATCCGGAGCCTTCGATACAATTGCAGCTGTTGAGTGGGAAAAAGTTCCCTGTAAAAATCTCGAAAACAGAATGCGTGAGAAGTGGCATTACCCCGATGCAGAAACACGAGTTCTTCGCTTTGATATTCAAAGAACGGATGAATTGTTTGTGGGTTGGGAAAATGATAAAGAGTATGGTAGCTCAGTTGGTTTAGATAAACTTATTGACACTGTGGGCGGCATCGATGTCGTAATTGGTGGACCTCCCTGTCAGGCTTATTCCATTGCAGGGCGTGTTCGTGATGAGTTTGGCATGAAAAATGACTACCGAAATTATCTGTTTGAAAGCTACATCAAGGTATTAGACCGATACAGGCCTAAAGCATTTATCTTTGAAAATGTACCCGGGATATTAAGTGCAAAGCCTGGTGATAGACCGATAATTGACATCATCCAGGAGAGTTTTAATGAGGCGGGGTATCTGTTGCTTTCCAATTTGGGTGAGGCAATAATTGACTTTACCGACTATGGTGTTCCTCAAAACAGAAAGAGAATAATTATTTTCGGGGTTCGCAAGGACGCTTTTGGAGACAGAAGTAGCGAAGCTATAAATTATTTCTATAAAGTAGCCTTGCCTAAACATAAAACCATGCAGAAAAAAACTGTTTATGAGGCAATCGGCGACTTGCCGAAGTTGTACCCTCTGTCTGAGGACCTAAAGGTAAATGGTGCAAGAACAAGGCACTCTCTTCCTGAACGTGATGTTCCAAACCATGTAGCAAGATGGCAGAGTGACAGAGATGTTGGGATTTTTAAACTATTGACTGAAGATATCGAGTCTGGAAGAAATCAGTATACATCAATCGATGCACTGAAACAGTTATACACTGAGATGACGGGAAAGAACTCCAATGTTCATAAATATCATGTTATCCGATGGGATGAGCCGAGTAACCTTATTCCCGCCCATCTTTATAAAGATGGCTTACGCCATATCCATCCAGATTCATCTCAACAGAGAACCATAACCGTTAGAGAGGCAGCAAGATTACAAACTTTCGCTGATGATTATGTGTTTGAAGGCAGCAATATGGAATTGTATAAAATGATTGGAAATGCAGTGCCTCCGCTGTTTGCGAAGTGCTGCGCAGAAGCAGTTGTTGATACAATGTCAACATTTGGCATCATAGAGTAATGAAAGGAGGAATGCATCATGGCATATACAACTTCGCAGGCTGTAGAGGCCTTAAATGAATATATGGGCTGTGATGAAGCCTTAAAACAGTACATAGAAGGTACGAAAGAAAGAGGCTTTGTTCTGTCCTTGAAGACCGGAGAGCAAATCGTGATTTTCGTTTACCCTTTGGTGCATAAACAAGATAATACTAAAAATTACTTTGACACAAGAGATAGTGGTGCGTATGAGCGTGGAGTAGCATGGAGATATGCGTTAGAACACGGTCTTAAGTACTACTGCTTTGGGTTGAATAGTTCTGTTGATAAGTATGAAAACTATATCTTCAGTCTTGAGTGCGGTGAGGAAACAATTGAGAAAATTTCCGGAACTAAGAATGGACAGCGAAGTGGTCCGGGTAATCAAATAATTATTCCTAACAATTACACGCCTGCCCTGCCTTTCGATAGAATCGTTAATAAGTTAGGGATTTATATTGCGGTAATACACAAGGACAAAATCTATGATTATATCTCGATGTATGATAACAGACCTTATCTGAAGACAAGCACTGATGAAGTCACACAGCAAAATGATGATGCCAATGAGTACGAAAAGGCTGCCAGATATTTGCAGTCCTATGTCTCTGAAACTGGCTTGGACATTCCTACGAAAAAGGATGATCTGGAATCTATACTTACAGAATTTACATCCAAGTTTTCTCCGGAGATTTTGGCAGCGTTATCGGATGATGAACTGTTGAATTACCTGTTCTATACTGTTGGCGAGAACCAGGACTCCCTTTGCTGTTGGCTTGAAATGAACAAGGAGTGTCGTCAGCATTTTGGTAGTATTTCCGGTGGTTCTGCTTATAAATTCGGTCTGTTCCAGAAACAGAAAACTGGAGAATGGACAACGGGTAGTCCTCAGAAACCACAGGTACTTACGGAAGATGAGGCTTTAGAACTGGGGCGTAGCATACGAGATGCGTTGGTCAAGGCTGCAGGTATTGTTCAGAATGCAACTCTCGACACCCTTGCTGATTATGAGCAGTTGGATACTACTCTTTGGAACGAAGTCGGCGAGCCGTACTGTAATTGGGGTTGGTTCCACAAGTACCTTGCGATGGTTTGCCCAGATAAGCTGAGTTGTTTCCATTCCTCTGATTGGCAGCGCCACATTCTCTATGCATTGAAAATCAAGCCGAGTGAAAAATACTTTACTCGTAGCGGTCAGTTGGCCATGATTTCCAATTATGCAGGATGGTATTATGGTGAGTTCAAGGATGTACTGTTTGAACGCTTTGGTGGAGACATCATTCAGTTTGTAAGAGTCGGCACTTCCGATGATACCCAGAATTATGCAGCAGAATGGAATCAGAAATCTGTTATAGGTATCGGTTGGCGAGATATCGGTTCTCTTGAGGATTATGTCGCAGGTGAAGGTCTTGATAAGGGTGCAATCACGGAGGCATTGAAAGAAAAATTCGGATATGCCGAGAATGTTGCCTCCCGCAAGGCAGGAGAACTTATTCGTTTTTATAAAACGGACGCAAGCACTGTTGTCGTTGCAATGGACGGCGAAAGTCTGTTAGCTTTTGTTGATGGTATCGGAAATTACTTCTATGATTCGACATCTGCAATGGCAAATATGAAGCCTGGAACATGGCATCGCAATTTTGCATCCGGTGAGCAGCTCCCTGTGAAATCCGAGGGTAAATTGACATCTTGTTATCCTCTCACCGATGAGGCAAACTTGATGTTCCTGTATGATAGATACTATTACGGTAGCGAAGAAATTATTGATGAAGTCGATGAAATCGAGTTTGACAATCCGGAAGAACGTAATAAGCGTAACTTCCGTGCTTGGATGGAAACACAGGTTAAGCCGGAGGGTGATTCCGATGCAGGACAGCCTTACACGGCAAATTCCATCAATCAGTATGTAAGCAACATTTCCAACACTCCACTCCCTTCTCATGAAGGACACAGTGTATTCTACACGGATGCTGTGATTGAAGTGCAGGATTGCTTGGTTGTGTTAGAAGCATCTGATAAGAAAAATAATACCCAAAGAAGTGCTGTCAAGAAATACTTGATGTACTTGATGGCGTTACAGGAGGTCAATATGCCGCTGATTTACAATACAGATTTACCAACTAAATATGAGAGAAATCGCATTGTCTTCGGCGCGCCTGGTACTGGTAAGAGTTTCAATTTGAAGAGAGACTGCGAGGCGTGTCTGAAGGACACAGAAGGTTCTTATGAGCGTGTGACTTTCCATCCGGATTACACATATTCTCAGTTTGTTGGAACATATAAGCCTGTTTCTGACGGTACCGCTATTCGCTATGAATTTGTTCCGGGGCCGTTCATGAGGGTGTATGTTGAGGCATTGAAGAGTGCGCGTTCTTTGAATCCACAGCCTCATATTTTGATAATTGAAGAAATCAACAGAGCCAAGGTGGCTGCTGTTTTCGGTGACGTATTCCAGTTGCTTGACCGCGACGAGGATGGCGTCAGCGAATACGAAATTCAGACTTCTGAAGATATCAGAAAGTATCTGGCAGCAGAACTGAAGTGCGATATTGCTATGTGCAAGAAAATCAAGATTCCGAATAATATGTTCATTTGGGCAACAATGAACAGTGCTGACCAAGGTGTATTCCCTATGGACACTGCATTCAAGCGCCGTTGGAATTTTGAGTATCTTGGCATTAATGAGAATCAGGATAAAATCAAAGGGCGTGTACCAGTTGGAACTGTAAATACCCAAGAGATTGAATGGAATGTTCTGAGACGTGCAATTAACGAGAAACTTGCCAAGGAGTACAAGGTAAACGAAGACAAGCTGATGGGTCCGTTCTTCATTTCCAAGCGTGTACTGAAAACCGTTAGCGAGGAAAATGACACCCTTGTTGACGCAGCACGTTTTGTAGAAGTATTCAAGAGCAAGGTTATCATGTATCTTTACGAAGATGCAGCAAAACAGCATAAGCATAAGCTGTTCTCCGGTTGCGAGGATACCACCAAGTATTCTGCCGTATGCGACAGCTTTGACGAAATCGGAATCCAGATCTTCGGAGAGGATTTTGAGGAGGTTTATTATAATCCGCAGAAGGGATGATAGGATATGGAGATAAAGATTCGTTCTCGCTATGTCCGAGAACAGCAGCGTTACACTAAGAATCAGCTGCGTACTCTTTTCTCCTACGATGATGTAGGAGTAGAAAAATTCATAAAAAGCCTAAAGTCCTACGGTATTTTAAAGACCGTTGCAAACACTGCGGAGCAGAAAGAATTGACAGACCTTGTTGATGAAGATGTCCAGGTGGTGGATGAAACTGCCGGAAACGATGATTGCTATTATGTGTTTACATATGTTGGTGTCATTACTATCGGAAATCGTGTAATCAAGGTTTATCCGAAATATATTCTTTCTGAAAATGAACCGCTTGCAAGAATGAAGCAGGTTGTGAAAGTTCTTGAACGCTACAGCCATTCGGAGGAGCAAATCATAAATCTGTTTAATGGTGACGGAGATAACCGCAGTTTTAATATTCTTGCGGTTATCCTGTACCTTTTGAACGACTACTACGAGTACGGCGTTTATAACAACAGCGAGGATATTTTGGAAGTCAACGGCGAAGGCGATATTCTTTGGAACAGAACCATCGATGACGGATTTGCTATTATCGAGGAAGGCCGCCCGTATTATACAGAACTGATTACTCATAGGTCAGTAGAAGATGATATGGACTATTTCAAGCGCCTGCATGAGTGCGTTCTTACGGAATGTTCCAAGCAGCTCCAAGATGCTGGACTGGAAGAATTGTTTGAAATCGATTCTGTTTCCTTAAGTGATGAAGCCTTGGAGGACTTTGGCGAAAAGGAATATATTCTTGAGCGAATCATGAAAGAGTTGAATGTCCAGTTCAACACGCATCGGCAGATTTTGCTCAAAACACTGTATACCTACATTTCACAGGACAGAAAAATGCTTGAAGAAAATCAAGGCATTAGTATGTTTGGCACCACCGCATTTCATGCAGTTTGGGAAAAGGCTTGTGCAGCCGCATTCGGAAACAAACTGGATGTTGCGATTGGTCAGTTGCAAATGAAGGAGCCGTTGGCAGACGGATACAATAAGAAAACCAAGCTGATAGATTTGGTTGAGAAGCCAAAATGGTGTGGAGAGGGCTTTGTTCACGAACCCAAGGATACCCTTATCCCCGACCTCATTACCATCAATGAGTACAGTGGGCAGGATTGGTTCATCATTTTCGATGCCAAGTATTATCTGATTCAGCTTGAAAAAGGCCGCACATTAAGGGGCAACCCTGGCGTTGGCGATGTAGTGAAGCAGTATATGTATCAGTTGGCATATAAGAAATTCTTGGCAGACCACCATATTGCGGTTGTTAAGAACTGCTTTTTGATGCCGACCGAAGGAAACGAAATAATAAACAAAGGGAACGCCAAATTGGATATGCTTTCCGAATTAGGACTGGAGGATATCCAGATACGTTTGATTCCGGCTGATATGCTTTTCGATTGTTACTTGAGGCGAAAGAAAATAGCTATCGAAAAATTGGAGTTGTAGCAGACATAAAGGAGGGTAGATTATGGCAGCACATCGTTCATTTGCTGAATATGTAAAAAAGAAATTTGATAATAATTTCTGGGCGGCTGCCGAAAGCTACCTGGAGGCAAACCTTGATTCTTTGGGTATCGAATTAAAGAGAATCCATCGTGCCGGAGAGACGGAGATTTCAGATGTCAAGGTAGAATACGTGTGGGTTGAGGACAAGCCGGAAATGGAGATGCATTTCGATGTGGCCGTTTCTATTTGGTTTGAAACCCATGAGGGAGATTACCATTACGACGATTATGATGAAAATATCGTGTGGATGATGGCTCATTGCCGTGGTGATCTGGATAAGAAACTGGATG
>JBNRML010000131.1:0-8486 GCA_050309585.1 Lachnospiraceae bacterium
TTCCTACGGGGCTTATTAAAGTGTCTCTATTTATAAGACTCCCACCCTATACCTTTTCAAAATTTGGTAGATTGGTACTTTAGGAGACTATATTCATTTTAAGATTACAGTTTGCGGAAACTCAAGATTAAAAAAAATATTGCACTAGTAATTCAGGAATATGTGAATAAGATAGCTTATAAGCATAATCACGGATGGGCTTTTGGTACAACTAAAACTGTATCATCCAACAGAACCATATCTATAGGCTCTACCCTGATTAGTGAGTTGAAATATTACAAGAAGATTCAGCTTGAAAATGAATTGAAATATGGAGAATTTTATTTCACAACAAGAATATAGAGACTGATGATGAGAACGGTCATAAGATTAAAAACATTGTTGAGATTCAGAAGCTCAATGATTCCAATTTACAGAAAACCAATCTTATTATGCGTAAGGAAAGCGGAGAATTATCAACAATTGACTCCTTCAAATATGCGGCCAGAATAATTCATTACGACCTGAACCTTCCGAAATTCAACTTCCATTCATTACGTCATACCCACGCCACGATGTTAATTGAATCCGGAGTTAATGTAAAAGCTGTCCAGGAAAGATTAGGACATTCCAGTGTTCAGACAACTCTTGATAAATATGTACACAATACAGAGAAGATGTCCACATCAGCTGTTGATATATTTGAATCAATGGTTGCCAATAAATAGATTTTGTCCACCACTTTATCAGAGGTGGACAAATCGTGGACAAATCACATAATTATCAACAAAAAACTCACTTGAATTACGTTGTTTTCTTGCTTAGCAAGCACACGCACTCCACATGCAATGAAACTTTACCTTGCACTAACATTCGCGGACGCGATTTTAGGTTTTTACCCCCTTCATCTCCAAAGCAGCAATATGGCCGTCTCTACTCCATCGTTCTTCGCAAACATTTTATTTTTGTTCTATCTTGTTACTTATATTCTGTGCCTCATTTAAAATTCTTAACTGATACTCTGCTATTTCTTTCAAAGCTAAGAATCTTTCCTCTTTTGACTTACCTTCCCGTATCATCTGCGCATTATGCGTTTCTAAATTTGATAATATCGTTAATTCATTTATCGAAGAATAATCTCTTACATTACTTTTCTTAGCCAATTCAGGATTTGCCTCTCTCCATGCTTTCGCTGTAAAACCAAATAAGGCAACATTTAATAAGTCGGCCTCTTCAGCATACGGTAACCAACTAAGTTCTTCTCTATAGTTACAAGTTGGGATTAAGTAGTTCTTCACTGCATCTGTCTGTATCAAATAATTATTCTTTGATAAAAAGCGCTTTGCATCCCACTCAATTTTCTTAATATCATTTTCCTGTTCTTTGAGACGTTGAAATTCCTTAATAAGATACAATTTAAAAACCGGACTTATTGCAGATGCAAATTCAAAAGCTATATCTTTATGCGCAAAAGTTCCACCATAGCGACCTTTTTTCACAAAAAGACCTATCGCATTTGTTTTTTCAATCCATTCACTTGCACTAAGAACAAATGTATGTAGTCCAGCTTCTGCTTTAAAGTGGTCGAATTCGACCACTTTAAAATCTGAGTTGTATATTTGCTCCCATGTCCCCAAAAATTCTAGTGTATTTCTATTTCTCAACCAATTCTTTATCACATCAGCAGCTCTCGAACTATCTGATTTAGCTGTTGCCATATCTGTAATGCAAATATAATCATCAGTATCCATCTCCGACACTGTGATAGGAATATCTTGTACTGTAATAATTCTATTCTTCGCCATCATTCTCCTCCTTTTCCTTAACCATATTTTCCATTCGAATAAAATATGCTAAAAGCCTAAGGACATAGTCTGGCGCATTGCGAGTCCCTCTCTCCCACTCTGTAACCGTCCTATACGGGATATCAAAGCACTCACAAAATTCCTTTCGATTCATCCCTGTAGATTCACGAAGTTTCTTTATTTCAATTTGACATTCGGTTAATTGTTCCATAAATTATAGCCTCCAGTTCACACTATGTGTATATTATATCATAGTCACAATCATTACACAATGTGTAAATGCATAACATATGGATTAGTCCTTTTTATAAAACACCAAAGTTAATTTTTCATTAATCACCTCAGTTGTATCAGTCTTTTTATATCCCATCTTCTCATAAAGATAACAATTACCCTTTTCCTGCAAAATGGTATCTAATTCCCAATCACACTCGCCATGTATTAGCTCGACAGCTCTAATTGCTTCCTGTGCATATCCTTTTCCTCTATGCTCTTTCATGATAAATATTGGCGAGATTCTCTTGGCTTTTCCTAGTTCTTTTTTGTCAACAACTCGAATAGCACCAACTTCTATACCATCCACAACGATATAGTAATAATATGTAAATGGTTGTTCCAAACGCATAATAATCTTTTCAACATTTTCTGTAGCAGGACTTGTTTCTGTATCTTGGTATTTTTTATATAAGTCCTCAAATGCTTCTACTTGCATCTCCCAAAGTTTTTGCGCATCTGCGATACCTATTCTAATCAAATCAATCCTCATTTTCTCTATCTCCTAAAATATACAATTCGCGCACGTCCTAGCACAAAAATTCTCCGAACGTCCGCGAATAGTTTCTGCCACCACTCAGATAAAAGTCAAGTTGCGGCACATAATATTCTGTTAAAAACACAGTCACATATTTTCAAAAAGTGCCCTCAATCCCGCTTAAACTGGGCATTTCTTAGAGAGTAAGCACACCGTCTCCACATGGGTCGTCTTTTAGACAATCACTCAAATTTTCAGCCTCTTCTTGTATAGAAGTGTGCAAAAATTTATCATCTAAATCTCTTCTAATTTCACCTGACAAGCTTACATTTTTAACCATAATTTCCAACCTGCTTTCCGATTAAATCTTCTCTTTAAATTTTCTATATCGACTCTTCATCTCGTTATACATTCTCACATCATTTGTCTTAAATACATATGTAAGTTTAAAAGGATCCACGTTTCCATTTTCATCTACGGCTCCAACGATTACCTTATCGACAACACTCTCAAATACAAGACGATCAAATTCATCAAGCACATTTTCAATTGAAATAGCATTCTTCATTTCTGCCATTCGCTTGCCTATATTTTTTTGTTCTTTTACATTGTCCAATAATATTCTTTGTTCGTCAACATATTTATCTATTTTGTTTGAAAAATCCTTATACTTTTCATCGTATGCTTCCTGAGAAATCTTTCCATCCATAAGCATATCCAAAAGTTTACTTCTCCTTGATTCCAATGATGATATATCCTTTTTTATCTGAGCAAGTCTCTTTGCATCTTATATATCAAATGCATTGTGTATAGCTGCAATAAAACAGTTTAAAACAGTTAAATATATCAGAGCCAATACTATGATGAGTGAGATGGATCAGGCTCGTATCAAAGGAACCTACCTTGAATACGTTAATCACATGGCAAAACTGGACATGTTGGTTATTGATGATTTCGGACTTATGGATCTTGATCTGGATAAATGTCGTGATTTCTTTGAAGTCATTGACAGCAGAGATAATCTACATTCTACGGTTATTGTCTCTCAGCTCCCGGTCAAATCCTGGTATGACCTGTTTGTGGATAATACTTATGCAGATGCATGCCTGGACCGTATTATTCATAAGGCGTTCCGCCTCGAACTGAACGGAAAGAACATGCGTAATCCGGGTTAATTAATAAAACTTCCCGTTTGGAGCGGACAGCCTTACCGCTATCGCGGACTGGCTGTTCCGTTCAAGCGGAATACGCACAATTCTACAGCCACAGTAAATGCTATAATTCCATCATCAACCATTTGAAGTATTTTGGGAATTAAATTCGTTAATCTAATATACCTTTGTATCTGTCTTTCACTTTCACCAAGCTGCTTAGCTAATTCTTTTCTTGAATTAACTCCTTTACCAACATTGCCCTTTTGTCTTTGGCCAACTTGACCAAAACAGTCATTTGCCTTTGCCTTGTTCTGTAATGCCTGTAATTTCATCTTATAGGCATATGCCTTTTCACTTGGTTTAATATTCTCACTTTGCAGGTTGCTATCAACCATCTCAAGAATAGCACTATCATCATCCAGTTCTCTTATAATAGCTGGAACCTTTTCAATCCCAAGTTTCAAACAAGCCTTCTTTCTTCGATGTCCTGAAATAATCTCATAATAGTTTTGTTTTTCTTTTTGCCTTCTTACAATTAATGGTACCAACACACCTTCTCGTGCAATACTATCCATCAGCTCAATAAACGCTGTGTTCTCTTCCACAATAAATGGATGCTCCTTAAAGTCGATAAGTCTGGTTGCTTGGATGTAACCAATTTTTTCATTTTCCTTCATCTGATAAATCCTTTCCTGAATAGCATAAACAAAGACCTCACACTTCCAACCAAATCAATTGGAAATATAAGGTCTTTCACTCATTTATCAGGTACTAAATTATCAGATTTTTATGATTTAATTTTTTGGTGTTCCCGTCTCTAGGCTTAAAACCACCGAAACTGAAACTCCATTCAAAATTGCTTTTTTCTTGTCTTTTCGCTCACTTTGGGAGAAAATGATTTTCCTCGAAAAGTGCGTAAAATCAAGGATTTCTAGCCATTTTTCTTTTGGAGCAATGCCACCGTCTCAAGTGTACTTTCATTGTCCCAATCAAGTTCGTATAATTCCTGATTGTTGAGAAATACAGGAAAACGGAACTTGAGACTTCTTAAAATCCTGCCGTCCTCTTGTTCTGTCTCATAGATATTTACTTCCTCAAGGAAGCTCTTCATAAATGTCTTCTTCTCCATATCCGTAAATCTGTCGTACAGCTTATCAAAAAATAATAAGAACTGATACACATTATCGCCGGATATTTTCTCCTGCTTAATATTATACAGTCTTGTCTCTACTGCTTCAATAGAGGTTACAATTTCCTCTATCTCATCATAGAACTTATCCAGTCTGACCTGCATATCTTCATACTTCTTATCGTAGTGTTTATCAGATACAGATAAGTTATCCATCTGATTTGCCAGCTTGTTCTTGGCACCGATTATCTGCTTCAATCTCTCCTGTAATCCCTCATGCTCTCTATCCAGTTCCTGTGTATCAATGCTGTTACCGATGTGCTTCTGAATCTCAGTTTTGAACTTTGGATTGTTTACAAGCTTACGGATAACTTCTTCCACCGCCGCATTGATTTTATCCTCACTCCACTGCTTACGGTAAGTACATTTGTGACCATTAACAAAAGTTCGGTGCTTACAGGCATAGTAAAAATAATCTTTGTAATGCCCGCCGTCAGGATGCTTTTTACGATTTACATTGCCATACATACCACTACCGCATATTGGACATTTAATAATACCGGATAAAATATGCTCGTGATCTAGACTGTGGGTTTTGATGTTTGCAACACCTGTTTCCTGCCTCTTTTTGTGTACCTGATTCCACAATTCTTCTGAAACAATTGCCTCATGAATACCATCATTTAACATATAGTTATCCTGCTTTACCACATGATACTCATTCCTTGTTACGGGAATCTTCTCATTCTTTCTTCTGCCAAATGCAAGCTTGCCACAATAAACAGGATTATCAAGTACACCTTTTACAAAGGATGCAGAAAAGCCTTCAATGGTATTGTTCTGGCGAAGTTTCTTCTTGTATCCGCTGTTATTTAGGAATGTCGCTATTGCTGCAATTCCCATAGTGGTATTGGCAAACTTATCGTAGATAATACGAATAACCTCTGCCTCATCCTCGGCTATATGCAACTCACCATTGATAAGCTGATATCCATAAGGAGCAAATCCACCATTCCACTTACCTTCTCTTGCCTTCTGTCTGCGCCCTTCCATGGTCTGCACCAATATATTTTCACGCTCTATTTCAGCCACTGCGGATAACACGGAAATCATCAGCTTACCCGCGTCTTTAGAACTGTCAATTCCATCTTCTACACAGATAAGATTGACACCGAAGTCCTGCATTCGCTGAAGCGAGGATAATACATCTGCTGCATTTCGCCCAAAGCGGGATAACTTGAATACGAGTACGAAATCAAGGTTGTCTTTACCTGTTTCAATATCCTGAAGCATCTGTTGAAATTGTGGGCGACCCTCCATGCTTTTACCGGATTTACCTTCGTCAGAGTATTCCCCAGCGATAATCATATCTTGGTAATCAGCGTATTTATGCAATTTGTCTTTTTGCGCATCTAGGCTGTAACCATCTACCTGCATGGAGGTGGATACACGGGTGTAGATGTAGCATCTCTGTTGTTTTTTCATATAGTTATCAGTCTCTTTCAGATTTTGTTCTTATGTACATAATACCTTCCGTTATCTACTCAAAAGAAAATCTACACTTTCTTTTAGTTCATCGCTAAAATCTGCCAAATCAGCTGTTATAATCACATCACTATTAATCAATGCCACAATATCAAAAATCATATTCCCTTTGCTTAATTCAAGCATTACTCCCGGATGTTTCTCCGGTCTATACTAAAATTTTTCATACTTTTTATCGTCCCAACAAGATAATACGTCTGTTCCAACTGTATTTCAACATAAAATAGACAGCCCCTCTCTGACCGCCCAACCACACTAACTACACTAACCTTGTCCTAATCAAGCCACCACATATCTTCTCTATCTGGTTGTGTCATATTTAATTCTTCTACCCGAAGAACTCCACATTCTAATGAAGCATAAGGACTATCATAAATGTGTGGATTGCTATATTTTTCTACAAATCTATTAGCATCTTCTCTATTATCAAAACCACAAATAACTTCTTCTTGGGGTATTGCATCCCCAAAACCGCCATCCACATCAAAACAATGGTTTACTAAATAAATTTTATTCATGTAACCCCTCTCCCCTTTCCAAATTTTAATCACTCGAATTCAATAAAAATAGAATTTATTCTTCTATCTTCTTCGGAAGTACTCCAGATTCCTTCGCAATCCTTTTTTCCTGCGATTTTACTTTACGCTCCAACTTCTTTATATCTTCTGATGGTGGGAGTTCCTCCGGTTTAATTCCTCTGGTACCAAGCATTTCACGAACTGTAGTATTATTCTGCACATGTTCCGTAGTAATCGCTCCTTCTCCCTTTAAATCTTTTTCTTCCACATTGTAATTGGTCATCTCTGTTGCAAGATTCTTGGCTGCGATCGTAAGCGTTGGCAGAAAATCTGCTAACGGTCGTTTATCGCTAACACCAAGTTTTTCCTTCATTTCCTGCGTACTTCTTCCACCAAATAATGCCTGGTCACCTTTTGAACGAATTCGCCCAAATCCAGCATCATCCACGCCACGCTCATAAATATTTTGCGATAACCTTTTTTCAGATTCTCGTAGTTTTCCTCTTGCTTCCGTTCTCTGAATATAAGCAATTCTTTCTTCTATCAGTTCTTGTTTTCTTGTCTGCACAGCAAAATAACTTTGTGCAAAAGCAATTTCCTCTTTTCTTGGATCTCCATTCTGCGCAATAAGATAACATGCATATCTGGTAAGCATTATATCATCCACATCTCGCACCGCATTACTGCCAATCTCAACCATTTTGACGGCGTCGGCAAAATGGTCTGAAACCTCTATTTCAGCACTTTTACAAGATTCCATTGCTCGATTTATCGCATCTTTAAATCTACGCCATGTTGTATAACCCAAACATCCCATAAGCTCTCTTGCATACCAAAATTCAACTGTTCCATCCTCTGTTGTGTGCATAATATCATCAAACATTTTTTTCATAGTACTTATTGTTTTCTTATCCATTATTTCTTATCCTCTGTCTTCTCTTGATTCTTTTTATCAGCCAACTGCTCTATCCGAATCTTATACTCCATCAAACGCAAAAGATATGTTGGAACTCTCCGGTTGCCTAATTCCCAATCTGTTTCCGTCATATACGGAATTTCAAAATACTCGCAAAATTCTTTTCTATTCATACCGGTACTTTCTCTTAATTTTCTCAATTCTTCTCTTGCTTCCATAAGTTCACCTCTTTATGCATTGCATAAATTTATTATATGTCCAATCATTCAAACGGTCAACAACTTGTCGCAAAAAAATAAACCTCAGCAAAAAATTTACCGAAGCTTACTATAAATCTATTATTATACTCAATATGTGAAATAACACTTTCAATCTTACTATTTTGAACACTCTTTCATATGTATCACATCCCACTCTCGCAGGATGCCGGTAATCCTTATGCTGCTTTCTGAAAACTCTTCTGACAATTCTTCACATAAGCCACAAACCGCAGTCTTTTTCCTTCTGCATCATAACCCCAAGTTTCCGGATCATAGTGAAGCTCTTCAAGTATATCTTGCATAACTAATAGCCCATATTTCTCCATCATCTCAGCCAGAAATGTGCAGCAGCGTTCAAATTCCTTGTTCAAACTGCTCCTCCTTCCATAGTTGTGCTTCTGCATCGTTTCTTACATATAAAATTGTAAT
>JBNRML010000132.1:0-3785 GCA_050309585.1 Lachnospiraceae bacterium
TTCCTACGGGGCTTATTAAAGTGTCTCTATTTATAAGACTCCCACCCTATACCTTTTCAAAATTTGGTAGATTGGTACTTTAGGAGACTATATTCATTTTAAGATTACAGTTTGCGGAAACTCAAGAATACAAATTTGACATGCCTATTTTTTCGTGATAATCTTGTAGATAATAAAAACAATCGTATCTATTCAGAGCCAACCTCGAAAACTGTCGTTTTCTCGGTGTAGCGTATCCGCCAAATATATTTTTACGGTTAATCGTTCACGAATGCAAGCATTCATCACGTTTAACCGTAAAAATATGCTTGGCTCTGAACAGATACAAACAATCAATAATTCTTTGGAAGGTAACACACTGTTTATGAGCAATATGGTCAAAAAAATAACTCAGCTGTTTTATAAACTATTAATACTGTTTATTTTGCTTATTATATTTTACAAATGCCCTTTTTCATATATATTTGGAATACCATGTCCTGGTTGCGGAATGACAAGAGCACTTTTTTCACTAATAACTCTTGATTTTGCATCTGCATTTTACTATCATCCACTATTTCCGATAGTTATTCTGGTCTTTATTTTCTTATTCCTTGAATATCTTGGACTGGTATCACTTTCTGATAAAACGAAAAACAGGTTTCTTGTAATAATTGCAATTATTTTTATCATCACCTACTTTATCAGAATGTATACAGGTTCTCCCATAGTTGCAACAAAATTTTCTAAATCACTGGCACACAAAATATATGTATTTATGAAAACCAAAGTTTAGTTAATAAAAAATGATGCACTTGTTTTACATTGAAAACTTATCCTCTTCCTTACTGTACAGGTATACATGATCGGACAAAACATCTATTTTGTCAAGCTCCGCCTGATTTACCTCCTTAACCATCTCTGTTAGCTCTGACTTTTCAATTCCCTCTACAGCCGGAACCAAAATCACTTCATGTACAGAGCTTGGAATAATGTACACATCAGAATTGACCTTTTTTGCAAACTCCGCCATAACATTCTCATATACCATGCAAGCTGCACCATTATTCTTTTGTTTATTTGTCAAAACATACATTGCAATGGCGCTTTTCAAATCTGAAATATTGTTCAACATCCCTTCTGCAACGACATTTGCATCAAATTTTCCACAGTTTTCATCATATCTTAAATCACTTTCCATAACTGTCTCATTCAAATTTTCCACAAGCATTTCTTTAATGACATCATTTATATCCTTCAATTCATATTGCAACAGTCGTGGCGTATTTATTTTTGCATAATTAGTTAACTTTTCCAAAGTTATTCCCCACATATCCATGTGCACATTATGAATGAGTGCTGTGGCATTTCCAAAATTTTCGTCATCCAGAATACAATAAAACACCATTGACAAATCCATAAACGGAACATTCGGAACATCCTTTAGCAATTTTTTATTCGCATCTGTATTTATAAGCTTAAATGCTATCTTTTCCCTGATTAATTCAAAATCCCTAAATACATCAACATTAAAATTAATTTTCCTGCTGTGTCCGTCATAAAGCTGATATATATCCCTAAGAATTTCTTCCCTTCTTACTCCGCTCTTATATTCTTCATAATACGGGTTTAAATAAATTGTTGGTGAAACATTAGAATCCTTACTTAACACGGTAAGCGCATCCAGTTCCACATCATTATTCTTCAAGACCTTATGTATCCTCACTATGTAATTTTCTCCTAGTATATCCTCCATTCCTTCTTTTACATAGCTTAAAAATTCATCATATGTCATAATTCCCTGCTCCTTATAATAATTTTCATGAAGTACCCCATACATAAATAATACCTTAACAAATCACATTTTGCAATTGTAACATATTCTCAATTTATTTTGTGATATTTCGTTCATTATCCACAACAAACTACCCATATGTATCATAGTTTTATTACGTCAAATCGTAAATTTGTATATTTTCAACAAAAAAGAGAACTCTCATAATCTATGAAAGTTCTCAACTTGTTATTTAATGCCTATTTGACCTTTAGTCAAAATGTATAACTACATTTCCGAAACTCGAATGTGCATCCACAAATACAACTGGTGCCTCAGCATTTGTATTACCTATGCCTTTATATTTTATTTCGCCAAATGATATATTCTGTCTGACATCCACCCGCCAGTTATTAGGAAAATATAGATTTGTTTCTCCGAATGAATTTTTAACATCTATTTTGGCTTTTCCATTTCCCAATGATGCATTGTTAAAATAAATATTGCACTGACCAAAATTATTACTAATATTACCATAATAGAAATTTTGTGAATCCACATATTTACTTATGCTATTAAAGCTATTTAATATCTTAATCTCTGAATCATAATTCATACTCATATTATTAGCAAATTTTGGAGGCTCTCCATGGAAATTTTCTTTTTTTCTCCAGGTTCCCTTGAACATCACATCCAAACCTACACCTATCAAAAAACAGGTAAATAATAATGGCAAAGGAATAATTTTTGATAATCCAATTTTAGAACCATACATACATAAAATCAAACCAATGGATACCATCATGCCTGTAAGGAAATGCCCTACAAAGCACCTTATTGCTATAACAACCAGAAATACGGTAATAATCAGCTTGTGCGGTGCAAAAAACTCCGGTATAACCTCCAATTCATTGAGCAGATAATAGAAGGCAAATAAAATAATCATTACGCCCCAGAATACATTTTTCTTTTTCATCTTTTTAACCTCTTTTCTTCTAATTTTTCAATAAGTAATTTAAAATAGCTTCTTGATACAAATGCCTTTTTACTTGTTTCCTGAAATTCAATCTCACTTGCTCCGGTAATATTTTTATGGATTGATCTGATTTTTTTTACATTTACAATAGCAGATTTTGATATTCTGATAAAATTACCCGGTAAAATATCTTCAAGTTCATACAATCTCATTTTTACTGAAAAAATCTGTTTTTCTGTATGTACTGCAACAAAACTTCCATCTGTTTCAAAAAAGATTATTTCATTTAAATTGAGAAAGTACTCTACTTCTCCTTGAAATACATTGAGCTGTAATCCATTATTCATATTATCGGAAATCTGTTTCTGTAATGCCACAATTTCCTCATTCAATTCACGGCATTTAATAATTATTTCTTCTTCTTCAAGTCTTTCATCTAATTCAATTCTTATCTTCATTACTTTCACCATTAATCCAGATTTAGTATAATATTTTCCAAATCTTTCCGGATATTTTTTATCCTTGAATTCACCGGTTTTTCAATTGCTATCCATAACTGTAGTATAAACAATTATCAAATTTTGTAAATATATTATTGCCAAGTGGTAAAAATAGTGCAGTAAGAGGTTAAAAACTTGTAATATTAATAGAACCCGCCATTAATAAAAACCTTGGTCCTTATTGTATTTTATTGTGGACCAGGTAAACAATCCTCCTACCAAAAGAAAAAATCCAGCAAATATATACATTGCAATCGGAAACTTTGCTTTGGTTTCCTTTGATTTTATATTAATTGCATCACCAGGTTCATAATAGACAGTAATTCTGTCTCCCTCTTCATGACTTTTTCGCAATTTTATTTTAACATCATTGTATTTTATTCCTTCTGCTTCGTAAGAAGCGTAATAAATATACTTTGTACTGTTTCGTCTGCCTGTTGTTGTTCTTATATTTGTAATAACAGCCATCGACTTCATAAGAAACATAATATTCTCTAGTATAACTCACCCTTAATAGCAGTATGTTTCACGCAGGATAAATTTTCAGACTGCAAGA
>JBNRML010000133.1:0-29125 GCA_050309585.1 Lachnospiraceae bacterium
CCTCCAAATCGTATATTAATAATATAAGCATACCTCATTCATTAGATTTTTTCCACTTTTTTCCTTTGTAATATTTTTGTAAAAAGGTTTATTTTATACATTTTTTGTAGTATTATGAAACCTGAAATAAACTGCTTTTCGACCTTTATGCCGAAGCACTCAGAAATGGAGATTTTATATGAAATACTTTAAAACCTTTTTTAGTGTTCTCCTGAGCACAATATTTTTATTAAGTTCAGACTTAATTTCATCTTCTAATATTGCATTAGCTGATACAGAGGCTCCTCCTTCTCCTCACATTGTGTACTCGTCCCACTGTCAAAAAGTTGGCTGGACCGAAGAAGTCACAGATGGCACCATGAGTGGAACGACGGGGAAAAATTATCGTCTTGAGGCATTCACCATTGCTCTTGAAGGTATTGGAGGCAATGTATCCTATAGAAGCTTTGTTGAAAAAACAGGCTGGCAGAATTACGTTTCAAACGGAAATGTTTCAGGAACTGAAGGTAAAGCCCTTACTCTCATTGCAGTTCAAATGAGTTTAAATGGTGAGGTTGCAAATACATATGATATTTATTATCAAATACATAAGTCAAGCATTGGCTGGACCGGCTGGGTTTCAAATGGTACAGTTCTTGGAGCTGACAGCCCAGACAAAAAAATTGAAGCAATCCAGGTTTTACTTGTAAAAAAAGGAGGAAAAGCTCCTTCTTCGCTGTCAACACCAAGCTTTACACCAAACGCATTTTACTCAGCTCATGTACAAAACATAGGCTGGATGGATTACGGATATGGAGCAGGGGTTTCAGGGACAACCGGTAAAGACTTGAGACTTGAAGCATTTAAGCTTAAATTATCTTCAAGTACCTCAAACCTTGGTATTGAATATACTTCTTTCGTAGATAAAATCGGATGGCAGAAATGGGTATCTAATGATTCCGTATCTGGAACCGAAGGACAGCGTAAACCAATTTATTCCGTCAAAGTCAGAATGAAGGGTTATCTGGGAGCTAATTATGACGTATACTACAGAATATACAGTTCAGAAAACGGATGGACTGACTGGAGCAAAAACGGAGAACCATGTGGTTCACCTGAAAAAAAGGATATGCTTCAGGCACTTCAGGTAAAAGTCCAGATAAAAGGAACCACCCCTCCAAGCAATACCATACTCCCCATTACTTCTAATACACCAATTGAATTAGTAAGCCGGACTCACGTTCAAACCTTTGGCTGGCAAAACAGCTATGGAAACGGTGAAATTGCAGGTACAGAAGGACTTGGAAAACGACTTGAAGCAATACGGTTAAACTTCTCAGGTATTGCGCCTGACAAATTAGGCATCAAATACAAGGTACATGTCCAGACCTATGGTTGGATGGACTGGGTAGAAAACGGTGAAATGGCCGGCACAGAAGGTAAGGCTAAACGTCTCGAAGCAATCAAGATAGAACTTACCGGTTCCATGGCAGATGAGTTTGATATTTATTATCGAACACATTGTCAAAAACTCGGCTGGCTTGACTGGGCGAAAAATGGCGAACTGGCAGGTACCTCTGACTTGTCCTACAGAATGGAAGCAATACAG
Source organism: Lachnospiraceae bacterium (assembly GCA_050309585.1). GTDB lineage: Bacteria > Bacillota > Clostridia > Lachnospirales > Lachnospiraceae > Bovifimicola. The sequence goes on from JBNRML010000133.1 coordinate 1,589, forward strand.
ATTCTTGTGGTTCCAAAGAATTCAAAAGCCCCTGGAAGTATTTCTGTCCCATTTGTCTCAAAGGCATTAAGAGGAATAGACGTTTCAAGATGGCAGGGTGACATAGACTGGAAAAGTGTTGCCGAGGACGGCATTAAATTTGCAATGATTCGAGTACAATATGGTCTCACAAAAGATAAATACTATCAGACAAATCTGACTCAGGCACGAAAAAACGGCTTATACACAGGTGCCTACTGCTATTCAATTGCAACCAATGTTAAGGAAGCCCAGGCTGAAGCACGAGCACTTGTAGAAGCAGTAAAGGGATATAATGTAACTTATCCTCTTGTATTTGATATTGAAGACCAGTATTATCAGGCAAATCTCACGACAAAAGAAAGAATGGATATGGTTCTGGCTTTTAGGGATATTGTGGAAGAAAATGGTTATCACTTCATGCTTTATGCAAATAAAAACTGGATGGAAAGCTATCTGGATGCCAAACAGATTGAAGATGAAAATATTGATGTATGGCTTGCAAGATACAGGGATGAGTCCCTTTCCTTTGACAATCCTTCTGACAAAGGAAATGATAAAATATCCTTTAACCCAAACATTGTAAAGATGTGGCAGTATACCAGTCAAGGAACTGTTAATGGAGTTACCGGAGACGTTGATATGAACTTGTCATACAAATTTTACGATTAATTAAAAATGTTGTCTGTTCGGCTTAATACCGTAACAGACAACATTTTTTTAATTCAGAATATTAAAGGATGGATAATAACAAAATACCGCTTTTCCAATAATTTTATCCTCTCTTACAAAGTTCGTTGTTTTCCAATATCTTGAATCCATGGAATTATTTCTGTTATCTCCCAACACAAAATAACAATTTGAAGGAACTTCAACTTCAGAGAAATCTCCGGCTTTATCAATTCTTCCCCCCTCAAAATAAGTATACTCCTCTTCCAGTCTAATCTCCTGTCCTTTAGTGGTTATCACATACACAACTCCATTTTCCACACGAACCTTTTCTCCTGGAAGGGCAATGACTCTCTTTACAAAATTTTGCTTTTCATCATCAGGATACTTAAAGATAATTATGTCTCCCCTCTTAGGTGTTTCAAATGTATATGCCAGTCTATTTCCTATCATACGGCTCTTCTTATGAATTGTTTTCTCCATGGAGCCAGTTGGAACTGTGGCATTAATAATAACAATATTATTTATGCAAAAAGCAATCACCACTGCTATGACCAGCATCTTGGCAAAACCTAAAAGCTCCTGCCTGAGATCAAATTTTTCTTTTTTATTTCTTTTCTTTTTAAAACGATTTGAGTCAACTATATCGTTTTCCTCGTCCTCGCCCCAATATATAATTTCAATATCATCATCAGTATAATTACTCAAATCTTTCACCTCTTGCTATATTATATCATTTTTTTAACAGATGTAAAGCTATCAGCATCTTACTGATTTCTGATTTTTTCTGCTAATTCCTCCAAATACGCCCATCTATCCATTTTCTCCTCAAGCCTGTTTTCTGCCTCGTTCTTTTTTTGTGATAATTCGTTTAATTTAACGAAATCACTGGCATATTTAAGAATTTCTTTCTCATATTCTGCTATCTCCTCCTCAAGCTTCTCAATATCACTTTCTATGGTCTCGTACTCTTTCTGCTCACCATAAGAAAACTTCAGCTTGCGGTTTGCATTTTTAGATTCTTTATAAATTCTCGCTGCCTCATCAGAATTTTTGTTTTTCTTTTCAGTAACGTATTCTGAAATAATTTCATTTTCAGATTTACATTTTAAAATATAATCTGTGTATCCACCCTCATACTGCTTAATGTTTCCATTTCCATCAAAGGCAAATATCCTCCTTACTACCCTGTCAAGGAAATATCTGTCATGTGATACAGTTATCACTATTCCAGGAAAAGAATCCAAATAATCCTCCAGCACCATTAACGTTGCAATGTCTAAATCATTAGTGGGCTCATCTAATATTAAGACATTTGGGGCTTCCATTAGTATTCTTAGAAGATTAAGTCTTCTCTTTTCCCCACCCGAAAGCTTACCAATAAGTCCATATTGTTTTTCAGGGGTAAATAAAAACTTCTCAAGCATCTGTGATGCAGAAATACTTCCGTTATCAGTTTTGATGTACTCAGCAGTATTCTTTATATAATCTATTACCCTTATTTCAGGATTCATGTATTCTGTACCATCAGTCTTCTCACTGCTTATTTCCTGCGAGAAATATCCAATTTTTACAGTCTGGCCAATTACTTTTTCTCCTGAATCCGGTTCAATTTTTCCCACAATCACATTCATAAGAGTGGTCTTTCCGCAACCATTCTTCCCCACAAAACCAATTCTGTCATTTTTCAAAAAAATATATGAAAAATCAGAAAACAAAATCTTGTTCCCATATCTTTTTGACACATTATGCAATTCAACAGTAGTCTTTCCAATTCGTGAGGCAACAGAATTTATTTCTACGTTTACATCCACTTCAACCGACTTTTTGTTTTTTAAATCCTCAAATCTCTCTATTCGTGCCTTCTGTTTTGTTGAACGCGCTCTGGCTCCTCTTTGTATCCACTTAAGCTCATTCCTGTATAAATTCTTTCTCTTCTTTTCTGCGGATATCTCCTGTTCTTCCCTCTCAGCTTTCCGAACAAGATATCCCGAATAATTTTCCTCAAAGTTATAAAGATTTCCTCTGTGTATCTCAACAATTCTGTTTACCACACAATCAAGAAAATATCTGTCATGTGTAACCAAAATCAATGCTCCTTTATATGCCCTGAGGTATTCCTCAAGCCATCCCGACATCTCACTGTCAAGATGATTGGTTGGCTCGTCTAATATCAGAATATCCGCCTTTGACAGAAGCGTTGAGACAAGGGCGACCTTTTTTCTCTGTCCCCCGGATAATTTTGACGTCTCCATATCAAAATCTGTCATTCCAAGCTTTGTCAGCATCATCTTTGCATTACTTGTAATATCCCATTCACTGTTAGCCTTTGAGACATTCTGTCGCACAATGCTTTGCATTATTGTCTCATTCTCCTTAAATTCCGGCATCTGTGACAACATTCTGACAACAATATTATTGGCCTTTATAACCTTTCCACTGTCAGGAAAAACTTCGCCCATGATGATTTTTAAAAATGTGGACTTACCTGCGCCATTTACTCCTATAAGGCCAACTTTTTCACCTTCCTGTAAATAGAAGGATACCCCGTTTAATATCGGGGTATCCGCAAATGTTTTATTTATATTTTCCAATGTTAAAATATTCATAAAAATCTCTCTTATCCTAATTCATAAAATATCTGTATCTATTTAGATTCTTCTGAAATCTAAAGGTCACTTGTACAGTGAGGACATTTTACTGCTTCAATAGAAATCTCACTTTTACAATATGGGCATTTCTTTGTTGTGGGAGCTTTCTCTTCCTCCTCTTTTTTTCCTATATCCAAAATCTTATTCATTGTCTTAATCATAATGAATAAAATAAATGCCATAATAAGGAAGTTAATAACCGCAGTAATAAACGCACCGTAATTAAATGCCACACCTCTTATATGGAATACTCCACCTATATGTGCGCCACCCTTACCACCTGTACATACCTCAATCAGTGGATTAATAAAATTCTCCGTCAATGCTGTTACTATATTTTGAAACGCAGCACCGATAATGACACCCACTGCCATACTCATTACATTTCCCTTCAGGGCAAACGCTTTGAATTCATCCAGAAATCCACCAATTTTCTTTTTACCATTTTTGGCTGCCTTCTTCATATCACTCATGTTCTTTCCTCCATTTCATCTTTTGTGCACTCTCGGAATCTTTTGTACACATGATATTAAAAGTTACCACAGATGACGTTTTTTTTCAACCAAATATACACTAAACCTGAATATTTCCAATACTGTCAAGTTCCGGCATGAGCTCATATGAAATTGTACTGAGCATTTTCTCCAACAGGATGAGTTCTTCTTCGGTAAATTTTCCTTCCATTCTCTTCATTACCTCTGAAATGTAGCTGTTGCTCAAGTTGTAATATGCAAGATACTTTTCTGTAACCTCAAGGTGATATTCCCTCTTGTCAGTTTCTGACTGAATCTTTCTAAGATATCCTTTTTTTACCAAAGAATTTACCTTGTAAGCAGCATTTGGTGAAGATATCTGGATAAATGATGCAAACTCACTTACCGTAGGCTTGTTCATTGCATAAATAATTTCTATGCAATATACCTCAGTAGCCGTTAAGCTGGTCTCTCTGGCCTGAATTTTTTCAAACATTGACCTATAAAATTTTAATTTAAATTTCGTATACACTTCTTTAAAAATCTTGTCTAACATAACTTACCTACATCCATTTTATCGTTTTCTTCTAATAATAACAGTGAACATATAACTTTGTCAAATACCTGCCAAAAAAATCAACCAATAACAAATGATATTTCTGCTGATGCAGCCACTACTCCGTCTACAGTTGCCACAGCCTCTCCTATGCCAACATTTCCCTTTCTATTTATTATTGAACATGAAAGCTCCAACACATCACCAGGCACAACCTGTCTCTTAAATCTCGCTTTTTTAATTCCACCAAAGAAAGCAAGCTTTCCCTTGTTCTCCTCTTCAGCCAGAATCGCAACTGCTCCCGTCTGAGCCAGTGCCTCAATAATGAGAACTCCCGGCATTACCGGATGTCCTGGGAAATGACCCATAAAAAACATTTCATCTGCTGATACACATTTAATTCCCTTTGCCCACTGTCCCGGCTCAAAATCAACAATCTTATCAACCATTAAAAAAGGATATCTGTGCGGCAATATTTTCTGAATTTCCATTGAATTAAGTTCCATTGTATTCCTCCATATCTGAACAAATTATTGCTATTCTTCGTATTTTTTTATAATTATACTTGCATTATGTCCGCCAAATCCAAGCGAATTTGACATAGCATAATTCACGGTTACATTTCTACCCTCATTTGCAACAATATCAAGGTCACAATCCTCATCCGGTACTGAATAATTAATTGTTGCCGGAACAAAATCATTTTTAACGGCAAGAGTGGAAATAATTGCTTCAATGGCACCACTAGCTCCCAAAAGATGTCCTGTCATGGATTTTGTTGAACTCATCATAACCTTTGAGGCATTTTCTCCAAATGCTCCCTTGACAGCCATTGTCTCACATCTGTCATTCATTGGTGTTGAAGTTCCATGGGCATTGATATAATCAATCATATCCGGCGTGATTTTTGCATCTTTCATTGCCTCTATCATACATTTTGCAGCACCTGAGCCATCTGAGGCCGGCGCAGTAATATGATAAGCATCACAATTTGCACCATATCCAACAATTTCACCATAAATCTTTGCATTTCTCTTCTTTGCGTGCTCTAATTCCTCAAGAACAAGAATACCTGCTCCTTCTCCCATTACAAATCCATTTCTCTCCTTGTCAAATGGAATGGATGCACGATTTGGATCTTCTGACTGTGACAGTGCCTTGAGAGACGTAAATCCACCTATACCAAATTCTGTAATACAGCTCTCAGTACCTCCACAGAGCATTACCTCTGAATAACCGTCCCTTACATTCCTAAATGCATCACCAATGGCATTTGTTCCACCTGCGCATGCTGTGACAACACAGCTGCACATGCCGTGAAGTCCGTATTTTATGGCAATTCTTCCTGCTGCCATATTTGAAATAGCTGCCGGAATGAAATATGGTGAAACACGGTCAAATCCTTTTTCACAACCTTTTTTGTGTTCTTCTTCAATTGTTCCAAGTCCACCAATTCCACTTGACACCAAAACGCCGCATCTGTCTGAATCTGTGAATTCTATCCCTGCATCCTTTACTGCCTCATCTGCGGCGATTAATGCAAAGGCACAAAATCTGTCCATTTTTCTCAATTCTTTTTTATCAACATAATCTTCAATATTTAAATCCTTTACCTCTCCGGCAACCTTTACTTTTCTTCCGTTTGTATCATAGTGCGTAATTTTATCAATTCCACATTTTCCTGTTTTAATTCCTTCCCACATGTCATTAACATTATTTCCAACAGGTGTTACGGCACCTAATCCGGTTATAACTACTCTTCTCATACAGCAAATCCTCCATCTACGCATAATACTTGTCCTGTAATATATGACGCCTCATCTGACACTAAAAATGCCACTGCATTTGCAACCTCATCCGGATTGCCGGCTCTCTTCATTGGAATTGAATTTATCATTCCTTCTTTTACTTTATCCGACAACACATTTGTCATATCTGTCTCAATCATCCCCGGTGCCACGGCATTTGCAGTAATGTTTCTTGAGGCAAGCTCCTTTGCCACAGATTTTGTTATACCAATTACTCCTGCCTTACTTGCTGCATAATTCACCTGGCCTGCATTTCCTCTTAAGCCCACAACGCTTGATAAGTTTACTATTCTTCCATATCTCTGCTTCATCATTGGCTTAGTCACAAGCTTAATACAGTTGTATGTTCCCTTTAAATTCACAGAAATAACACTGTCAAAGTCTTCTTCTGTCATTGCCATCATAAGCTTGTCTTTTGTAATTCCTGCATTATTTACAAGGATGTCTATTTTCCCAAATTCTGAAATAACTTTTCCCATCATTTCTTCACACTGGCTGTAGTCAGATACATTTGCCTTAATGCTAACGCATTTATTTCCATATTCCTCACATTTTTTGACAGTCTCAAGTGCTGCATCCTCATTGCCGGAATAATTTACCACCACGCTTGCTCCAAGACTGGCAAGCTTAACCGCTATGCTTCTTCCAATTCCTCTGGAAGCTCCTGTCACTACTGCAACTTTGCCCTTTAAATTCATTTTGTCATCTCCGTTTCCTGAAAATCTGTTATTTCTCACCAAACAATTCAATAACCTTGTTTAATCCCTCTAAGTCTTCTATGTTATAGCAGGTAACACCCTCAACTGTCTTTTTAACAAATCCGCTGAGTGCCTTTCCCGGCCCAATTTCAATTACCGTGTCCACACCTTTTTCCTTTAAGTATTCAATTGTTTTCTCCATATAGATGCTCGACTGAACCTGCTTTTCCAATAATTCCTTTACATTTTCATTTTCTTTAATTTCCTCTGCTGTTGTATTAAATATAACCGGAATCTTCATGTCATCAAATGAGATATTCTCAAAAAATTCCTTTAAGGCATCTCCTGCCGGTTTCATGTATTTTGTGTGGAATGGTCCGCTTACCTTTAGTGGAACGGCTCTCTTTGCGCCCTCTTCCTTTGCAAGCTCTTCTGCCCTGTTTACTGAGTCCTCTGTTCCACAGATAACATATTGACCCTTGCAATTATAATTTGAAACCGTGACATAATATTCGTCATTTTCTGCATTGACTTTTTCACATATCTTCTCAAGTTTTTCACTTTCCAGTCCCATAACTGCACTCATCTTACAGGCAATTCCCCTGGCAGCCTCCTCCATTACCTTGCCCCTGAATGCAACAAGATTAATCAATGTTTCATTATCAAATACACCTGCACAGTTTAATGCACTGTACTCTCCAAGACTCAGTCCTGCCGCATAGTCAGGCTCAATCCCGTTTTCCTTCAATACACTTGTTATTCCTGCAGCAAATACTGCCATGGCAGGCTGTGTATACCTTGTCTGGGACAACTTATCCATTGGTCCCTCAAACATCAAATTCTTAACATCAAAATCAAGCTTAGCAGAGTCCACCACCTGTCTGAATGTTTCATTTGCCTCATATATATCCTTGCCCATTCCAACTTTCTGGCTTCCCTGTCCGGCATATAAAAATGCTATTTTCACACTAATCTCCATTTCTGAGCAAATATATTGCTCTATAATCCTAATACCTTATCTAACTTTGTTTTATAATTTTCAACACAGCCATTCCACATGTCCTCAAAAATGTTTTCAAGTGGTCTGATTTCCTTGACCATTCCTGCAACCTGACCAGCCATGAGCGAACCTGTTTTTGTATCACCATCAAAAACTGCACGCCTCAATGAACCAAGAGTATACTTCTCAAGTTCCATCTTGTCCGCACCCTCTTTTTCTCTCTTAACATATTCTCTGGCCATCTGGTTTTTAAGAATTCTTACAGGTGTACCGCCAATTCTTCCTGTGACTACCGTATCGTTGTCCCTTGCCTTAATAACTGCCTGTTTATAATTATCATGAATAGGACATTCCTCACTTGCCAAAAGGCATGTACCTAACTGGACACCACTTGCACCCAGTGCCAAGGCAGCTAAAAGCTGTCTTCCATCAGCAATTCCTCCTGCGGCAATTACAGGAATATTTAATTCATCAACCATCTGTGGTACAAGGGCCATTGTAGTCATTTCGCCCACATGTCCACCACTTTCCGTTCCCTCTGCGATGATATAATCTGCTCCTGCCTTCTCAAGTCTTTTCGCAATAAGAACGCTTGACATAACAGGCATTACAATAATTCCTTTTTCCTTCCATTTATCAATGTATGCCGACGGATTACCGGCTCCTGTAGTTACAACCTTAATACCCTCATTATACACAAGCTCAGCCATTTTTTCAGCATCCGGATTCATTAACATAATGTTTACACCAAATGGTTTATCCGTAAGTTTTTTGCATTTATGGATATTTTCCTCTAATGTTTCCACATTCATTCCGCCTGCACCAATAAGACCAAGACCTCCTGCATTTGAAACTGCCGCGGCAAATTCACCTACTGCAATGTTTGCCATTCCTCCCTGAATGAAAGGGTATTTAATATTAAGTCTTTCATTTATCAACATATCTTTTCTCCTTTAAATTTCAATTAATGCCGCTCCACTTGTGAATCCGGCTCCAAAGCCTGTAAGCACAATCTTCATTCCATGCTTTAACATACCTTTTTCATACATTTCGTTGAGAGCAATCGGAATACTTGCTGCCGATGTATTCCCGTAATCATATATATTTACAAAGAATTTTTCTTCCGGTGCCTTTAGCTGACGCACAACGCTTTTTATGATTCTCTCATTTGCCTGATGACAAATAACATAATCAACATCATCCATTGTGATACCGGCCTGGGCCATCATTTTTTGTGTGACCGAAGTCATTGTACTCACGGCATATTTAAACACCAGTTTTCCATCCATGTATATTTTCTGTTTACCATCAGCGAAGCTCTTGCATCCTAATGCCTCATAATTTCCTTCAGCCTCAAGAACACAATTATACATATGTTCTTCGTTTCTCTCTATAAGAACTGCACCCGCACCGTCTCCAAATAAAACACAGGTATTTCTGTCCTCCATATCAAGGCGGGTAGAAATCTTTTCACTTCCAATTATCAATGCATATTTTCCGCTGCACTCATCAAGAAGTGCATTGGCAATTTTGAGAGCATATATAAATCCTGAGCATGCTGCATTAATATCAAAAGCTGTGACCTTGTTTGTCAGTCCCATTTCCTTCTGCAATGTACACGCCACAGATGGCACTCCATTGTCAGGCGTAAATGTTGCGACAATGAGAAGTCCAATATCTTTTCTGTCAATTTCTGCCCTCTCAATGGCCATTTCTGCGGCCCTTATTGCTAAATTCCAATTTTCTTCATTGTCACAGTAGTGACGGCTTTTTATGCCTGTTCTCGATGAAATCCATTCATCTGATGTGTCCACAATTTTACTTAAATCATCATTTGTTACTATTTTTCCGGGAATACCCTTTCCCGTAGAAATTATATTTATTCCTTTCACTTTTGCTCTGTCTACTCCTTCTTTATCATTCCAAATTCTTCATCAATTTTTCTGAATTTCTGATATCTGTTTTTTACTATACTCTGCTCAGACATCTTTCCATATTTTACCAATTCCTTATAAATCAGCCTGTCAAGTTGTCTGAATGTCTCTTTTGACTTATTGGTAATGCCGCCCTCCGGCTCTCTCACTATTTCATCAATAATCTTAAATTCCAGAAGCTCATCTGCCGTCATTTTCATCAACTCACATGCCTTTGCACTTTCTCCTGAATCCTTCCAGAGAATTGAAGCAAAGCCCTCTGGTGAAAGAATGGAATATACAGCGTTTTCAAGCATTATAACCGTATTACCCACAGCGATTGCCAAGGCTCCTCCGCTATTGCCCTCACCCGTAATAACAGTTATCACAGGAACCTTCAAGGAACTCATTTTTGCAATGCTTTCTGCAATTGCAATACTCTGCCCGTTTTCTTCTGCCTGTATTCCCGGATATGCACCCGGTGTATCCACAAAGGTAATTACCGGTCTGCCAAATTTTTCTGCCTGTTCCATCAGTCTTATGGCCTTTCTGTATCCCTCCGGCTCCGGCATACCAAAATTGCACATCACATTTTCTTCTAAATCTCTTCCTTTTCTGTGCCCAATAACAGTGACCGGCTTACCATGATAAAGAGCTACACCTCCTAAAATGGCTTTGTCCTCAAATCCCAGCCTGTCCCCTTTAAGCTCTATAAAGTCATCAAATAACATCTCTATGAAATCATATATTTTAGGGCGATTTGCATCTCTCGCAATCTGAACTCTGTCATAAGCAGTTAAATCCATTCCTTTGCCCTCCATTCCCGATTTGCCGTGTGTATGTAAATTAATTTGCTGAGTGTTTTTTTCATTTCCAATCTAGGTACAATTCTGTCAACAAATCCATGTTCTTCCTGAAATTCTGATCTCTGAAATCCCTTTGGAAGCTTTTCATTTATTGTCTGTTCAATTACCCTCGGACCTGCAAAGCCAATTAACGCCCCCGGCTCCGCTAAAATAATGTCACCGAGCATTGCAAAGCTTGCACTGACACCGCCCATGGTTGGATGAGTTAATACTGAAATATAAAATCCTCCATTGTCAGAGAATTTTTTAATCACTGCACTTGTCTTTGCCATTTGCATAAGTGAAAACATTCCCTCCTGCATTCTGGCTCCGCCACTTGTGGCAAAACAGATAAATGGCAGCTTATTTTTCATGGCATACTCAACGGCCTGTGAAAATTTTTCTCCAACAACCGTTCCCATGCTTCCCATCATGAAATTAGAATCCATAACAGCTAATGTCACCTGCATGCCATCAATTTCTCCAACACCTGTGACAATTGCTTCCTTCATTCTGCTCTTTTCCTGGGCACTTCTGATTTTACCTTTATATCCTGGAAATTTAAGGGGATTACCTGATATTAGTCCTGGGTTTAGCTCCTTAAATGTACCTTTATCAATTACCTCACTTATTCTCTCTTTTGCAGATAACGGATTGTGGTACCCACAATCAGGACATACATAATATTTCTTTTTTAGCTCCAGTCTGTTATGCTCTTTTTTGCACCCATTACAGGTTACAACCTGTTCACGTGCAGCACTCTCTCCACCATTGATTTTTTCTATTCTCTTTTTTTTCAGTGAAAATAGCTGTTTTCTTTTAATATCAAACAGATTATTCATATGCTCTGCTCCATTCTAACATTTCATCAATATTATTTTCAATGAATGATGTGTCATAATTACCTCTAATAAATTGTGCATTATACATTAGTATATATTGAAATTTCTCATTTGTAATCAGGCCCTCTATCATCAACTCTTCCAAGGCACTTCTCATTTTTCTTATTGCTTCAAGTCTTCCATTTCCATGTACAATTATTTTTGCAACCATTGAATCATAATAAGGACTTATTTCATACCCGGAATATGCCGCGGTCTCTACTCTTACTCCCTCGCCTCCAGGCAAATGTAAAAAATTTATTTTTCCAGGAGTAGGTTTAAAATCGTCAAGAGGATTTTCTGCATTTATTCTGCATTCAATGGCATGCCCGTTTATTTTAATGTCCTCCTGCTTATAGGAAAGCTTGAGACCTGCAGCTATTCGAATCTGTTCTTTTACCAAATCCACACCACTGATCATTTCCGTAACCGGATGTTCTACCTGAATTCTTGTATTCATTTCAATGAAATAATAATTATTATTACTGTCAACAACAAACTCAACCGTGCCTGCACTGTAGTATCCGGCAGCCTTTGCCGCTCTTATGGCACATTCTCCCATTTCTTTTCTCATGGCATCATCTATTGATTTTGAAGGTGCCTCCTCAATCATTTTCTGATTCCTTCTCTGAATGGAACAGTCTCTCTCTCCTATGTGAATTATATTTCCAAATTTATCACCCAAAATCTGGAACTCAATGTGCTTTGGATTTAGTATTAGCTTTTCAATATATAAGTCTCCATTTCCAAAAGCTGCGGTCGCCTCTGCCTTGGCTTCCCTAAATGCATTTTCTATTTCATCCTTCGAATAGGCCCTTCTCATTCCACGTCCGCCGCCACCGGCAGATGCCTTGATAAGAACAGGATATCCTATTTCCCCGGCAATCTTTTTAGCTTCATTTTCATCCTTAAGTACTGATTTGGAACCAGGCACTACCGGAACGTTATTTTTCATCATTAAATTTCTGGCAGACTGTTTATCACCCATATTATCGATTATATCTGCTGATGGGCCTATGAATTCTATTCCATTTTTCTCGCATTTCCTGACAAATTCTGAATTTTCCGAAAGAAAACCATACCCGGGGTGTATTGCCTCACATTCTGTTTTCTTTGCTATATCAATAATCAAATCCTGATTCAAATAACTGTCCTTTGCCCTTGCCGGACCTATGCATATTGGATAAGTAGCAAGCTTTACAGGAAGAGAATCTTCATCTGCCTTTGAATACACAAGAACTGTCTCTATTTCCATCTGTCTGCAGCAGCGAATAATCCTAAGTGCAATCTCACCACGGTTTGCAATCAATATTCTCTTTAACATATTATTTTACTACCTCATCTGATTAACATTAATCTTCTTCAATAACAAAGAGGAGTTCATCATATCCCACAACCTCTTCATTATTTGCCACTATTTTCTTAACAGTTCCACTTACAGGTGACTGAATGTTGTTCATCATCTTCATGGCCTCAATCATTCCAAGCACATCACCTTTCTCCACATGCTGACCTTCTACTACAAATGGAGCACTTTCCGGAGATTCTGCTCTGTAAAATGTTCCTGCAATTTTTGATTTTATCTCAAATCCTGATTCATCGGCTATGTCCATTTTTTTTGTGTCTTTTTTTTCAACATTTCCTGTTTCTTTTGAGGGAACTTCAACACAGCTGTTTACCAGAATATTTTTTTCTTTTTTAAGTACTAATTTTGTGTCATCTATTTCAAGTCTTAACTCACCTAATCCTGAGTTTTCAAATTTTTCCATTAACTTATAAACGTCATCAATTTTCATAATCAAACATTTCCTTTCGAAAAAACGTAAAGGCTGAAGCAAAAACTTCAACCTCTACTGCTTTATTATTTATTTTCGTTATCAATATAATCAACGATATCCTTAACTGTCTTAAAATTAGCAATAGCCTCATCTGGAATAGAAATTTCAAATGCTTCCTCTAATGCCATGTTTAACTCAACGGCATCTAATGAATCTGCGCCTAAATCATCCATAAGACTGGATTCTAACTTAATATCCTCCATTGAGCAGCTTAATGTTTCAACAATGATTTCTTTTACCTTTTCAAATGTCATAGTTTAAATTCCATCCTTTCAAAAATTTTATCTAAATTTTTTTAACTAAATTTATAGAGATAATATAAGGGATGGATTTTTATATGTCAAGCACTTTTTTTATAATTCTTTTATATAATTCTTTTTTGTTATTTCTTTTTTATTAGTTCTTTTTTAGTTCTTTTGTTAGTTCTTTTTTAGTTCTTTTTTTAATCTTGGCCATTGCTGAAAGCTTTTGTCTATCTTGTGTATGCACACTAAAAAATAAATATTTCCTGTGACACGAAAAACCATCAGAAATAAACATAGCTTTCACTATGTTTAATAAAGTAGTTAAAAAAATGGTACTTGAGATATTGGAATCATGTTTTGGAATTATGTTATTGGAATCATGCATTAGAATTATGTTATTACGGACAGAATTGGAATTTCATAATTTAGTCCGTACTAAAGCCTCATCTTGTACTGACTAAATCCTAGATTTCTAAATTTTGTCCGTACCTAAGCCCCATCTTGTACGGTTGAAATCCTTGATTTCTTAATTTAGTCCGTACCTAAGCCCCATCCTGTACGGACTAAATTCTTGATTTCTTAATTTTGTCCGTACCTAAGCCCCTGCTTGTACGGACTAAATTCTTGATTTCTGAATTTTGTCTGTACCTAATCTAATATATTACGGGACAAACCCACGGACACAACCACAAACACCAGCAAAACCAACCGTATTGTAGCTATCTTTTTTGTTGATAATCAATTTTCCAGCCCCATTTTCTCCGCCTCAGCTATAAGCTGTCTGTTTTTTTCATTATATTTTCCAAATTTTTTTAGACACACTATCACTTTCCGGCATCCCTTCATTATTTTCAATGCCTTCTCATACTCCTCATCTTTTATATCATCGAATGCCTTAGCACATATTACATAATCCGTAAGATTTTTTGCCATATGGGCATCAATGTCGTTTTCCTGTAAAATTCCCGTGGCAAAAGGTATCCCTTTTTTTACAAGTCTTTGATAAACTTCTGCCCCGCTTCCGTTTCCCGCAATGACAAATACCTCTGGTTGTCCGCTATTTTTTTTCATGAACACTGTTCCAAGCTTTTCATCAAATTTGCCCTTCTCAACCTTATATAGCTTATTAATAAAATCATCTTTAAAAACATCTTCACAGACACCATATTTTATCACCCTGCCATCATCAACACAGACCACCTTATCCGCAACAAGTCTGACCAGCTCTAACTCATGTAAGGACATTACAACGGAAATTCCCCTTTCCGCCATTTCCTTTAAAATCCATAAAATCTCCACTTTATGCTTTATATCTAAAAATGAAGTCGGTTCATCCAAAAGAATAATTTCAGGCTCCTGGCAAATTGCCATGGCAAGCTTTATTTTCTGTTTCTGACCATCACTAATCTTTTTATAATCCTTATCCTTTATATCATAGGCATTTACCATTTTTAACGCTTCATTTACCTTGTCCCTGTCCATTTCCGACAATCCGCCAAACCTTCCCGTATATGGATATCTTCCCTGTGAAACAATATCAAAGCAAGTAAGCATATCCGAATGAATGGCATCTGTTGACACAAAGGACATTTTTGTGGCGAGCTGTTTACCTGACAGTTCCTGTATATCAAAATCGTCAACGAAAACATTTCCACCCATTCTTTTAAGCTGTCCTGCAATGCTTTTCAAAATAGTTGTCTTTCCAGCCCCATTTGGTCCGATAAAGGTCAGAATCTCACCTTCATTTATATCAATGTTTATTTCATCAATCAGCTTTTCTCTTCCATATCCAACTGCCAGATTAATTGTCTTTAATTTTCTCATGTTTACACCTTTGCTTTTCTAATCAACATTACAATTACCACCGGCGCACCAAAAATAGCTGTAACCGTACTAATACTCATTTCAACTGGTGCAAAAACAGTTCTGGCAATAAAATCACAGAACAGACAAAATGCTCCTCCACCCAGAAAACAACCAAATATCATCACCATCGGCTTTGTACTCTTAAATAAGTTCCGTATCAAATGAGGTACTGCAATTCCCACAAAGGACACCGGTCCCGCAAAGGCCGTAACTGTTGCTGATAAAACACTTGATACCAGAATTAACATTACCCTGAATAATATAATGTTAACCCCCAGATTTCTGGCATATGATTCCCCTAACTGATACGCACTTATCTGTTTTGAAATAAGCATTGAGCAAATAACACCCATGAAAATAACAATTGAAATAACCTTGATATTATCAAAGGTCATACCTGAAAAGCTGCCCATTGACCAGTTGTGCAGATTAACAATATTAGCATCATCCGCAAATGTTATAACAAATTCTGTAATTGCACTGCATATATATCCTATCATTATTCCACAGATAACAAGAGTTGACATACTTTTTACTTTTCCGGATACCATCAGGATAAATCCCATTGAAATGACAGACCCCATAAATGCTGCCATAATCATTACTTCTGAAGTGATTATATACCCATTTCCCACACAGAAAATCATAAGCATTGCCACCATAAGCTTTGCACCGTGAGATATCCCCAGTACAAAGGGTCCTGCTATTGGATTTGAGAAAAATGTCTGTAAAAGATATCCGGATATCGAAAGTGCTCCGCCGAGAAGCAATGCTGCCAAAGCCCTTGGTATTCTTATATTCAATACAATTCTGCTGTGAACCCCCTTCTCTCCACAAAAAAGGATTCTCACAATTTCCTTTATTCCAATTTCAACGCTTCCAAATGAGATGTTTAGTAAAAATAAAAATCCCACAAGACAGCTCAACACAATGAAAATGACTTTTTTCATACTAATCCTTATGTCGGAGCAAATTTATTTGCGAAGACACGCGTCGAGAAATCAGGTTATCCTGTTTCTCGACTGCGATAGCTCGAATTGAGGCTCCGTCTCAATTCGTTGTGTGAAAAATAAGGGCATCAGCCTTATTTTTCACACTAATCTCCATTTCTGAGCGTATTTATTTGCGAAGACATACATCGCACTTTTACGGTTGCAGCCTGCTCAAATATGTAAATTCCCTTTCTTCACCGCTCATCATATAATACATATCTAAAATCATTTCTGAACAGCCTGTTGTCTCCTGAAACATATTTTTCCCGGTGCACCAGACGTTTCCTTCTTTCACCGCTTTGGAATTTCTCAATTCAGGACATTTGTTAAGCAGATCATCCATTGTGGAAATTTCACCATCGATGGTACTGTTATAAATGAGATAATCTGCATCTGCAGCCTTGTCAATAAATTCCTCCATCTGAATATTTATGGTAGAAAGGGCATTGTCATCGGTTAAATCATCAAAAACATATTTTCCGCCTGCCATTTCTATCATTTTAGAAATGTAATCTCCCGATTTTCTCACACTTACCGCTCCATTTGATGTCACATAAAAATACGCCACTTTTTTTTCCGTATCATCAGTCTTTACATTTTCTTCAATATTCTCAAGCTGTTCATTGAAAAATATTTCTGCTTCCTCTTCCTTCCCCATTAATATACCATATACCTTTATCCACTCCAATCTTCCAAGTGGATGATTTTCAAGGCTTGACTGCTCAACAAAGACAGGAATCCCCATTTCCTCAAGCTTTTCCTTTGTCTCAGGAGAGTGATAAATCATGGTGTTTTGTATCGATAAATCACATTCTTCCCCTACAATAAGTTCATAATCCGGCTGATTATATTTTCCGGCATAAATCATTTCACCCTTTTCCAGGGCATCTATGGCCTCCTTAATATACCAGTCATTCTTTTTTGTTCCTGTAAGTCTAACATTATTTACTTCATCAAGTCTGGCAAAAAAATCCATGACAGAAGTAGAAACCAGATATATATTATTAAATGGCTGTTGTAACACAATCACATCATCACTTTTTTGAGGTACTTTTTGTCCGCTTGGAACAACAAGATAGTTTTCACCATTCTTTATCTTTATTATCCTGTAACCCTCCTTATAGCAATCGATACTAAACTGGGTTGCATATTTTAATTCCACTGTTCCCTCATAAGTCAATTCATTCAATTGTAAATTTTGGGGTGCCTTTTTCACAAGACACCCTGTAAGCAACAGCATTACTGCAATTGTCAGAAAAAATATAATTTTTACTTTTTTCACACTAATCTCCATTCCGGAACAAATTTATTATTTCAATGTAGAAGAGTCAAAATAAAGTGTATATTCTATTTCATGTGGTGTGCTCATTGCAGTTGTATCCGCAATGACTGGCATATTAAAATCGAAGCCTTCCACCGGAATTTCAAATGTAGAATTTCCTTCTGAATTTATTTTATCATATTTCACATCATTTACTTTCATATAATCGTAATTTTTACTGCTGAATACAATAGTCGCCGTGGCAGTGCCATTAGCTATTTTAATTTTTGCCGGTGATTCCACTGATGTTTTTCCTGAGCCGCCAGAAAGCTTAACCTCAACAGTATATTCCCCGTCCTTTAAATTAAGGGTCTCTACGCTTTTAATCATACCATCAATAAATGCCTCTGTTGGCAATGAATCTGCTCTAAATACCAAAACCCTGTCATACCATTTCTGCTTATTCTTACTGAATGAACTACAGTCTATTCCTTTATCAAGTGCCTCCACAGGTACCGTAAAAGTGTGTTCTCCATTTTCATTTTCCACATATGGTATGAACGCAGCTTCCTCTGCATTTACTGCATCATTTCCGACACCCATGAATACTTTTAGATATCCTGTTCCCTTCATTGTCATTACTGCTGTCATATTTCCGTTTTTCACAGTAAGGCTGCATTTTGTCACATTGAACATGGAGGAACTTGAATCCACATTTATGTCATATGTTCCATCCTTTATTGAACTTCCGTAAACCGGCACCATATTTTCATCAACAACATCTGCTGCTTCCACAGTCTCATCTCCCGAGGCAACTAAAGCCTCGTTTTTTTCAGAAGAATTATTTTCAGTACTATTACCGGTACTATTTTCATTACCATTCTCATTATTTATATTATCTTTTTTATCTCCATTTGTTCCTTTTCCACATCCTGCAAACACTAATGAAGCAACGCATAATATCGCTGCTGTATAAACTATTTTTTTCACATTTACCTCCAACTTGTAGCACATTTCACACATTTATTTTAATGTTTCCATTGCCTTTTTCGCATGCTCAGCAAATAGATTTTGAATTTCTTCCAATTCACCTAATCCTTTTATAAGACATTCAGTCTCATATCCTTCTGCCTCAAATATTTTCTTCCAGCTGTCCTCTTCATCACCTGCCATATCATTATTTGCATGGTCTCCGGCAACAATCATAAGTGGTACGAGAACAACCTTTTTATAATTTCCTTTTTTTACTTCAGCCATAACAGTTTCTATACTCGGTTCCGCCTCCACGGTTCCAATAAAATAATTCGAATACCCCGTATCTGTCAATAACTTCTGCATTTTTTCATAGACCTTATTTGACTCTGCCTCCGTGCCATGTCCCATAAAGCATATCGCTGTTTCACCATCATCATACTCTGCCGTTTCTTTTACGATTGCATTCATAACAATCTGAAAGTCCTCATCAGAGGTAAGCAATGGTTCTCCAACTGCTACTTTTTCAAATGAATCTGAATACTCTGCCAGCTCATTAACAATGTCATTATATTCCAGTCCGTTCATTAAATGTGTCGGCTGAACAACCAGAGTTTTCACATTGTTGCTTATAGCCCTTTCAAGTGCTTCCGTAACATTATCAATGATCACGTTATCCCTTTTCTTAACATGGTCAATAATTATCTGGCTTGTAAACCCTCTTCTAACTGAATACTCATTTCCATATGCATCATCTAATTTATTTTCAATAGCACCAATTGTTAGTCTTCTGTTATCATTATAGCTTGTTCCAAAGCTTACAACTAAAAGCTCTTTTTCACCAATTCCATCACTATTTCTTGTGTCATCAAGTGACGCATCACCTGTGTTATAGTTTTCTTCATCTTCCTCCTGTTGTGTTGGCGCCACAGATATGTCAGTTTTTTCAGTATTATTCTTTCCTGAGCCTTTTCCACAGGCAGCAGCCAGTAGTAACACACACACCATTCCCAAAGTCAAAAGTAATTTCTTTTTTTCTTGTCTCTTCATTTTCTGCATCTCCTTTATAAAATGTTGTTAACCATAAATATAAATAAACAATCGTTAATACAGAAAATATCCCTAATATCTTAATTGCACGCATAAAAAAAGCCAGCTAATAAAACTGACCATAAAATTGCTGAATTTAAAATATATTAATACACAGTAATCTTACAGTACGACCAATTCCTCGTGGCCTGGATATTTATCCTGTACCAACAAAATGGCAGGTTTCCTGACTTATAGATCACCACGCAGAACCAGCCTTCCCAATTATTACACCTATTAATGTAAATAATATCAGTGACTGTGTCAAACACCTTGGTCTGCATTCCCTATTTACAGTGACGAGATCGTACAGGACTTACACCTGTTTCCCTTTTAACCATTATGAACATAAATGAACTAACGGCACCATCTGTTTTATTTATCTTATGTATTCTAGCATACTATACTAAAAATAACAAATGTTTTTTATTGCCATAATCAGCTTATGTTATTTTAGCAGAGAGCTTAGTACTAATTCCTTACTTTATGTTATTCTAATCAAAACAATTAATCGGAGGTGTGTCGTCTATGTATAATTTTATAAGGCCAACAGAAGTAATTCTAATGGAAGGTAAAGCAAATAAAACGGCTTTTTTAGGTGTCAATTCTGGAGGAACATTAATACTAACAAACGAACGTTTAATCTTTAAGCATGGCTTATCAAGCAAGCTTGATGAAATTAATCTAAATGACATTTTATTTGAAGGTAATGACATTAATATATTAATACCTTCAAAAAATATGATAAAGGTTATCACCAGAACGGGAGCGAAATATCAATTTTTAGTAGTGGGAAGACAAAAAGAACAATGGCATATGGCACTTCAAAAAATAACGAAATCCTGCTAAATCGAGTAGGAGGCTAACCATTAGTTAATTAGCCGTCCCCTCACACCACCGTGCGTACCGTTCGGTACACGGTGGTTCTTTAGTTATCACAAACTACCAGATAATAGTCAAGCATGGATGTTCAACCCCTTTATATCGAATTCATAATATTAAGAAGACTCTGGTAACTATCTACGTCGTGGTACACCACATTCTCTGTAGAAATCTCATTAAACAGCTTTCTTGCACAAGAAATTTTTGCTTTCTCTATCGGTCTAAGTTCCAGGCTCTCCATTGTACCTTTGGTCTCTGCTATAAAGTAAATATGCTTAACTGTACCTTCATAGAATGCAATCGCCCAGTCAGGTGAATAATTGCCAACAGGTGTTGGAATAGAAAATCCTTTCGGCAATTTTGCATATACACATACTTCTTTTGCACCATCAAGTTCTTCTGCAAATCTACGTTCCACACTTTTCTCAGCAGTGCCGTCAGTAAATACATAGTCCTGAATGTGCTTTTCGGCTCTATATGCCTTATCAAAACTTGCGTGCTTCTCTGCTGTAAAGATTGAGCTGTCGTACTTGCCTTCAATCTGGTCATATGAAATATGCTCCACAATCATAGTAGCCTTCTGCTCTTTAATAAGCCTGATAACCTTTGTAATAAATTCCTCTGGATTATTTTTAAACATTGCAAACTTAATCGGACTGGTTTCAGAATGCTTAAGTGTAGTTGTACTGGACTTCGCTTCATAGAATGAATTGCTTTCTCTTACCATGTCATCATTCATAATGTCACGCTGTTCAGACTTCGATACCGTATACTGTAACTGGGATACAAACAATTCCTTATCAATATGTTCTATAGACTTTTTTATAAGCTCATTACTATCAAAGTCAACCGTGTATGCATATTTATGATTGATATAATTCCATAATGTCTGGAATTCTTTCTTGGCAAAGTTTTCATTCAAATCATTGCTCGGAACCGTTGTCTCATTACCATTACCAATCATTTCTTCCAGAATCTTATCATCAAAGATACTCTGTACAAGCTTATGAATACCATCTGTCATAGGCTTCAATTCTTCCGCAAGCGGAGCCAAAGCATTATTTTCTAAGTCAGCACGATACTGCTCTGTGATCTGCTCATTATCATCAATGTAATCATTCTTAAGCAGATATCTGTAAATTGCTGTAGCCTGCTGGTCTGATATCTTCTGTGGAATACCATCCACCTGTACCGTCTTGCCAACGAAGTATTCCTTGGATGCTTTGGTCGGTCTGTCGTAAAGAACTTCCTTAATTTGTCTCTGTAAATCGGAAACAAAATCTTTATAGCTCTCACTGGCAACAACTGTAAGCTTATTTACCTTATGTACCAGATCTTTTCCAAGGCTCTGCTCATCCATACGGAAACCTTCCTGATTTACACATAAACGAAGACCACGGCCTACTTCCTGTCTCTTCATCGTGGTACTGTCACTGTGCTTAAGGGTACAGATTTGGAACACATTTGGATTATCCCAGCCTTCTCTTAAAGCAGAGTGAGAGAAAACAAATCTGGTTGGCTCGCTGAAACTAAGCAGTCTCTCTTTATTCTTAAGGATTAGGTCATAAGCTGAAATATCATCTGAGAAATCAGAACTTTACATTATTGTTCTGCTGTATTTCTCTGATATTAGCAAGCAAAGCTGCATCAGGTAATGCAACAATCTCATTCTTAAAACAAGCATCATCATAATCATCTGTCAGTGCCAGCTCTTGTTGTTCAAACATAGACTCCGCAAAGGACATCTGCGAATAGGAAATCGCAGACTTTACCTTACCAATATCTCTTCTATAATTTACAGGGTCAGAATAAGGCTGCCCTTTGAAAACTCCAACCACACTGTTGGCAGCATCGGTCTGGTACTGTTGTATCTTAAAATTGAATTTCAAAATATGCACCTCCTACTTCTTTCCCCTTTTGTCTTGCCTAGTCTTCTGCAAAATCCAGATACATTGTAACTACTCGGTTCAACTCTGACATTTCTTCCTCCATTAGAACGAACCCTGTATCCAATTGCCAGAATCATGCGAAAATTATAATGCTTTTTATTTCTCTTTATCAGCCTCGTACCTTCAGTTTGAACTTGTAAGAATTCCTTACAAGTTGACGCTTCGTCCAGTTCACCATCCACGTAGATGTTCTTGATGTGCATGGTTATATTCTGTGGTGTTATACATCTGAGCAATAGCTGCCTGACTCATCCAAACGTCTTTCTCAAAAAAGTATACGTCTACCTTTGTATCACCTTTTTCATTCTGGCAAATCAGCATATCGCCTAGTTCTGGAACTTCATATGTTTTTCCCATTACAGCACCTTCCTTACTGTCTCTGAACTGTAGGTTGCAAAAATCTGTTCAAAGTTTGTAGCAACACTGTCATTAGCCATACTACTATCTCTGAAATCTAATACTTCCTTGTCCTTTTCAAGCTCATGCTTCCATGTCTTGTAATCCATATCCGCAAGGTCTATCTTAACTTTTTTACCAATAGCAAATACATCATCATTGATATCATCACTATCAAATTCTGATTCATCGACGTCCGAATAATCCTTAAGCATCATGGACTTGGATACATTATTATTCTCGAAATCATTAATAACACCAATCGTGCTATCAATATAATCTCGAATCCTTGTAAGAGTTAATCTAAAAGCATATACAGAGCTTTCCATACGTTTCATAAGATTAATTGCTGTAAGTCTTCTGATACCCTGCTCACGACCAGACTGCGTTAATCCTCCCTTAACCTTCTTCGAGTCGTACATATCCATGTATTTTTCTATCTTACTGGGCAGAATGTACATGGTAGGTGTGTATATACAAAGGCTTAACAAACACAACTGCTCAAATATTTCATTATAATTGATAGCTGTATCCATGTCGGTAAGACCAGGTCTTTTGGATATCGGAATATTTCTCTTAGGGAATGTACCAATGTCCGTTGTATCATAATACTTCTCGATATGCCTTCTGGACCTTGCTATGGTTACACTATCTAGTAGCTCAAAGAAATCAAAATCAAGCATCTTAAGCAGTTTTGCCGTGGTTCTGTCCTGCGGTTCCCATTTACTCCAAGTGTTGAATGCCCCCTGAGCCTGCTTAAAAATATCTTCAATACTCCTGCTGGTATTTAATTTACTATCCAAAACACTGCTCTCACCTTCATAAGCAAGGGCTATCTGATTTTTCAAATCAACAAATCTATTATTAACTGGTGTAGCTGAAAGCATTAATACCTTTGTCTTTACACCTTTTCTGATTACCTTGTTTAACAATTTTAAATAGCGGTTTTCTTTATCTCCATCCTGCGATACTCTTCCACCATTTCGAAAATTGTGAGACTCATCAATTACTACTAAGTCATAATTACCCCAATTCAATCGGATTGTTCACATAGTTATCCTTATAAGTATTCCAGTTATTAGCCAGTTTCTTCGGACACAATACCAGAACAGATTTATTACGGTTCTCATAATATTTAATAACTGCAAGAGATGTAAAAGTCTTACCAAGACCTACAGAATCTGCCAAGATACAACCATTATATTTCTCCAGTTTATTAATAATTGCTAATACGGCATCCTTCTGAAAGTTATACAGCAAGTTCCAAATCTTACTCTCTTTAAATCCAGTGGCCTCATTCGGCAGGACATCCTCTGATACATCTTCCAAAAACTCATTGAAAATATTGTAGAGCGTTACAAAGTAAATATAATCAGGGGAATTTTCATTGTAAACCGTAGTAATACTGTCAATCACTTCATCCGTTACTTCCTGCAAGCGAGCTTCATCATTCCAAATCTGCTCAAACAAATCAAGGTAAAACTGGCTCATTGGTGTGTCAGTCTTCTGTATCGGATAATAGGCATTGTTACCACGTTCACATCCCAAATCAATGGTAGTAAACCCATTAATCGGCATATAGCTGTTAGAATCCACGTTCATAAAACCCATCATGTTTTCACTGGTAACATTGGACTTAAATTTGGCTTTCTTACGAATCCACTCCGCACATTCTTTAGCTATGGCTCTCTGAGTCATTTCATTTCGAAGTTTTACTTCAAACTCAGAGCCGTACAGACTACGTTCTCTAGTCTGTCGCGGTATGTAAAACTCACGTTTTTCTTTCTTAGCCTTCTCTTTAATGAATGTCGGTGATGTAAATATAAATCGCAATTCATCTACATTCTTCAGCTCCCTTTTAAGCTCCTGAAACGCATAGATTGAAAAACAAGCCGCAGCTATAGATACTTTACTGTCCTCCCGAATGCTAACCGCCAAATCATCCTTTAAAGTTTTATTGACATTATCAATAAGCTCCATTACTTCCCGTACCTTCTTTCACTTGTAATCTCTTGTTGTAGTTGCAGTTCACCACAGATGCTGATTATGCTTCTACCTTATTCACCTTAAATCTGCCATCTACTGGTTTCACTGCATCAGATGGAATCAACCACATTTTTCCTTTTTTTATTGCACCATCAATTCTTCCCTCAGTACACAAAACACCGATTCTTCTTGAGGAAATATTCCATCTTTTAGACATTTCTACAGTTGTTAAATAATCCATATGCGAAACCTCCCTGTTGTCCTCTATTATATTCCACTATCGGAATAATAGCAATCAAATCTTGAGATTAGTGGATGTATATTTATCCATAAAGCTTATGTTCAATAAATATTAATATATTCATCGTATTAATATGTTGCTTTAATTTTGTTTCTATGCTATACTTTATTTGGTGCTACCATATACGGTAGGCGGTTAGCCTTCTTCAGAGAGTTTTAGCTCTGTTTACATAGAAATCCTTTTAAGGAAATCCAATGAGGAGGTTGTGCTTATGCTTACAACGGATATTTTTATTGCCATAATCAGCTTATGTTTAACAAGCTTTGCTCTTGGTTATTCCGTTGGTTCTAAGAGCAATAAATAGACACAAAAAATAACCGCCCAAAATCATTTTCCGTCTGATTGAGCGGTTATTCAACCAATAAATCAGGCTATCCGTCTATCGGTAGCACCTTCTTTACATAATACTATCACCATAGCTTTTTTATGTCAATCAAATTATTTTAGACATCATCCCTGAAAGATAAATTAAATAAAATAATATTTGTAAACAGACTGGTAAATTAGGATTATCATTCTTTGATACTATCAAATAATGAATCTCATTCTGATTCGTGTATTATTGTTAAATATTCACAAGATAATTTTACATTTTTGGTAACATTTTTTCTCTTATTTATATACAATATAAGTAAGAAATCTTAATTGATTTCTGTAAAACTATTTACTGTGACCGTATAAATCAGTAACCATAAAAAGAAGGTACGGGTTCAAATTATTTCCGCTACCCAGTATGCGGCTAATAAAAGGCTGGGGTTCAAATAAAAATCCCCTACATTTGTAGGGGATTTTTATTTGTACAAAGGAGAAAGATGGACACAGGAAAGTTGTATTTTGTAAAGGATGAATTTTATGAAAGATTTAGAGGATGTGGTTTATTAGAAAATAAAGAAATAATTGACGGCAAGCAACACAATCGACCTTGTTGTTATTTGTTTAAGTTTTCTAACGATGATTCTAATATTTATTGGATGATTCCTGTATCATCTAAAGTCGATAAATATAAGCTACAATATCAAAAATCAATAGATAAGTATGGAATATGTGATAATATAAGTTTTGGATATGTTTTTGGAGAAGGTAAGATACTTGGAATGACAAATATTATTAAAATGTATGACGAATTGTATATATGCAACTGAGTTTATTGTTGTGTCATAGCTATAGTTACTGCTTGTCATCTCCCAGAAACTTTCCATACTCAAAGCTTCTTTTTCACAGAAGTTATGCATACTTTTATTGCGAAAAATATTTACCTTTCAGAGCTGGTTATCCATATAGCCTATGTTTAACATGCTTTGCTCTCTATTATTCCATTGGTTCTAAGAGCAATAAATAGACACAAAAAATAACCGCCCTTTTTGCCCAGAAGCGGTTATTCTAAAAATAATTAACATCAGGCTAACCGTCTATCGGTAGCACCTTCTCTTTCTGTAAATACTAACAGCATACCTTTTTTATGTCAAACAAAACATTTTAACAGGAAGCTTAGTATATGAATCAACTCCCCACCCTACATTTACATTATTAATTTTTCTTATCCCCGTTCTTTCTAATATGTGTATAATAGTGTACTCTACACACCTTCTTTTCTTTTCTGATATACTCTGTTATCTTCGACAATGAAACTATTTCAAATGCTGATAACAACTCTTCAATCTCTTTTTCATCAACATAACAATGTGGAATACCATCTTCAATTTCACTTTTCTTAATTATCGTATTTCCATCTATTGTATCTTCCTTTTTAAAACTTATATTGTCCTTCGAATTGAATGTAATATAAGCTTCCCCATTTTCATTCAATACTCTATATATTTCATCTATTGCCTTCTTTACACCAACAAAATTCGTGTGATATATAGTATGAAAGCAAATAACGCAATCAAACTTTTCATCTCTATATGGCAAGTCTGTCATATCCGCAACATTAACATCAATTGTTAAATTTCTTCTTTTTGCCTCATTTGCAATAATCTCAACACTACTCCCAGATAAATCAACCGCACTAACCTCGAAACCGTTCTCCGCAAAAAACAATGCGTGTCTACCCTTTCCAGCTCCAATGTCAAGAATTGAATGGAATTTATTTCTCCATTTCAATGCCACCGGCAAAAATTCTTCAGACACATCTAACCAGGTTTCTGAATCAATATTTTCCCAATTCCAACCTTTGTGCTTTACATTCATAGTTTCCACCCTTTCTCAAGCAATTTTTATTTGTTATAATTATATCCCTCAACAATAT
>JBNRML010000134.1:0-18501 GCA_050309585.1 Lachnospiraceae bacterium
CAATGTTCATTATGTTTTGCTCTCTGTCTCAGCAGACAGCCTAGATAGTTTAGCACTTTCATTTTATTCTGTCAAGCACTTTTTTATCTTTTTTATTTGTCATCTGTGTTTTCTCACAAGCGACTTGAATAGTTTATCATTTGACTCTTCTTTTGTCAACAACTTTTTTCATTTTTCTACAAATCAATAGAAATGCTTACCGGACAATGATCTGAACCTAAAATATCACTATGTATTTCTGCTTCCTGTAAATTGTTCTTTAATCCTTCCGAGATAAGAAAATAATCTATTCTCCACCCTGCGTTCTTCTCTCTTGCCTTAAATCTATATGACCACCATGAATATCTCTCTGTAACATCCGGGTATAAATATCTGAATGTATCAATAAATCCTTCATTTAATAATATAGAAAATTTTTCCCTTTCTTCGTCAGTAAATCCTGCATTTTTTCTGTTTGTCTTCGGATTTTTTAAATCAATTTCATTGTGTGCTACATTCATATCCCCACATACAATTACCTCTTTTCTGTTTTTCAATTCTAAAAGGTAATTCTTAAACGCATCTTCCCATTCCATTCTATAAGATAATCTTGCCAGCTCATTCTGTGAATTTGGAGTGTATACTGTAACAATGTAAAATCTTTCAAATTCCAGAGTTATTACTCTTCCCTCTTTGTCATGTTCCTCAATATCAATTCCATACTTAACAGAAAGAGGTTCTTTTTTTGTAAAAATTGCAGTTCCGGAATATCCCTTTTTTTCTGCATAATTCCAATATTGTTTATACCCGTCTAATTCAAGATTTAATTGTCCTTCCTGCATTTTGCTTTCCTGTATGCAAAAGATATCAGCATCAAATTTTTTAAAAGTTTCCTCAAATCCTTTTTGTACACAAGCTCTTATTCCATTAACATTCCATGATACTAATTTCATCCTAATCCTCATTTCTGAGCGTATTTACGCGAAGAGGCGAAGAGAAATCTGCGCAGGCAGTTTCTCTTCTGCCATCAGGGCTATTTGCCTTCGCTCAGAAGCAAATAGCCGTGTGAAAAATCAGCACTTCAGTGTGATTTTTCACACTATCCTCCATGCCAGAGTATTTTCCATACTCTTTTCTTTATTCACATTCTAACAAATCATATTTATCGCTTCAGAAACATTTTTTACACCAATAAGTTTCATTTTTGTTTCTATTTTTTTTCCCTGCAGACAAGAATATGGAAGTATGCATGTTTTAAATCCCAGTTTTTCTGCCTCCGCAATTCTTTTTTCTGCCATATTAACAGCTCTGACCTCTCCGGATAATCCTACTTCTCCAAATATTACTGTCTCAGCATCCATTACTATATTTTTAAAGCTTGAAATTATTGCCATTACAATACCCATATCCATTGCAGGCTCATTTATTTTGACACCGCCGGCAATATTTACATAAGCATCACAGTCACTCATTTGCAAACCAATCCTCTTTTCCAAAACAGCAATTAAAAGATTTAATCTGTTCGCATCCGTACCTGCTGCTGCCCTTCTCGGTATTCCAAAATTTGTTCTGCTGACCAACGCCTGAATTTCAAGTAAAATTGGTCTGGTTCCTTCTATGGAACATGAAATAACTGAACCCGAAGCGTTCTCCGGTTTTCCACTCAACATAAACTCAGAAGGGTTTTCAACCTCTTTAAGTCCCGTATCTCTCATTTCAAACACACCTATTTCATTTGTCGAACCAAATCTGTTTTTAACACCCCTTAAAATTCTATAGGACGCGTGTCTGTCACCTTCAAAGTAAAGAACCGTATCAACCATATGCTCCAACACTCTCGGTCCGGCCACAACACCCTCTTTTGTCACATGTCCAACAATAAAAATAGTAATTGCCATTCCCTTTGCCAGCTGCATGAATATGTTTGTTGATTCCCTTACCTGCGACACGCTTCCAGGTGCCGCCCCAATGTCCTCCCTATACATGGTTTGTATTGAATCAATTATTACAATATCCGGTTTGTTTTTCCTGATTACATCCTCAATATTCGAAAGATTTGTTTCACATAATAATGATAATGAGTCGCCAAACTCACCAATTCTTATTGCTCTCATTTTTATTTGCTTTACAGACTCCTCACCGGATATATACAACACATTTTTATTATTTAACGATAAATTCCTACACACCTGAAGCAACAATGTTGATTTTCCGATTCCCGGATCTCCACCCACTAAAATTAATGAGCCCGAAACTATTCCGCCGCCCAGAACTCTGTCAAGCTCCCGAATTCCAGTTGTGGTTCTCTCATCCTCTTCCATTGAAATCTCTGATAATTTTGAAGGCTTTTTTGCCTCTTCATTTTTTCCTGATTTAATAATCTTATTCGTAACAGCCTCTTCCACAAATGTGTTCCATACTTTACAGCCCGGACACTGTCCAAGCCATTTTGCTGATTCGTACCCACATTCCTTACAAAAAAATACACTCTGTTTTCCTTTTCCTGCCATAAAAATCCAGAATACCTCTCCTTTTTCTTTATAAGAAAATCTGCCACAAAACTGTGACAGATTTATACCCAAATTATTAATTGATATTTCTTTACTGTTTTACAAGTTTAACCTTAGTTGAATTTCCTTTGTTTATCTCAACACTTAAAACAAGCTTACCACCAAGATTAGAAGTTACTGTTCCAACATTAATATCATCAACATATACCTTGTATTCAGCTCCTTCTTCTGCTTCAACCGTTATCTGGGAATCATCGATTCCTTCAACTGTAAAACTAACTTCACTATCTGTCTCTTTAAAATTATTTACTGCTGTTCCCGGTACTGATTCGTAAACGAACATTCCGTTTCTCTCTAATTTTGTTATCTCTTTAAAGGTTTTTACCTTGTATAAATCTCCCTTGTGCTCGAAATCAGCTAATTTTGTTTTTTCATTCAGCTCATAATTTCCGAAACTGAGACTTCCATCTTCTTCCGCTCTTAATAATTCATTAACTACTGACATAATTAATCCTCCTGTGTATTATTTTATTTTTCAGCATTAAATTTTATCTTTTTATCTGATACTCCAATTGATACCTTGCACCCCTGAGAAATCCTTCCATTAAGGATTTCTTCAGCAAGTTTATCCTCCACCATAGTCTGCAATTTTCTTCTAAGCGGACGTGCACCATATTTCTTATCAAAACTTTCTTCTATTATAACATCTTTTGCTGCAGATGACACCTTTAATTTTATATTTAATTGTTTTTCTGCTCTGGTAGAAATTTCTTTAATCATAATACTCAAAATTTCACGCATGTCTTTTTTCTGTAATGAACGGAACACTATGGTTTCATCAATACGATTGAGGAATTCAGGCTTAAATAACTTCTTTACCTCTTCCATAACCCCCCTCTTCATTGATTCATAATTCTTCTCTTCACTTTCATCTGACGCAAAGCCCAAATGCTTAGGCTCAATAATTCTCTGTGCTCCCATATTAGATGTCATGATAATAACTGTGTTCTTGAAATCAATCTTTCTTCCGTTGCTGTCTGTAATATGACCCTCATCCAAAACCTGTAATAAAATATTAAATACGTCCGGATGAGCTTTCTCTATTTCATCAAAAAGAACAACTGAATACGGATTTCTTCTAACTCTTTCACTGAGTTGACCGCCTTCTTCAAAGCCCACATATCCAGGCGGAGACCCAATCATTTTTGAAACACTGTGTTTCTCCATATATTCAGACATATCAACCCTTATCATCGAGTTTTCATTGCCAAAAACAGCCTCTGCCAGTGCCTTTGACAATTCTGTTTTACCAACACCTGTTGGTCCCAAAAACAAAAATGAACCTGTCGGTCTCTTTGGATCCTTCAAACCAACTCTGCCTCTTCTAATGGCATTTGCCACAGCAGAGATAGCCTCCTCCTGACCTATTACCCGTTTTTTCAAAACGTTGTCAAGATTCCTTAATTTAGCTGATTCCTTTTCTGTAAGTTTAGAAACAGGTATCTTTGTCCAAACAGAAATAACTCCCGCAATATCCTCTTCTGTAACGGTTAATTTCTTTTCATCTCCGTTATTTTTTTTCTTTTGAATTCTTTCATATTTATCAGAAAGTCTTTTCTGTTCTTCCTTAAGCTGTCCTGCCAGCTTAAAGTCCTTATTTTTTATTGCAGCGATTTTCTTCTCTTCCAGCTCTCTCAACTCTTTTTCCAAATCAATAGTTGAGGTTGTTTTACTTATCTTTGACAGTTTGACCTTGGCAGATGCCTCATCCATCAGGTCAATTGCCTTATCCGGTAAGGCTCTGTCATTAATATACCTTTCTGACAGCGTCACTGCTCCAGCTACGGCCTCATCAGAAATTATCACATTATGATGCTCTTCATACTTTGACTTTAATCCCATGAGAATCTCAATTGCTTCCTCTTTAGTTGGTTCTTCTACAGTGACCGGCTGAAATCTTCTCTCAAGAGCTGCGTCTTTCTCAAAATATTTTCTGTACTCGTTGAGGGTAGTGGCACCAATAATTTGTATTTCACCACGTGATAATGCCGGTTTAAGTATATTAGCAGCATCCATGGACCCCTCTGAACCACCCGCTCCAATAATGGTATGAATTTCATCCAAAAACAACAAAATGTTTCCGTCTTTTTTTACTTCATCTATAATTCTTTTTATTCTCTCTTCAAATTCGCCTCTATATTTAG
This sequence comes from Lachnospiraceae bacterium, assembly GCA_050309585.1. Taxonomy (GTDB): domain Bacteria; phylum Bacillota; class Clostridia; order Lachnospirales; family Lachnospiraceae; genus Bovifimicola. The sequence continues at coordinate 4,694 of JBNRML010000134.1, forward strand.
AGCCGGCAACCATTGCAGCCAAGTCAAGCGTCAATAATCTTTTGTCCTTTATTGTGTCCGGAACATTTCCTTCAACAATTCTCGTCGCTATTGATTCAACTATTGCCGTTTTTCCGACTCCAGGTTCCCCAACTAAGCAGGGGTTGTTTTTAGTTCTTCTGCTAAGTATCTGAACAACTCGTGTAATTTCATTATCCCTTCCAATTACAGGGTCTAATTTTCCTTCATATGCTTTCTGTGTCATATCTACGGTAAATTGAGCTATTGCAGACCTTACATTTTTTGAATTTCCGCTTTTTTGTGCTCTTGGGTCGCCAAAAGCCGCTGCTATTTCTTCTCTGAATTCACTGGCAGATATTCCAATTGTTTCCAGCACCTCAGCATATATATTTCTCAAATCCACTCCAATTGTGTTCAAAAGTCTGGTGGCAACACTGTCTCTTTCTTTTATCAGTGCCAAAAGAATGTGTTCTGTACCAACCTTTTTGTCCTTTGTGATTTTCGCATAATCTGCTGCTGTCAAAAGCATGTTCTGTACTCTTGGGGTAAGTAATTCTTTTTCTTTAAGAGCCACCTTTCCCACTGGTGACACAAGTGTATCAATAAGCTCCATTACTTTACTTATTTCAACACCGTTTTTTTTCAAAATGTCAGCCGCAGCCGTATCTTCCACTCTTAATAATCCTACAAGAATGTGTTCTGAACCAATGTAGCTATGTTCCAACTCATTAGATATTTTTTCAGCTTCTTCCATAACTTCGAGGGCTTTTTCAGTATATAATTCCATAAGCTTTTTCGCTACCTCATTTCTTTATTTATATTAATCACTAAAATCTCTATATATCTCACTCACAATACTATGTGCTTCTTCTTCGGATATATTCTTGCAAATCGCCTTTGCCAAAATAATTCTCATTTCATATTTCATCTCTTCTATTGCCCGTATCCGGTCAATATCCAACGAAATAACGGCACCGTGTCTTCTGTCCAGTTTCAAAAAGCCTTCCTGTCTCAATATTGAATATGCCTTATTAACAGTGTGCATATTTATCCCGATATCTTCGGCTAATTGTCGAACAGAAGGTAAGGAATCCCCCTCCTTGATTTCATCCATGGCAATACCATGAATAATTTGATTCATTAACTGAATATAAATTGCCTCATTACTGTTAAAATCAATTCTAATATACACGCTTATCCTCCATGCCGAAGCAAATTCATTTGTGAAGACACCTAAAGCAAATCATTATTTTCGCAGACCCTTTGCCACTAATGCACTCTCAGAGAAATCCAAAAATAGATTTCTCTGAGTTTTACACCTTTATTTGTCATTTAAATCGATAAACTCAATTTCAAATGGTTCATCTTCTTCCACGTTAATCATTACAGTTTCTTCGTCATTTTTCGCATCATTCTCGTCTGAAAATTCAACAACAACCTCATTATTCTTTTCGTCATCCTTGTTTTTGTCCGGAGTTTTTTCAGATTCCTGAACAGTAGACTGACTATTTTCAGCTATCTCATTTTCCTCATCTTCCAACTCATTTTTAATCAATTCATTGACTTCCACAGCCAGCTTTTCTGCCTTCATTTCATTTACCTGGGCAACCATATCAAGCTGTAATTCTTTTTGAGGCTGCTCTTCAAAAGTAATTGCACTGTCTGCGGACTCATCATCATTATCATTATCATTATCATCATTATCATCGTCATTGTCAGAATTATCATACTGACCGTTTTTTCTCTGCATAACAAATAATACAGCCGCACCTCCCGCTGCTATTAGCATGACAACTAAAAGTGCAATTATTATTTTATTCTTCTTATTATGATCTTTTACATACTCATCATACATTGTATCGTATTTATACTTCATTGATAAATACTTTGGATTCTCTGTTTCAGGTTCATCAGACACATTTTCCGATTTATTTCCCTCAATAAATCTCTGCATTGTCTGCTCCTTTGCGTCATAAACATAAAGCGCTGTTTCCCCATCCCAATTCATTGCAAATACAACATAAAATTCTGTTCCTTCGCCTTTTACCCAGGCTCTGACACCACTTCCATTTATGTCAAGCGTTGTCGGAACATAGCCTTCCGGTCCCTGATAGTCATCTGGTGCAGGAATAATTGTATAAATTTTCTGTGTACTTGTTATATTTACATAGTCAGTAATTGTACCTGAAGCCTCTGTAAAAAGATAAAGCTTTGCATTTATTCCCTGTACATCATCTGCAAGACACACAAGCATGAGATCCTTTGCAATCCCCTTAAGCACAGCAATTTTCTGTTCTCTGAACATTGCCACAGATTCTTCAAAGCCCTCCGGAATTGTCACAAGGCTGAAATCCTGCATAAGATATTTGTTAATCTCAGGAATATGCTTTGGCGCCCTGTCAAATTCAGTTGTTTCCTCTGACTGTGATGGTGTTTCCTGTGTTGTTGACTCTGTCTCCTTGAGACAGTTTGTATAAAGCGTATATACTGTTTTACTTCCGTCTTCGGCTGTTACAGTGATTGTAGTCTTATTTGCACCCGGATCAATTCTGGTTCCTGATATGCTTGTTGTGGCCTTTGCATTTGATAATGTGGTAGCTATCACAAGCTTTTTTGTTGATGAAGGCAAATCCGCCTTGTACTCAGTAATCTCTGAAGAGAATGACGGCGTAAACAAAACTGCTGTACTGTCACCGTTTGAACTGATTGCCTGAACCGAAAGTCCTGACAAATGACTGTCATTTGAAACAGTTGTATTTGGTGCCGGTGAGATATTCACGGTACCATTTGACTTGGCAATGGACAACTCTTCAAGCGTCTCCAGTTTGTATACCTTTGACGAATCATCTACAGTTACGGCAGCTGTTCCCGGAGCTTTGAGTTTGAATTTGATTGTAAGTACCTGTGGTTTATCTGGAGCTCCCTCCTCAAAAACAGCCTGGTCAATACCTGCAGTTCCCTTAAATCCGCTATTACTTTCCACAAATTCAAGCGTATTTGTGTCATATTTCACATATATCTGAGCTCCAAAATTCACATCAGAACTCACTGTTACATCTACACTGACTATATCACCAACATTTCCACTTGCAGATGCGACTGAAATATTTGATGAGTCTGCCTTTGCCTGTACTCCCATGAAAATCATCATTGCAAATACAGCCAAGACTCCTGTCATTAGTTTATTTAATCTGAATTTCATTTTTACCCTCCATGTCGGAGCAAATTTATTTGCGTAGACACGCGTCGAGAAATCAGGTTATCCTGTTTCTCGACTGCGATAGCTCGAATTGAGGCTCCGTCTCAATTCGTTGTTTGAAAAATAAGGGCATCAGCCTTATTTTTCATACTAACCTACATCCTTACCGGATAAATCATCTTACTGGATTATTTTGGCAATTTCCAAAATATCTCTCTTAATCAAAAGAATATCTACTATATTTATATTTCCATCTTTATTTATGTCTGCTGCCTGTCTTTTCACACCATCAAGTTTCTTAATCTCAAGAATATCTCTTTTCTGTGACAAAATATCCACAATATTTAATATTCCATCACCGTTGACATCGCCATATATCAAGCATGAATACTCTTTAAGTATCTTGCCTGATTTATCTGTAATTACAACCTTATTACCCGTACCGACCTTATCTGTGACTTTGGTCTTTCCATCTTCCTTGTACACCTCGATACTGCAATTGGTAAGAGTAAATTTTGACTTCAGGGTATTGGCCGTAGTACCGGGATTAATTCCTGTAATACAGTTATCGTTCACAATTTTATAACTTGTACCGTAGTTTGGTGTCTGGCCATTATCAGGTTTTGCCTCGGTAGTAGTCTCAGGTTTTGTTTCCGTAGGCTGCTCAGGCTTTGCAGGTGGTGTTGTTTCCGGCTGGGAATCCGGCTTTGGCGGATTGTCATTTTCAGCCTTTTTTCTGACAACATTTATTGTGTATGTTCTGACATCACCATTTTCAGCCTTGCAATTAATCTTAACAGCATTATTTCCAACATTAAGTTTAATATTTCCTGTCCCGCTAATGCTTGCCTTTCCATCTAAAGCAGTCGCACTCACCCTGATTGAAGTCACATCATTTGGAACAATCAGGTCATATTCCAAAGTCATCATACTAAATGTCGGTGTGAGATTGTATCCATCTATCTTAATCGATTCAAGAACACTGTTCGGACTTCCATCCGTATTAGGACACGGACACGCACTTTCCGGCATATTCTTAAATACCGGGATTTTAAATACAAGAGCAGTGTTTTTCTTCATATCCTGGCTATATGCCTTGGACATCTTCAATGCCTCTGATTTTGGAGCCTGCACATTTGTCATGTATTGGTGTGTATATGGAGTTCCAACAAAATCAAATTTTTCGTAATATATTGTGTCCTGACCTATATTAATATATCCGTTTCCAATATATATTGCACCGCCCTTTATGGCTTTTTCCCTTGTGTTCCATGGTCTCAATGTAGCTGCGTCTGTCCTTGATGCAAATATGAGTCCGTTTTCCACCGCTCCTCTTCCATTTGCGGCATATGCCCCAATGTTATAGAAGTTATATAAATCCTTATATACATTTCCTGTTGAAGGAGCATAATACCCTGTCACTCCTCCTGTTGTACCATTTGTTCCAACCTCCTGGATAACCCTCGATGCAAGGTGATATGGACTTACTCCTGAAACTGCTGCTGCATCCATAAAAACCTCGGCATAAGTCTTTCCATTTTCAACCTTTTTATTATCCATAAAGGTATTTGTAAGAAGTCCTTCAACGTTTGACTTTTGGTGTATTGCCCTCTGATAAGAAAGCATTTCAAACTGGAAAATATAAGTTTCATCAAGGAAATTTCTAGGATCCATGCAATAGGAAACAAATTCCTTTGAAGCTGCCACCCATGCTCCTCCATCAAAGGTTGCCCATTGTCCTGTCTCCCAGTTATATGCCCCCTCCTGAAGTGATTTCCATGAACTGATGGATGATTTGTGCACAAGGCTTCTTCCAAGAAGGCACTCATTTTTTATTACTTCATTCCAGTCATAATTGATTTTATCTGCAACAAATATCCACTTTGGATATTTTGCATGTAATTGTCTCAGTTTATCTTTATAGCTTTCAGGAAATCCCTGAGATGATAAATATGATTCAAAATCCGTATCTGGTGTATAAATATTTTCCTGTACATCCACATATGCACTATGAACAAATCCGGTAAGCTCCGCTCCGCCCGAATAGTTAAACTTAACCTTGTACCACAATGCACCATCACTTGCTCTGTCTTCACCAATAATGGTAACAGAATTTCCGATATTTAACTGCACATAATTGCCATTATATTTAAGTTTATTTGTATTCCCTGCAGTCCCTGCACTGGTTCTGACATTTACATATGTACCATTTATTGTACCATATTTCTCAGTATATCCAAAAGTATCCTTTGCCGAAAATGGGGCAATAAGTGTCAAAACCATTATTACAAGCATAGAAGTTGCAAGTATCCTTCGTTTTCCAGACACTAACATATCTTTCATCCTTTCAACAAATAACACACATATCATGCAATTCTTTTATGCTTCATCTATGGCCTTACCAATATCATTTCTCATGTATTTATTTTCAAAATCTATCCATTTTGTGGCCTCGTAAGCATTTGCCCTTGCCTGTTTTAAGTCAGCTCCCTTCGCTGTAACACCTAAAACACGTCCACCATTTGTCACAATCTTTCCGTCAGACAACTTAGAACCGGCGTGGAACACATAATATGAATCTTTATCCTCAAAATTTTCTAATCCTTTAATTTCAAATCCCTTGTCGTATTTAACAGGGTAGCCCTCAGAAGCCAACACAACACATACTGCCGCATTATCTTCAAACTGAAGGTCTATTTTATCAAGAGTACCGTCTATGCAGGCTTCAAACACCTCAACAATGTCATTTTTCATTCTTGGAAGCACAACCTGTGTTTCAGGATCACCAAATCTTGCATTGTACTCTAATACCTTTGGTCCCTTTTCCGTAAGCATAAGTCCAAAGAAGATGATTCCCTTAAACTCTCTGCCTTCTGATGCCATAGCATCAACTGTAGGCTGGTAAATGTATTTCTTACAGAACTCATCAACCTCAGCTGTGTAGAAAGGACTTGGTGAAAATGTTCCCATTCCACCTGTGTTAAGCCCTTTGTCACCATCCATGGCCCTTTTGTGGTCCTGAGCTGATGTCATAATTTTAATTGTCTTTCCGTCAACGAAAGACAATACAGAAACTTCTCTGCCCGTCATGAATTCTTCTATGACAATCCTGTTTCCAGCTGAGCCAAACTGCTTGTCAAGCATTAATGATTTAACGCCATCTAAAGCCTCTTCCTTTGTGTTACAGATGAGTACCCCTTTTCCAAGGGCAAGTCCATCAGCCTTTAAAACGATTGGGTAATCAGAAGTCTCTAAGTATTTCATTGCCTCTTCTGCTGAGTCGAAAGTCTCATATGCTGCAGTAGGAATATTGTATTTTTTCATCAAATCCTTTGAAAATGCCTTTGAGCCCTCTAATATGGCTGCATTCTTTCTTGGTCCAAACACTCTCAAACCTACCTTTTCAAATTCATCGACAACACCGCCTACCAATGGGTCATCCATTCCGATAATTGTAAGATCGATTTCCTTTTCCTTTGCAAAGGCAACAAGTTTATCAAATTCCATCGCACCTATATCAACACATTCTGCGATTCCTGCTATACCGGCATTTCCAGGTGCACAATATATTTTATCAACCTTTTCGCTCTGAGCTACCTTCCACGCAATTGCATGCTCACGTCCACCGCTTCCTACTATTAAAACCTTCATGTTTTTGACCTCCATATGATGTTTTTAATCCTCTATATATACTTTACCGTTTTTTATCGATACCTTGCCATTTGCAATGAGATTGATTGCAGCCGGCATAATTTTCCATTCAGCCTCTTCCATTACTCTCTTCTGAAGAATCTCCGGTGTATCATCCTGTTTTACTTCCACTGCCTTCTGCATAATGATAGGACCTGTGTCAGTTCCCTCATCAACAAAATGCACCGTGGCTCCCGTGATTTTAACACCCCTCTTCAACACTTCCTCGTGTACGTGAAGACCATAAAATCCTTTTCCACAGAAAGAAGGAATAAGGGCAGGATGAATATTTATAATCTTTCCTTCATATTTGGCAATTAATTCCTTAGGTAATACAACCATACATCCCGCCAAAACAACCAAATCAAGCTTATACTCATCAAGCTTCTGTATCAATGCCACATTGAACTCTTCCCTTGTGTCAAAGCTTTTCGGTGAAATACATACATTTTCAATGCCGTGATTTTCAGCTCTCTTAAGTGCAAATGCGTTTGGGTTATTACTTATTACCACCTTAATTTCCGCATTGGTGATAATCCCTTTATCCATTGAATCAATAATTGCCTGGAGATTTGTTCCACCGCCAGATACAAGTACGCCAACTCTTAGCATAATGTAACTCCTTTTTCTCCTGCCTCAGCCTTACCGATAACAAATGCCTTTTCTCCTGCGGCTTCAATGGCCTTAATCGCAGTGTCCACATCATTTGCATCTAATGCAAGAACCATACCAACACCCATATTGTATGTGTTGTACATCATTTCCTCAGCGATTTCTCCCTCTCTTGCAAGCATCTTGAAGATATCCGGCACTTCATAACTGTCTTTTTTCACAACTGCCCTGATGCCATCAGGAAGCATTCTAGGAATATTCTCATAGAATCCACCACCTGTAATGTGACTGCATCCCTTTATTCTCACACCGGCTTCTTTAACATTTCTCAATGCCTTAACATAAATCTTCGTTGGCTCAATTAAAGCCTCACCTAATGTTTTTCCCAACTCATCGTAATATGTATTCAATGCTTCTTCTGTCATTGTGAATACTTTTCTGACAAGTGAAAAACCATTACTATGTACACCTGAAGAAGCAATACCAACCAATACATCTCCATCTTTTATGTCTTTACCTGTAATAAGATCTTTTTCATCAACCACACCTACTGCAAAACCTGCAAGGTCATACTCATCAACAGGATAAAATCCTGGCATTTCTGCTGTTTCGCCTCCAATAAGTGCCGCATTTGACTGTTTACATCCTTCAGCAACACCGCTTACGATAGTGGCAATCTTTTCAGGCTCATTTTTCCCACACGCAATATAGTCAAGGAAGAATAAAGGTTCTCCACCTGCACAGGCAATATCGTTGACACACATTGCCACACAGTCAATACCAACTGTATTGTGCTTGTCTAAAAGAAACGCAAGCTTTAATTTTGTTCCAACACCATCTGTTCCGGATACTAATGTAGGTTTTTCCATTCCCTTGAATGCTTCCATTGAGAATGCTCCTGAGAATCCACCGATGTTTGTCAAAACTTCAGGTCTCATTGTTCCCTTAATATGTTCCTTCATAAGCTCTACTGATTTGTATCCAGCTTCAATATCCACTCCAGCTTTTTTGTAATCCATTGTTGTACCTCTTTCTATATATGATTTTTTCTATTATTTTTTCAAATTCTTCTGAAGATTTACATCTGTTCTAAATATGCCTTATACCCAATTTCTTCCAACTTGGTTGCCTTTGCACTTACCTTATCCTTTAATCCCTGCTTATAAGCTTTTAATTTACCCAATAATTCATCATCGGAAACTGCTAAAATTTTTGCTGCCATTAATCCCGCATTTGCTCCGCCGTTAATTGCCACTGTAGCAACAGGAATTCCCTGTGGCATCTGAACAATTGAGTAAAGAGAATCAACGCCACCTAATGACTTCGTGTGAATTGGCACTCCTACTACAGGTAACTGGAAAATAGCTGCTGCCATTCCTGGTAAATGAGCTGCCCCGCCTGCTCCTGCAATAATAACTTTAATTCCTCTCTCCTCTGCATGAGTTGCATAATCATAAAAAACGTCTGGCATTCTATGAGCTGAAATAACCGTCATCTCATAATCAATCCCAAACTCCTCTAAAATCTCAGCTGCCTTGCTCATTACATCAAGATCTGAGTCACTTCCCATTATAATTCCAACTTTAGCCATCGTAATAAAACTCCTTTCAAGCGTATACATATATATCTACATTTTACTAGTATAATCAAATATAGTCAATGTATTTTACCACTTATCTTTGTACAAACCCTTATACATTCATAAATCCATAAGCAATAATCCCGCACATTGCTATCCACAAAATACCGTTTGAAACACTTCCAATCACTGAAAACAAATAAAATCTGTCCCTCTCCTTAAAGCTTTTAAGTCCATGAATCAATCCAAGAGAGGACAAAACAAATGCTCCTGTCCCTAGTGCACCTACATATATCCCTGCATTTCCACCCTTTTTATATGACAGTCCAATTCCAACCGACAAAGTAATAAGTGCCAACACAGCCAATATCATTGAAATAAAGCCACCTTTTGAATCCCTCTTATTTGTAAAGCGGTATCCATGTCGTTCTACCTTCACTCTATATTTCCTCTTCTTTCATATGCTATCATTTCCTTCGTAAAGTGTAGCAGACGGCTAAAGAATTAGCCGTCTGTTATGTTTTCATATTTACTAATTAAAAAGTAATATCGGATTTTTCCTTAATGAGTCTGGCACCACCAATTATGGCAACAATCCCTGCCGATAGCCCTGCCACAATCATAATTATTCCTATCGCAATATTTCCGGCGCCAACACTTTTCATTGTCTTATATACTTTTTCCATACTTTATACCATCCTTATTCCTGATTTCTATTTAACACCATACTGTTTATAATACTCATCTATGGCATTTTTAATACTGTCATCAATTAGTACTTTACCATTAACTTCCTTATTATAAAGGTGTTCAACAACTTCTTCCATGGAAACAATTGCATTGGCATCAAATCCGTATTTTTCGCGAATCTCGTCAAGTGCTCCAACTTTTCCGCCAAGACCCACTTCCATTCTGTTTAATGATACCATAAGTCCTTTGATTGTAACATCACCCTGTGCCTTAATGATTGGGAATGTCTCCTCGATTGATTTACCCGAAGTAGTGACATCCTCAATGATAACTATTCTATCGCCGTCTTTGATTTTGCTTCCCAAAAGAATACCTGTATCACCGTGGTCTTTTACTTCTTTTCTGTTTGAGCAGTATCTTATTTCTTTTCCATATAATTTTGCAAATGCAATGGTTGTGGCAACTGACAATGGAATACCCTTGTAGGCCGGTCCAAAAAGTACATCGAAATCATCACCGTAATTGTCATAAATAGCTTTCGCATAATATTCACCAAGCTTCATAAGCTGTGTTCCCGTAACATATGCCCCTGCATTCATGAAAAATGGAGATTTTCTTCCGCTTTTTAATGTAAACTCTCCAAATTTTAACACATCGCTTTCCACCATAAAATCAATAAATTCCTGTTTATATGCTTCCATCGTTCCAAAAACCTCCTATTTTCAAAGCTTTGCGCCTTTTACATCTTTTGTGAAACATCAAATATCCCACTTATACTATCATAAAACCTTGAATTTTTCAACCATTTCAGCATGTCGTTTGGCAGATATCTCAAATACTCTTTGATTTCCTCTGTTTACACTTCTTTAAAAAGATCATCTAACACAATAGCATTAGAAAATACACTACTATACTCATTTTGTATTAAACCAAAAGTTGTTATGAGCGTGCTATGAATAGCAATTCTAGGTGATACATTTTCCGCTAAGATTGTTTGTCTTTTTAATAATTTTAAATAGTAGTCTTTGTTTACTTTAAATTCTCCGCTATAATACTTTATTTCACACATATTTATTACATTGTCATTTCGCGAAATCAGCAAATCAATTTCTACCATAAATGGCAATCAACTCTGCCTTATCACGAGAATACAATCTATTTAGTTCTTTTACTTCTTGTACACGTCCAATCATACACTTCACCACTCAAACTGGCGGTGAACTAGATTTTTCTCATCTTCACCGCCGCTTTGTTTCAGTTTATCTCCTACTATAAAATATATACATTACAATTATTCGGCTCTTTCGCGCAATTTTCCATGCTCCATCTCGAATATTTTATCGCATAACACATTTATGTCCTCCGAATTGTGACTTACAAGTAAGATTGTTTTACCTTCTTTCCTTAGATTCAGAAGTATGCTTCTCATTTCCTCCACACCTTCATTGTCAAGACCATTCATTGGCTCGTCCAGAATGTAAATATCCGGCTTTTCCATCATCGCCTGGGCAAGTCCCAATCTCTGTCTCATTCCGAGACTGTACTTTCTCACAAGCTTGTTCTCAGCACCTTTCAATCCCACCAAGTCAAGGGTTTCCATTATCTCTTCCTTGCCAATCTTCTTTCGCAGTCCCGCAAGAATCTTGAGGTTTCTATACCCGCTGTAATAGGGAATGAAGCCCGGTGTCTCTATGATGATTCCAACGTTCTGTGGAAAATCCACATCCTTCCCGATTCTTTTTCCATCCACATATATTTCTCCTTTGGTTGGTCTCACAAATCCGCATATGCACTTCATGAGCATGGTCTTTCCTGAACCGTTTCTTCCAACTATACCGTATATTTTTTCCTTCTCAAGACTGATGTTAACGCCCTGCAATATTGTGTCTTTTTTTATCCTTAAATCCACATCTTTTACTTCAACTGCTAATTCTTTACTCATACTAATCCTCCATATCTGTTATCTTTGCAAAATCATATCTTTTTATGGAAATCATACTGATTACAAACATAACAGTGATAATTCCCACAAAATACAAAAACGAATACTTTATGTTTACCTTCTGAATCCTCAGGACGAGGTCATAATGAAGCCACGCAATTGAATGGGATGACGGGAAAAACCACTGTGCCTGGCTGTTCAGTCCACACAGGCTGCTTCCCACGGCAATTATCGTGTAACTTATCAACATACCGAGAATTCTTTTTCCCACAGAAAATCCCACCAAAAGAAACAGCTCCATTGTGAGCAGGTAAAGAAACATCAGTGTCAGGGTGAGACCAAAGGCCTGCAACGGTGTCATGTTGTTATACAGCCTTCCGTTTATCAGCATCGCTATCCTCGAATGGGTTTCATTCGTGAACACATTTGTGTAGTTTGTGACAACGGGGCTCCACATGTTTTTTGCGTATGCGTGCCTTGCCACCAGTGTCGATGATATCAGGACCAGCCCCGACAGGTATGTAATCGCTGCCATTGCCCCAAATAAAAGTTGTCCAAGCATCCAGTTGATTTTTCCTATCCTTAAAATGTAAAACATAGAATTCCCGTCTGTTTTCGGAAAATCACTTATGAGAACTATAAACACTGCCGGTATTACCATTATCAACAGCTCTGAGTTTGCCATTGCAATGAATGGCTCAAGAATCATTATCATGCTGTCCAGTTTAATGGTTGCATTTATCAGTTCCTCTATTATGTAATCATTTAAAAACACAAATAAGATTATTATTATCATCATTCGTGGGTTACATAACCACTTTGTATATTCCACTCTGGCCACGTTTCTTATTTTTGACATTGAAATTCTGTCTGTTCTATTCTCCACCACAGTCACACTTCCTTCCCAGATATACCCTGCAAAATACACCTATCAGTAAAATCTCAGCTCCAAACACAATTGCCATCCTCCTTATGTCTTTGGCATATATGTTTCCGCAGGTTTTGTTCATTACATAAATCAAATTCACGCTTTCCTGCTTTATTATGAATTTTTCCAGCAGATAATTAAACAGAAACGGAATGGATATAATCACATACCTGTTCCTTGTAATCATTGAGATGCCAAATGCCGGAATCACCGACACTGCACCATACACGAACATTCTCAGGAACTTGAGCATGTACAGTCCCTTATATCCAAAGCCCTTCATCAATGCACCTGCCACAAAACTGTTGTCGGCAAGATACTGGTTCTGGTATTCGGCGACTATTCCCGTGCCACCCGGCAGAAGCAGGCTTATCATCAGGCTGAACACCATGTATCCTGACATCACTATCAGTCCCCCGGACACCATGTCTGCCAGGTACTTTCCCATAATGTATCTTGTTTTTCCCAGCCTGTAGATTTCAAATCTTGTGTTGCTGTTTTTCCTCTCTCCACACACAATTATCGCAAATGGAATCACGACAATAACCGGCACAAACATCTCCAGATAACTGTCGATTCCCCCCAATACGACATCCGTTGCATGCAGGTCGGCTTCTTTTATGAGTGCCTCCCTGTCATCATTGAACATCATTCCCAAAACCGTGTGCTCCTCACCCGTGTATGGGGATTTATATATGTACCCAAGCATCAGCAGGATTACTGCCGATACAATCGCCGCGTAAAAAACCCCATTCGTAAGTATTTTTTCCAATTCCTCTCTAAACATTTCCTAACCTCCATTTCCTGTGGACCAGCCTAATCAATCATCACATTCCGTTGGTCACATAATCAAGTTTCCCGTTTATAAGATTTATGTAAAAGATTGTTTCGTTCATATTAACCAGATTTTCACACCTTATAATCCAACATGGCTCACACATATACTCAAAACTATATGTTTGACCCGTTATTACCTTTTTTCTGTATGCCATTCTTGCCACGGTAACGTGGTATCTGGAATTCTTTCCTATTTTCCCCGATACACATTCAAGGGCTGACGAAAGTGAAACCACCTTTTTCACTTTTTTTCCTTTTGGTTCATCCTGCAATGTATTAAATAGCAGAATATACTCATCAATATCGTCCACTTCCACCATCATTGCCCTGC
>JBNRML010000135.1:0-4331 GCA_050309585.1 Lachnospiraceae bacterium
GATATGTTCCCTCATACCTCAAAAACGCTAAAAAACGGTTGACCTGTTTCCACTTACGTATGGTATCAAAATTTCGGAGGTAGACATCATTTGGGGCAACTCGGGCCATGTTGAGACGGTGGTATTGATGTCAAGGGTTGATAAGTAAGCGTGTAATAAGATAAGTAAATAAAGGCTTTCCGTGATTTGAGGTCTGGTTCTAAGCCGGAAGGATAATCACGGATTTTTGCTTTGTGGGAAGATATCTAAGAGTGGTGAATTACTCAGTAGATTGACTAATTTGAATATAGGGTTGGTGGGTTGATAAGATTGTTGGCAAAATAACGGTGAGTTGACAAGATGGATATAGGATTCAATTTATAAGATATTTGAAATACGTTCATAAAGTAATTACTTTTTAAGTATATATAAAGGTTGAAATAAGAGTGGTAAAATGTTATGATAAAAAGAAAAGGTGGATTTAGGTATGGATAAAGAAGACAAAGTCCAAAAAGAACCGATGGAATTCTATAACATGTCAGATTTTCTTAGAGGACAATCATCAAAATTAATTACTGGATTATCAGATGAAGATAAAACAGCATTTATTTTGAAAAATGGAAAGCCTGTAGCAGTTCTTATCTCACACGATAGATATGAAAGATTATTAAAAGCAGGAATAGATATAACTGAATACTAAAATATAAAACACTTAATAGATGAGAGAGGTTAAATGAATGGCTGTGAAAAAATCAGAATTGTATTCCCTTTTATGGGAGGCGTGCAATAAATTAAGAGGTGGAGTTGAACCATCCAGATATAAAGATTATGTACTTGTTTTGTTATTTTTCAAATATGTATCAGACCGATACAAAGGGCAACGATTTGCAGAATTTACAGTAAATGAAGGTGCCTCATTTGACGACTTGATTGCTGCAAAAGGTAAACCAGATGTTGGTGAAAGAGTTGATGTAATTCTTCAAAAGTTTTTAGAAGATAATAAGCTAGCAGGTGCACTTCCTGACGTAAGCTTTAACAATCCAGATGAACTAGGTTCTGGTAAAGAGCTAGTTGATAAAGTCTCTGGTCTTATAGCTATTTTCCAAAATCCTGCGATTGACTTTAAAAGTAACAGAGCCAGTGGTGATGACATCATTGGAGATGCATATGAATACTTTATGATGAAATTCGCTCAAGAATCTGGTAAGAGTAAAGGACAGTTTTATACACCGAGTGAGGTGTCACGTATTATTGCTAGACTTATTGGTATTGGTGATATCAAGCAAGAAACAGGAAAGAAATGGACCCTCCATGATCCTGCGGCAGGAAGTGGATCTTTACTTATTCGTGCAGCAGATGAAGCACCAACTGATGATAGTGGCGATTCCATAGTTACAATATTTGGACAAGAAAAATATCCTGATACTGCTGGTTTAGCAAAGATGAACTTCATCCTACATAACAAAGGTACAGGTGAAATTAAAAGCGGAAATACATTAGCCAATCCACAATATACTGATGATTTTGGTGGACTTAGAAAATTCGATTTTATTGTCATGAACCCACCATTTTCTGATAAAGACTGGACTGATGGAATTAAACCATCTGAAGACAAATACAAGCGGTTTGATGGTTATGGCATTCCGCCAGAAAAGAATGGTGACTACGCTTGGTTTTTGCATGTTCTAAAAGCATTGGAAAGCAACGGTAAGGCAGGGATTATTCTGCCACACGGTGTACTATCTAGACCTAATGCAGAAGAAATTATTAGAAAAGCGGTTATTGATAAGAAATATATAAAAGGTATTGTTGGATTGCCTACAAACTTGTTTTATGGCACAGGCATTCCTGCCTGTATCATTATTATTGACAAAGAAGAAGCGGATAAACGTGAAGGCATTTTTATGATTGATGCAAGCCGTGGATTTAAGAAAGACGGAAACAAGAACCGCCTTCGTGAACAAGACATTGAGAAAATAGTTCAAACCTTTATTAACAAAGAAGAGATTGAGGGATACTCTAAATTTGTTACCTATAAAAAAATCCTAGAAGAGAATGATGGGAACTTAAATGTGCCTCGCTATATCAAAAAGATTGATGACACATTGCCACAAAATATATCATCTCATCTTAAGGGAGGTATTCCAGAAGTCGATATTAACTCTTTAGAGAGACTCTGGAAAATATCGCCCCAGTTAAGACAAGAGATATTCACTTGTGTCGATGAAGATCATAAAGTCTATAATCTTGCTATAAAACCAAATGAAATTGAAACAGTCATTTCTGAAGATAAAAAAATAAAGGTTGAAAAGGAAACTGAATACAGTTCTCTATTCGAGGCACGGAAAAATAAAGGAAAAGATTTATTACTCAACGTTAATACAGATACAAATCCAAAAGAATTAATTCGAAGCTTGGGCATTGAAATTTTGAGTGATTTTGAATCGGCAAAACTTTTAGACAATTACGATGTGTACGACTTCTTGCTTAATTATTGGAATGAGAAAATGCAAGATGATGTATATGTAATAAAAGCGAGTGGATATGATGCGGGACGCGAGATTGAATATGTATACGCTCAAAAGAAAGCTAAAGCTAAAGATGAAAATGGAGAAGAAATAAAAGTCGATGATACTTCAAAAATGAAGTCTTTTGAAGGTACTTTAATTTCGAGAGACATTATTGAACGGGAGTATTTTGAAACTGAGTTAATGGCTCTTAATGAGCTAATTGAGAAATCTGCATTGCTTGAATCTGAACTGGATGAAATGAGAGAAGAAGAATCAGGTGACGAAGGCTTGCTTATAAATGCATTGAATGAAAAAGGTGACGGTATACCTAAGGCAAATCTGAATAAGCAGATAAAAGAACTTGAAAGAAAAAAGACTTCTGAAGTGATTGATGACATTACAAAACTTATTGAATTATTTGATGCAGGCAGTACTTCAGAGATGGAGAAAATTGTCAAAGTAAATAGTGAGCTGAAGATATATGAACTTAGAAATAAGAACGGTTCTTTCGGAAAGGCTAAGCTTAAAAATGCATTAAAAGAAGCAAATGATAATGCAATAATGCCTGGAACATATATTGAGGAATATAATGCTCTTCTTTCTTACCAAGCTAAGTTAACTGCAAAAGAAGAAGCTGACAAAGCGATTAAAGATGCTCGAAAAGAACTGGATGATTTAGTACTTGCTAAATACGGGGAACTAACGATTGATGAAGTAAAGCATTTACTCTTTGACAAAAAGTGGATGGCAAGACTTGAAAATGATATTACTGATGCTATTGATCAGGTACTGAATAGTCTCGCCTCAAAGGTTGTTTTAATTGCCAAACGCTATGAGCACACTTTAGGAGAGGTTGAAGAAAAGACAGCTCTGTCGAAGGCTAAAGTTAAATCTGCATTAGAAAGGATGGGATACACATGGTAACTCATTCTAAAGATATTATTGAGTATAACGAAATAAAAAATATATATAAGCGTGTTAGAGGAACTCCTATAACTGCAGAAAGAATGAATGAAATAAAATCTGCTACTGGAGCGATAAGAGTTTTTGCCGGAGGAGCAACAGAGATTAGAGCAAATGTATCAGATTTGTCCAATGCAAATATTATTAATGATCCTGTAGTAATTGTTCAATCAAGAGGGTTAATAGACTTTATTTATTGCAATGTCCCTTGTACATTTAAAAATGAGATGTGGGGCTATACGTCATCTGATGTATATGCGGTAAAATTTCTTTTTTATTATCTGAAACATAATGTTGATTATTTCAGAAATGCTGGAGAAGGAAGAAGTTCTTTTTCGCAGATTTCATTAGCTGTTACTGAAGAGTATAAAATCCCGCTTCTTTCTTCTAAAGAACAACAAGCCGTTGCTTCAGTATTATCAGATTTTGACGAGCATATCGACAATCTATCTGAACTAATCGAAAAGAAAAAAGCAATTCGTGAAGGTGCTTTAGAAGATTTGGTTAGTGGGAGAACAAGAGTTGATGGGTTTGATGGTGATTGGACAGAATCAACAGTAGCAAGTTTAACAAGTGCAATTATTACAGGAGGTACTCCATCAACCACGATAGACAAATACTGGGGCGGGGCAATTCCATGGCTTGCTTCTACAGAAATACATCAAAAAATAATTACCAAAGCAACCAGAAATATTACAGAAATTGGTTTGAATAATTCATCAGCTAAAATAGCACCAAAAGATTCGGTATTAATCGCACTGGCAGGACAAGGAAAGACTAGGGGGACAGCAGCGTTTCTAGCTTACCCAATGGCATTAAACCAATCCTTAGCTGCATTAGTCCCATCAGATAAAACGGATCCCAAGTTCTTATACTACT
>JBNRML010000136.1:0-22330 GCA_050309585.1 Lachnospiraceae bacterium
AAAAAAGATAAATAGCACAAAACCAAAAATATAGTACATATCGATGCAAACGAGCAAACAGCCACAAAGCCCATGAACACAGGCTTTGTGGCTGCTTTGTCTCATATTAACTGTCAAAGATGGGATTGTACTGCAAAATTCATCAAATTACAATATTCGCAGATGCTAAGCTGTATCCATCTACGTGCACGGAAGTTGATAAACGGGTGTAGATATATCTTCAACTACTTTTTTTATCTGATTTAGATGAGTTATCTTAAGTTCTATTAATTCCAACTGTTTACCAAGAGATTCCTGAATATTTTTATATTCTAACATCTGTCCAATTTCTTCAAGGGTTAAATCCAAATACTTGAACATAAGAATTCTCTGCAATTTTTCTACACTTCTTCTTGAAAATAATTTGTATCCGGATTCTGTGATTTTATCTGGGGTGAGTAGTCCTTTTTCTACATAAATCCTTATACTCTTATAAGTAATTCCTGCAATATCAGCCAATTCACCAGTTGTATAATAAACGTCTGTTCCAACTGCATTTCAACATAAAATAGACAGTCCCCTCTCTGACTGCCCACCCACACTAACTACACTAACCTTGTCCTAATCGAGCCACCACATATCTTCTCTATCAGGTGGTGTCATATTTAATTCTTCTACCCGAAGAATTCCACAATCTAATGAAGCCTAAGGACTATCATAAATGTGTGGATTGCTATATTTTTCTACAAATCCATTAGCATCTTCTCTATTATCAAAGCCACAAATAACTTCTTCTTGGGGTATTGCATCCCCAAAACCGCCATCCACATCAAAACAATGGTTTACTAAATAAATTTTATTCATGTAACCCCTCTCCCCTTTCCAATTTTTAATCACTCGAATTCAATAAAAATATAATCTATACTTCAATCTTCTTCGGAAGTATTATTCTGCACATGTTCCGTAGTAATAGCTCCTCCCCCTTTAAATCTTTTTCTTCCACGTTGTAATTGGTCATCTCTGTTGCAAGATTCTTGGCTGCAATCGTAAGCGTTGGCAGAAAATGCACCACAATGATATGCCTGTTCTGTAGCCAACCCATAATCCAGAACTATCAATCTGGCATGGCAGTCTGCAATTAGGTTATTCCTGAGTGGTGGATATTCTTGTATAAAATCGTTTACTACCGCCGTTGTCAAAAAACCTATTTTTCCATGACCATTCTCTGTAAATAAAACCACTTCCACACCAGCTTGCTTCTGTGATAATAGCTGTAAAGTCTTTGTGTTCACATAATCATCCACTACATAAATACTCTTTTTGCCTGTTGATATATATCTATGTATGCTGCACTTGCAAGATGCATCTCCGCCTGTGTAACAAACTGTTGGTTTTGCTTTATATAATGACGCATTTCACGAAATGCACGCATAATAAAAATGCTTTGCTGTTCTGCAAGCTTACCTCTGAGAACTGTAGCAAGCATATAAATACCTTGCTCCATGAATGCATATGGCAATTTTTTAATGTGAAGCCCTCTTTTATTTCCATTTTCGTTTAAAGTCGCAATTTGCGACTTTAAAAAATCTTCCGGAAACCCTTGCGATATTACGTTTTACCTGCTCATTCAAACAATTCTCCTCACTCTTCAATAAATCAGAGGTTTCAACCCGCAAACTGCTCCCAATATCATTATATGGTATAGCCGACAAAAAGCGAGAGAAGAGATATATGCTGCATTTGCCTGTTCCACAGCAGAAAATAAAAACAGTTGCAAAAGAAGATGTAAATACTTTAATAAAGGCAACTAGTAACATCAGAGATTATTTACTGTTGTATCTGCTTTTTGAGACAGGGATGCGTATTGGAGAGGCATTGTCATTGTGGCTGGAAGATGTGAAAAATGAGCCTTCCGCACAGTGGATTTCCATTGTTCGTTCTTCTTTAGAATTTAACAACCGCTATCACAGGTATCGCAGCTATTCACGATTACTCGGTACCTATGAATACCTTTGCATAAAATCGGACTTTAAGAACAACTCTGACCGATATTTGTTGGAGCATTTCAAAGCTATCGAAGCATGGAACATCCATAATAACATCAATAAAGCTATTGATTTTGAGGAAAAAGCAATTTTCATAGCAGGAAAAGATGGCTCCGCCAATATATTTAATTTTTCTACCCTATATTTGGATGCAGGTCGATGTTATCATATTCAGGGAAAGAACGCTAAAGCTCTGGAATATGTACAAAAAGCATATGGCATTCTTGAATATACGAAAATGCAATATTCTCCAAACGGTATCAGTTGCTTAATTCAATATGCAAGATTATTATTTGACCAACGAGACTTCTCAGAAGCACTCAGAATTTATACAAACTGTCTGGGCATCATAAAAAATGTATTTGGAGCCGACTCCTTGATGGCAGGTTATATTACCCAAAACATTGCCGCTTTACATCATATAATCCGCAATGTAAAAAAAGCCAGACTTATGTACGCACAGGCAGAATCAATTTTAGACAAGCATCTTGGTCCTGAACACGAGGATGTATTGCAATGCCATGAACAGGCACAGCGATTAGATACCCTCGACACAATTTCATTATTGAAAATACCGGATGTAAATCAGAAAATCATCGCATAATACAAACAAATTTTCAAATCAATATTGACATAAAATCAACTCATTCGTATAATAATAGTAGTAGAAACAGCGTGCTGTTTCAGGTGGGCTAACACCATAATCCGAAAGACTTACCGGGCGAATGTACCGGCCGTTGGCAGGCAACAGAAAAACCTGAAGCCTTACTGGACGAATGTGCCAGCCGTTGGCGGACAACAGAAAAATTAGCCACTAAAAGAGAGTTGATAATGCTGCGGTATTATAACTCTCTTTTTTAACGCTCGAAAACACGCTGTTCCGGAAAGGATATCATTATGGAACAACAAAAGTTAAAAGATGCCATACGAATCATATCCCGTGCTGCAAAGGATTACGATGACAAGCTTAATGGTTACAACTACATCTTTATATACAAGAATCGTCAAAATAATCAAATTGAATATTTTGAAAGTGCATTTCTTCCACGTAACTTTCAACATCTTACCGGGATAGAATTTATTGATTCACAGGGAAATATATTACATAACCCTACGCAATTCTATCAGAAATGCCTTAACAGCACTTTAAAAGAAAGTGATATTGCATTCAAATCTGACGGCACTACTGAGTTAAAATTGCAGGCACTGCCACTAATAGTCAATTTCTTAAAATCTTCAAAAATGACGGCAATATATAATTCGATCCGTCCCAAGCTATCCGTTGACAGATTAGCAGGAACCACTAATTTTTGTCTTGGATTCACGAAAGACAAAAATTATTATGTACCCAGTTCCTGCTTACTTGAAGATATACGAAATCTTGCTGATGTGACCTTTCAGATTTTAGCCATTTTTTCAAAACCTGCGACAAAAAACACGCCTATTTACAAGGATGTTCGATATGTAGCAAAAGGCGTAAAATTAACCACACTCAGTTTTTCCGACGAATTGTCTTCTCTTATAAGTCTTGAAAATTATACCGAGAAATGATTAATTGCCCAAATTCTATTCGGATTTGGGCAATACTCTTTTCTATGAAACTCACTACATCTATCTGCTTCCCTTCGTTCTGATAATACCATTATGGAATCTGCCATCTCCTACAACATTCTGTAAGCTTGTCTCCACTCTTATCATAGCAGTCTGAGCATCCATTTCGGAATAAGCCTCTGCGTACATCCCTCTAAGAATTACCTCTGCCTTCGCAGCACTGCTTTTCTGGTATTCCTTTTTATCTGTAATAAACTTCTCCCTCGTGGACTCGTCTGCCTGTGAGATAAGATTAATATAGGATTCTTTTAACGCCGCACATTCCTTCTTAATACTCTGGTTTCTCTGAGCCAGTATATCGCACTGTTTCTTTTTCTGCTGATATGAATCCTGATAACACCGAAGTTCATCCTCGTTCCTACATCCGGCTTTTGCAAGAATTTTGGTATTTGCTTCCTTTATATCACTAATCTCACTCTCTGCCTCCTGAATCTGTTCCTTATAATACTTCTTTAAGTCCCTTTGGAACAATTTACATTGTCCCAATTCTTGTGTCCACTGGTTAATATAAGACTGCTTTTTTCTTATGAGTGCCTGATTCTCTACATAGGACTGATAATTCGGATTATGATGCCTGATCTCATAATCCAGATCAGAAATCTTATTCAAATTATATTCCTGTTCATACTCCAGACATATGAGTTTTGCCCTTATATCCATAGCTTCAGATATAACATCCATATCCGGTGATGTGACTGTAGCCTGTTCCAGTTTTGTAGCGAATGTCATATCATATTCGTTATTTAATGCTTCTTCAAATTCATCAACTGGCTCTTTGAGCACAGAAGCATCCGTCCGGGTCGTATGCTCTTCCTCATGCTGTGCCAATTTTTCACTTTGCCTCCACTCTGATTCAGCTAGACGCATTCTTTCCTGCTCGTTTCTAATTGCCTCCTCCCTTGCCTTTCTTATTCGTTCCGCTTCTTCCTTAGCTTCTATTGCCTTTTCTATTCTCTGCTCCAGTGCCTCCTTATCATACTTCTCACCCAGAGACTTTCCACGAATGGACTTCTTCATATGTGGCATCCGAAAGGAGATGGTTTTATTAGTCTCGCGAATCTGCCAATCTTCCACATGCTCCAGATAATATATCATATGGTCCAAAGATTCTGCATGCTGTATCAATGCATCCAGCCTCTCCCGAATCATATCTTTATCTGTTTTAAAATCAGGATTTGCCTCCTTTCCACGCTTCTCTACCCAATAATTGTTTCCATCCGAACGGGCCAGAAGATTCACCTGATTATATCCCTTTACCATACACTCACGCATTACCCAACGCTTTGCTGCGTGCATAAACTTGCCGGTGCTTTTATGTTTGCACCCCTGCCTGTACTCACAGGGCTTATCCTGCCAGCGTTCTTTTTTTCCCTCATACTTCCTGACGGAATTGATTACAATGTGAACATGAACATTCCCGGTACCATTATGCCCATCCGGATGTACCGCCAGAATTGTCTGATGTCCTGGCAGAAACTTCTCTGCATATTGTTTGCCAAATTCCATTGCCTCCTGCATGGTAATATTGTCTTCCGGTGCAAAACTAATGATATAATGATGCGCCTTTACATCCTTTGCAGCGTTATTTTTGCCATAATACCGGTTAACCTCAATACATTCTGCACCGAAGGTATCAACCTTGCAATTGATACCCTCGATTAAGAAATTGTCGCGCATTATCATTCGTCCCTTGGCATCCTCCAATGGCTTCATGGTATGCTCATCAAATTTGCAACTAAGGTACTCCACTGCCGCAGAATAATATCTGTTCTTTACCGGTATGTGTTTGATAATCGCCATTATGCACTCCTCCCGTAATGATACTTACCACAGCAGACATCCTCTACCTGCTTGAGTATCCGAAAATGCATATCATTCCAGTCCTTTATCACTTCCTGTAAATCATAATATACGGAATACACGCTACCGCCGGCATTCAGATGATGTGCTATCTGATTCAGATTGGAACCAATCTTACCAAGTATCGTTTTGCATTCTTTACATTGGTTTCAACATCACCTGCATATGGACTGCACACATACACCAAAGGAAGATAGGCAGCCTTTTTATCAGCTGCCATTTCCTCACGGTGGATGTTGGTAAGAGCCTCATATGTGGTCGGGTCAAAGTACCCTTCGTGATAAAACTTATCAACACCCATATCTCTTAATCCTCCTGTTCGATAACTGGTAAGATCCCTTCATTCTTCAAAAGGTCATAAAGGAAAAGTCTGCCCTTCTGAGTCCAGTAGGTATGCATCACACTTCTGCTCTCATCGATTGCGTAGGTACGGGACTGTGTGTATCCGCACTCTGCATAGTGCTGATATAAAAGCCAGGTCTTTCTGAACTTGTACTGAACCCCAAGTTCGTGAAGAAGTTCATTGAACTTGCGACCACTCATACCATAGTCCTTTGCAATCTGTGTAATAGGTACTGTGTTCTTGTTCTGTAAAATAAGGTCATAGTAGCTTGCCTTTGGCTGGAGTTCTGCAATCTGCTGACGCTGAACAAGTGCCAGACATTCAAGCTGTTTTCTTCTCTCACGCTCTTCCTTAAGCTGTGTGAGTGCTGCAATCGCAAGATCAGGATTTTCTAAGATCTCATCGATGGCATACATTCCATGCTTACGGATAGCCGGAAGAACCTCTGATGTAACCCAATGCTTGAACTTCTTCGCATTCGGCATCTTGCTTGAAAGGATAAGACTGTAAAGTCCAGACTCATTGATGATGATGGTTTCCTTATCCTGGTTACCGTCAAAGATCATTACCTTGTGTCTGTCCTCTTCATCTACATGGCGGTTGATATCTCGACTACCGTTCTGGTACCCGAGAATGTCTGCTACATCCTTGCCGACAAACATAACCTCACCGTTTACAGTTGCTGTTCTTACAGAGCCAAACTCTGTGCTGTTAAATACTTGTAATTCCATACGAATTACCTCCTTAAATTAATTTCTCGGAGGTGTCACCCTCCTACCTGGTAGCCTTGGGAGAAGGGTTAAAAGGACGCTTTTGAAAAAACTTTTTTTAATTTGTTGATTGCACGTCTGTAACGATGACTGACAGTGTTGGCATCCTCACCGATTTCTGCTGCATACTCACCAACGGTGTAACCATCAAGTGCAATGGCAATAACCATATCTGCCACTGCAGGTTTAAGAAGACTTCTCAAAGTTTCACAGCATTCTTCGTATTCAAGCTGGTTATGTACTCTGTCAATAGAACTGTTAAAGGCTGACTTATCAGCTGCTCTGAACATAATTGCTTCTTCAGTGTTGACCTCAACTGTTCCGTCCTTGCTTTTCATATAAGCATTGCCTGTATGACGGTCATGTTTGTGCCAGCTGTTGTAATCGGGTCTGTTGAATCTCTCTTCGATTACATCCTGGATTCTCTGTTCGTAGTCTTCCTGGCTTTCATTTTCTGAAATGGAGATATTAAGCCATCTCTCCAATTCCACGTTTTCGACCTCAAGGGTCTGGTACTCGTTCTCATAACGAATCTTGATTTTCATAAGTTCCTGCCTTTCTGCCTGGTTCTTGCAGAAGGGCAATGGGAACAAATAAAGGCCGGTGCTTGTAGAAGTACCGACCCATGAAGCCTGAAAAAGGGCATAAGGAAATAAGGGTACCTCTATCACACCTTCCACAGGTTGTCCTGTGGTTGATATCGATATCTGTATCCCAATGCCCTTATAGCTAATCAGGCCTTGTGATATTAATTACTGAGTGATGTTCTCACCTTATATAACGATTCTTGATTTCGTTAACTGGGATCACATCGGAGTTATTGATTAACTCTGTAATAAGTATAATCAACGGCAAAAAGTAATTGAAGATAGCAAGTTTTCACATAACTTTTACAGTTTAGTAATGTTAGAAGTGTTGTATTTTAGGTCATAAAAGAGTATAATTAGTACAATAGATATAATTTGCCATTACTATTTTTAGGCAAAAAAATAAAGCCATGACATATGCCATGACTTTTTGACCATAGAAAGGAGCCAAAAATGCCCCAGATTAAAGAAAATTTTTTTGAAAATATTTTATTTAGGTTCGAAAGTTGCAGCTGTGACTGCGTTGAAGATATAGAACACATTGCTCCAGGAGAAGAACCTATCAGCAAATTCAAGCTGCAGGCTATGCCGGAACACCCTATTCTTTTTGGTTACGCAGCTAAAGATGGATTAGTTCGTATTGCCCCCAACGGAACAATTGAAGAAAGAAACATTCTCGGTACATTGATGTCTCTTGCAAATAAGCCTACCAAGGAACTCGTATCCTTTTTGAAAGACAATGGTTTTCTATTTCCAGTTTGTGCAGGCACCTATGAAGTATTTGATGAGATATCTTTATACGGAATAATCAACAGACTGAAAATGACAGTTGAGTTAATGACTGCTGCCAATGAGATCAGAAAGAATTATAAGAAGATTTGCGACTTAACAATATCTTTGCTCTTTTCTGAAGATCTTACTATAAAAACAGACTCAATGAAAAACAGCTACTCCAGCTGTCACCATAAATATGTTGAAACACTTATGAATCCACCTGCACAGTTATCTTACAGCAGACAACAAGAAGCATTCGATGGAGACACTTATAATATCACCGACTGTGTGTACGGTTCTTATGCACTGAATATCCAGGACTTCAATAATATTATTGGTGGCTATGCTTCTGTTCCAGGATATCAGAATGGATTCTATCAAAATATCACTTCGATGTTTGTTAATTATGAAAAGCGAGATATGACCAAAAAAATCTCCGACTTCCTCTTCCATTTCCTTTATGAAATGAACGGAGACAGTTCAAGGGAGTTCTCCGATGAAATGAAGGCTGCACTAATCGAAATCGCAAAATACATCATCGGAGAAGAAATCAATGCTAACCTTGATGGCATCCATCCTGTTTATAATTCAGAAACAATGACCCCATCATGGAAAGTGGATTCACTCCTTTGTGCTGCTTACTTCTCCATCTTCTACTTAAAACCAGACCTTGAATTGTATCGTCCTTGCGATAATCCTAGATGTGGCCGCTACTTCCTTGTAAAGACTACTTCAACGAGAAACCGTTTCTGTAGCCAGGAATGCTGCAACAGAGTCACACAAGACCGATACAGAAAACGAAAAAGAGAAAAAGAAGGCTTATAAGAAAAGAACCTCTGTCTGCAATCATCTGCAAACAGAGGTTTTATAATATTATGCTATTTTTATATTAGTCGACATTGTAGGAACCACTGTCTTCTGCAACCATAGAATCAACAGGCTCGATGCCTACATAAGATACTGGTTTCGGAATTGGTGCTTCTCCAGTAGATTTTATTTCATCTCTTCCCAGAACTGCCTCGATGCATTCAGCAAGAGCAATCTTTTCCTTTGTCGGCTTGCCGGAATAATGATACATAAGATATCTTGTATCCATAACGATTCCTTGGATTCGTTCGTAATACTTTTTGTTGTATCTCCAGTCACCAACTGCCTCACCAATGTTTCCAACAACTGATGTAAGCTTGAAATGGTTCTTGGCCATATTGTACGGCATGATAAACGCATTAAATAATGAGTTCGTATCTACACCTTTATACTTTTCAAGATACTCACCGTATGTAATCTGCTTATTGATTGATGAACCATTAGGAAGATGATCTGGAATGCCTGTCCAACCATACTTATAACACTTGGCATCGAGAATGTAATACTTGCCATTGTAAATCATAATGGTATCCGGCATCAAAGGTCTCTTTTCCTTGTACTTGCCGTAATCAAGCAACCATCTTGAACGAGGGAAATACTTATCCTTATCTTTTTCTCCGAAGGCTCTATCAACAAGTTTCTCCCATACATGGTCGAAATCGTCAGTGCCAAAGTAGAACTGCTTATCAGAAGTCTGCTCGTCCATATACTCAAGCATATCCTTCATACCACGGAATAAAGACTTCTTCTTATCATCATTTGTTGCAGCAAGCTTGCTTTGTACAATTCTGATTGATGTCTTAACATCTGGGTGTGGTCCCGGTTCTTCCGGCATATATGGAACATACAACCAACCAAGCCTCTTGAATGCCTCATAAACACAGAAACGATTTATCTGAGTTATTTCCTTTGTGTCGTTTGGTGTCGAAGAACGAACCTCAAATTGAGTAAATACAAACGAACTTACACCATTTCTACTCTGAACAAGTGGCATCTGCTTTCTTGCGGTTCTCGCCCAGTCCTGCTTTCCAGTCGGTGCCGTAATATAAACCTGTTCTTTTTCGACATAATATGTACCACCGATTGAAAAATAGTATTCGATGACACTCTTATATGCGTTGATAGGAAAGTCTACTGTCTGTGGTGCTGCAAACTTATTGATAGCAAGTAAACGGTCATCCTTTGTTGTAAATTCAGACAGCACTTGTATCAAATGCTTAATATCCGTTCTGATTTCAGCATCGGTTTCCGGCAGTTCATATCCGATAGGGAAATAGACCATAGCATTATCGGAATCAGCCTTGATACCAACAAAACGGTCACCATCTTCATTTGTATTAACATGGCAGTGCTTTTTGATATCAAATTCCATTATTGAATTTAAAGCTGAGCCTAAATCCATCTATCCTCACCACCTTACTCTTCTTCTGCTCCAGTAAACGCACTCTGAACATTATCTTTGAAAACCTTAAATCGATCTAATCCCTTGGCATACATAAATGCACGGATTACCTGCTCAAGGCTCTGATATTCGGTAACTTCAAAGATTACTTCACGATTAAACTTGAATGCATCATCCCAAAGATACTTGATTACCTTTTCAGGGAACTTTCTGTTTTGTCTCATAGCATCGCGGATAACAGCAATCTGTGTCTTTTCTTCCGGTGTAAGAGTACCTTTGCTTTCCTTCTTACGAAGAGCATCGTATTCTTTTAAATCACCCATTGCTTCATTAAACTTAAGGTCACGAAGATGAACAAAATATGCACCAAGTCTCTTATCTTCTGCAGAAGTCATTCTTGCACTGTTGCCAACAACAATTCTGTTAATCTCAACGCAGAAATTTCTCCATGTTACTGTAGTATCGAGGATTTCTGCATCAGCAAGTGTGCTGTCAACATTAGCAAAATCGTTCTCGATAAGACGCATATCCCATCTACGCTGGAACGCTGTATCTAAAGTGAAAACATTCTGATCTGATGTATTCATTGTTCCAATGATAGAAAGGTTTGAAGGAATACGAACCTTATCCGTCTTTCTTTCCTTACCATACATCTCTTCAGCAATATTCATATTTGTAATGCCATACTCACTTGTTCCAACAGGGAAACCATCATCATCGATATCACGGATTTCAACCTTACGGTCAAGCAGCTGGAATACCTCACCGAAGATAGCCGGAGCATTACCTCGGTTAATCTCTTCGATAATAAGCACATATTCCTTACCTGGGTTCTGATATGCATCACGAAGGATGTTTGTAAATGGTCCTGGCGTAAACTTATAGCTTACTTGTCCGTCTTCTGCAACTGCTGGAAGAATCTGACCAATGAAATCAGAATAAGTATAGTCAGGATGGAACACGAGTCTTTCCACGTGTGTTCCAGGTTTACAATACTCATGCTCGATAGTCCAACTCTTTCCAGAACCAGGAACACCGTAAAGAAGGACATTGCACCCATTAGTTAAACGCTGAACCTCGTTATTATTCACAACCGTTACTTCTTGCTCATTTTCTTTTCCTTCGAAGGATTCAAGTTCAAATAGGGATTTTGTTGAGCCTAAAAATCCTAAATAATTCTCGGTTGCAAATACACTTGGATTTTGCTCAAAAACAAAGATTTTACGGGCAACTTCCTCAACCTTGCTATCTTTCAAACGAACAAAATCTCGATCAATTTCCAATGTATCTAATTGCTTTAATGCTTGAATAAGACGATTATCAAATTTAGTCCTATATTGCTCGAACTGTTCGGATGCATTGTCATTATCTTCTCTTAATAATTTTATCAATAATAATGTTTCTAAGAAACCTTCGAATGTTTTTGTGGTTGCAACCAAATATCTATACTCAGTAATACTGATGGCATACTTTCCAGTTGATCTTCCAAGCTCTAAAAGAACTTTATATAAAAGCATTACAGGATAAAGCCTATATTCTTGTCTAACTCCTTGATAAGCTTCATCTATTTGAGAACTTATATACATTTTTTCAATCTGTCTCTGAATAATGTCAGTGTATAAATCTGTTTTTTCATACTCTCCATTACAGCGTTCTGTGATTTCAGAAAATGTCTCTGTTATAATTGCCTCATCATATTTACTAGATGTCATTGTAATTAATCCAAAGAAGGCAGCAACTCTTAACGCTCTATAATTATTTGAAATCTCAACATCAGGCTTTATGCTCTTTAATTCTGTAATTTTATTTCCAATAAAATCCTGAAGATTTCCCGGAACATCCTTTGATTTGTATTCTTTTAAGAAAGAAACTAGATAACACAAACAATCAAAAGCGGTTGGTTGTTTCACAAGATACCAACACTCATAATCACTTGCCTTTTCAAGTTCATCAATTTTACTCTTTAATATTGGATTCATTTATTTTTCCTCCACTTCTAAAATGTTTCTTACAAGCTTTGCAAGAAAATATGATATTTTCGGTGGGACCGCATTCCCAATAGTTTTACATATGATTGTTTTGTTTCCATAAAAAACGAAATCATCGGGGAAACTTTGTATTCTAGCTGCCTCTCTTGGAGATAAAGTTCTATTCTCCGTTGGATGGATAAATCTTCCACCGGCAGGCGTATCGAATCTAGTAGTAATTGTTGGTGCTTGTTCATCCCAGCATAAACGACCATATGCCCCACTGTGAACAGATTTTATATCTTCATCCAAAGCAGTAAAATTCTCACCGTTGTCAACTCTTTTCATTCTATCAATAGCAACTTCTGAATGTTTTGTTTTAGTATGATTACTCACAGTTTTTCCATCACATGAAAGATACTTTTGATATTCTGTTTCTGCATTTGGATTTACTATCATTCCATCAGTCGTTGTTGACGGCATATTTCCTATAGCATCTTCAACTGTGACTTTATCAAAATAGTGTGGATATTCGGTCAGAATCTGTTCTTTAGTTTTTTGCCATAATTCTTTTACATCAACATCGTCTATAGTAGTTCCTATAATAATCATTCTCTCTCTTTTTTGAGGAATTCCAAATTCAACAGCCTTGACAACCTGGTAATAGATTTTGTAAGGTTTACCATCCAACATATCTGCATCCTGAAAAATACGTTGAATTTCTTCAAATATTTTTCCGTCCTGCATTGTCATAATTCCTTTTACATTCTCCATTACAAACACTTTAGGCTTTACTGTTTTCACGACATTAAAATAATGTTTAAACAGATAATTTCTAGGATCATCAATAAACCCCTCTCTAATTCTTGCCCCCGCCATAGAGAATCCTTGGCAAGGTGGGCCGCCAATTATGACATCTGCATCACCTAATTTAAAAATACCAGAATGGTCAATGTTCCTGATATCATCCACTATGACATCCACTTCTGGATGATTCATTTTGTACGTATTAGCAATTTTTTCATCAAATTCTACTGCCTTATCAACTGAATATCCAGCTTTCATAAATCCAAGAGACAATCCACCGCATCCGGCAAATAGATCAATCACTTTCATTTTCATCACCTTCAGCACCTCCACCGATTCTAAATCGATACGCAAAATTCTTTATATACACACTTTCTGCATCCGTAAGACCAAAAAGACCATTTATGTAATCATCGATTTCGTGTATCACCTCAACACAATCCTTATGCTTGTATTCATACTCAACTTGTTTTGTTCCAACGTATACCTTGGTGTTTTCCAGTTGGGTTTCCAAAAGTTCCGCCAGACGATTTACTGTAGCAAAATCCTGGATAACTGGAACATGAAATCCTGTTAATTCCTTTTTCGTTATATGCCAACAATCTGAAATACATATCCAGTACCACCAAAACAAAGAGGAATTATATAAACACATGGCGTAGTTAGCTTGATTTGCATCTCGATACTGATAATCCTTATACTCTGAACCCGTATGTTCTCCTAAGAAAGCTTTTATCCAAAAAGCAGCTCTCATGTTTACAAATAAATGGCTTTCTCCGCCATCGTTCATATCATACAATGAAGGACTATTATTTAATGCTGTTATCTTTCTATAAATTGTCTTATCATATTCCGTTCCTAGTTTAGGAATGTAATCAGGTTTTGCAAATTCGTTCTTAATGACTTCAGTTGATGTAAACAACTCATTTCTATTATCTTTATACCAATATCGGTAATTACTTGTATAAACAGTTTTAGGGCAATCTTTTTTTACCGAAAGTAGAATACATAACTTTTGATGAACTGAAGTAAACAAACAATCTGGTCTATCAGAATAACTCATAATGTACTGTTCAGGAACTATCTCAAACAAATCATCTCGTATAGTTTGCATCCTAGGAGTAGAAACATAGGATAGTGGAATGATAAATGCAAATACACCTCCATCAGCTAACATTTCAGCTGAATTCTTTAATACATTAGCATAGATATTTCCATATTTCTTAGCTGGATTTAAACCACTTTTTGAATCTTCAACGTATGGAGGATTTCCAATCACTATATCGTACTTATCATTTCTAGATGATGCATCTTGAACGAAGTCATAATTATCAAACGAACAATTTAACACATCCTCTATTCCATCGATTTTAGCTATGCTGTATCTATGAAGAGTGCATAAATACAATCTTATCTTTGTTATAGTTGTCGATTCAGGATTAACATCATTTCCATGAATCGTAGCAATCACTTTTTTTATCATTGAAGATGTAATATTAGTACTATTAGCATCAAGTAAATCAAATTTTATATTCAACGCTGCAAGCAAAAATACACCTGCACCACAGGTTGGATCAAAAACACTCTTTTTTGTACAAATAGTTCTGTACGAAACTCCGTTCAAATCCAGCACATGAAGATTCGTTGGCTTGAGTTTGTTATTTGCTGCTTTAATCGAATTATACAGCATAAATTTTACAACATCAGACGGTGTGTAATAAACGCCCTTTGTTTTTCTAATAGACTCTTTTTCGTTCATATCAGAAAGGATGCTTTGAACATTTTCATAGGAGCAAACCGTTAATATATTTGATTTTTTATATTGGTAATCTTCAACTCCTGCGATTTTATTTAAGGCATCACATATTTTAACTAATTCTTTTTTAGCATATCTTTGACTTAGATATGTATAGGCAACATTTAGCGCCTCTTCTATCATAACGCTTGCCATAACCTGCTCCTTTCACATTCAAATATAGAATGGCGTTAATCTATAGCACTCTCTCCGCTTTTAACCCATTCATCTAATTCGGAATACTTGAATTTCCATTTTTTCCCGATTTTGTGAGCTGGTATGCCTTTGTTCTTCTTTATCCAATCACGAACGGTAACAGGTTTTATTCCTAAATGTTCAGCGGCCTCATCAATGCCTACCCATTTTTCATTTTGAACTTCTTGCTTTATTTCAACTGTATTTTCATTCATATCTATCACCTCTTAGCCATTTGCCAGACAAAATTCGCCTATAATATTATATCAAAAATCGCCTATCCTTTCAAGCAGTTTGATGATATTTAACGATGTTATCATATGTTTTTTTATGTTTGTTCATATTTCTTTATATCAATATTTTTGTCTATCCAACCCCATATCAATACTTCTATCTAGCCAACTATAAAAATCAGCCTCTTTGCAGCCCCAAAAACGCAGAAAATCCGAGGACCTGGATTTACTTCCAAATCCTCGAAAAAGCCTTATATTTCAAGCATTTTCACACTATCAATTATGTACTTTAGTCAACAGAACAACGCTCTCAACGGTACTTTCGTTGTCCCAATCAAGTTCATATAGTTCCTGATCATTGAAAAATACAGGAAAGCGGAACTTGAGACTTCTTAAAATCCTGCCATCCTCTTGTTCTGCCTCATAGATATTAACTTCCTCAAGGAAGCTCTTCATAAATGTCTTTTTCTCCATATCCGTAAATCTGTCGTACAGCTTATCAAAAAATAATAAGAACTGATACACATTATCACCGGATATTTTCTCCTGCCTAATATTATATAGTCTGGTCTCCACTTCTTCAATCAGGGTTTCGATTTCTTCTATCTCGTCATAAAGCTTGTCCAGACGCACCTGCATATCCTCATACTTCTTGTCATAATGCTTGTCCGACACGGATAAATTATCCATCTGATTTGCCAGCTTGTTCTTGGCACCGGTTACCTGCTTTAATCGCTCCTGTAATCCTGTATGCTCTCTGTCCAGCTCCTGGGTATCAATGCTTTGTCCGATGTGCTTCTGAATCTCTGTTTTGAACTTTGGATTGTTTACCAGCTTACGTATAACTTCTTCCACCGCTGCATTGATTTTATCTTCACTCCACTGCTTACGGTAAGTACATTTATGACCATTTACAAAGGTTCTGTGCTTGCAGGCATAGTAAAAATAATCTTTGTAATGTCCGCCATCAGGATGCTTTTTACGATTTACATTGCCATACATACCACTTCCGCAGATAGGACATTTTATAATTCCCGACAAAATATGCTCATGATCCAGACTGTGGGTTTTGATGTTTGCAACACCTGTTTCCTGTCTCTTTTTGTGTACCTGATTCCACAATTCTTCTGAAACAATTGCTTCATGGATACCATCATTCAGCATATACTTGTCCTGCTTCACAATATGGTACTCATTCCTTGTTCCCGGAATCTTCTCATTCTTTCTTCTGCCAAATGCAAGCTTGCCACAGTACACAGGATTATCTAAAACACCTTTTACAAAGGATGTAGAAAAACCTTCAATGGTATTATTCTGGCGAAGCTTTTTCTTGTATCCGCTGTTGTTTAAGAATGTGGCAATCGCTGTAATTCCCATGGTGGTATTGGCAAACTTATCGTAGATAATACGAATAATCTCTGCCTCATCCTCAGCTATGTTCAACTCGCCATTGATAAGCTGATAACCGTAAGGTGCAAAACCACCATTCCACTTACCTTCCCTGGCTTTCTGTCTGCGGCCTTCCATTGTTTGTACCAGTATATTCTCTCGCTCAATTTCAGCCACCGCAGATAACACGGAAATCATGAGTTTTCCTGCATCCTTGGAACTGTCAATACCATCTTCCACACAGATAAGATTAACTCCAAAATCCTGCATTCTCTGCAGTGAGGATAATACATCCGCTGCGTTTCGCCCAAATCGGGACAACTTGAATACGAGTACGAAATCGACGTTATCTTTGCCGTTTTCGATATCTTGAAGCATCTGCTGGAATTGTGGTCTGCCCTCTACGCTTTTGCCGGATTTACCCTCGTCGGAATATTCCCCAGCGATAATCATGTCTTGGTAATCGGCGTATTTATGCAATTTATCTTTTTGTGCATCTAAGCTGTAACCATCTACCTGCATGGAGGTGGATACACGGGTGTAGATGTAGCATCTCTGTTGTTTTTTCATAGGTCCTCTCCTTTACTTAGTATGTATAATTCCCTTTAATATTTCAGTAATATCCCATTTCTCAATTATTTGTTCAGCTTTATTTCTGACAGAACAAGACAGACCAATTGTATATGCATCCTTGTAACCGTTATAAACACCTAATCTATTTCTATTACTTCTTTTTGACTTAATATAATAATTTGCTTCTTCCATGTAATCAACCATTTGATTGATGTCTGTTAACAAAGCATACAATTTTGCAAACTCTTCTGGTGATAACACATGCGAGACAGCCTCACAACGCTCTATATATCTGTCGCACCGATAAAAATCAGTAAAAAAGCATCCCCTCTCACTCGCTAATTCTATCCATTTCAAATTATTATCCAAATACGATAAGATAAACATAATATGTTTTCTAACATCATTATTATCTTTCTTTTGAAATTCCATTTTCAGGAAATCTAAAATATCTTGCATCTCTTCCTTGTTTAACTTATTAATTTCAGCTATAAGATCTTTAAAATCTAAAACATCCTTTGTTTTATCAAACTCTATTTTACCTTCATATTTCGCCAAATCTACCGTATAACTCTTCTGCTTATCTCCAAGTACAAACATCTTGAAACGTGGAAACTCTTTATAAACCTCATTATCTAAAACTTTATCAAGTGAATTTACTAACTTAGGAGATGTTTTCGTTTCTGTAACTTGAATACCTAAACCAGCTTCTCTATCACCTAAATCTATTCCGGGATAATTTATCTTTTCACTATTAAGATTAACAAGAGAATATCCATAGGCCGAGTTCATCAAATACTTTATTATCCCTTCCCAGTATTTATTGTCATCAAACAATCCAATTTGACACTGTGACTTAATATTTGCCTTTTCATAATTTATTAAGTCGATTATCTCTTTCATTATTTCGGATTCTTGTATCATAAAATTTTTTCCTCTCAACTTTGCTGTTAAATAATATTACTCCTATTGTCCCAACGCAATTATATATTTGTTCCAACCAAAAATCAAGAAGAAAAATGGCAGCCTATAATAACTGCCACTGCTTCCTATAAATCCTCAATTTATTGTATCATTTCTGCACCATTCTTCTCTATCGCAAAATCACATACCAACTGAACAAACTTTCTTGCATCTTCAAGCTTAGGTTCATTTGCCAAATCATAATTTTCCAGCACATGGTATACCCAATCTTTCTTTTCCTTATTTACTGTTTTATCAAAACATTCCATTTCACCTACCGGAACAATAAACAACCCTTTTGATTTGCATAATTTTTCCACCTTATCATATGCTTCCGGTTCATCACCAACAAACCCAGCCTTTCCTATTTTCTTAATTTGTGCCCATGCATCATTTCCACTACTTTTTTTTGCATTCATACTATCATAAACAACTCTCATATTTGGAAACAACTCATTTTCCCAGTTTATCCCAAATGCATTAACAAGAGGTTTGAAGTTCTGACTGGAATTTAACAGATCAAAGTCCGTAATAGCAACGACAGGAACATTTACCGCTTTCAAGGCCTTTACAATATCTTTAACTCGTGACTTTCCACCACAATGCGTAAACAGTATGTCTGGAGCAATCTCTTTTTTCTTTTCAAACACAGCATTAATAACTGCTTGATAAAACAAACAATCATAGTCACTTTCACACACAACAACTTTTCCATGAAATAACCCACTCAAAATATTAGAATATCGCAATATTGGATTACCCCAAAGTTCTTTTATTTTGTCATTACGCAAAATACTCATTTTGTTAATGTTATCTTCTCGATTTATTCTAATAACCATAACATTTTTATTATCTGCATCTAACAAACCTTGTAAAAAATCTTCACTATGTGTAGAAATGAATAACTGTCGATTACTTGGATTATTATTTGCAAGCATTTTTCCCAACACCCTCGCTTGTGGTGGATGTAAAAAAGCCTCCGGTTCATCAATTAATGTTATAGAATAATCAGAAGTAAAAGTATGTAGTAAAATACTTGCAAAACTACGCATGCCATCTCCTTGTTCTTGTAACTTAGGTAGTTTTGAAACAATATTATAGTATTCATCTTGCCGATCAATTGTATAAGAAGACTTATCAGGTGACTTTCCTACATGCAAGGGAATAGTTTGCATCTCATTACGATTCACTATTAAATCAACACCAAATGCCTCGTAAAAAAATCCGATATCTTTTGAGCAAGCCCTTCATTTTTATTCAATCTAAAAATTGGATGTTGCTCTGGTTGTTCATTTCTGATTAGGGCATTCGAAGCGCTTAATCGCTTTTCTGTACTAAGTCTATTAACAAAAACTCTATGAAGGCTATTATATAATGTACGTCCCTTCCAAAATTGTTCTAAAGAACTCGTTTCAAATGAAAATCCTGACTCCAGTGTTCTATAGTTTCCATCCACATCCTTATAAAAATGTTCTGCCAAAAAAGATTTTTCGCCTATTTCTCCACAATAATCACTTTCACTACTTTTTACTACTATCTTTTCAATATGATTTGTACAATCAAGCGATGATTCTATATCTTTTAGCACCTGGCTTTTACCACTATTATTTGCTCCTGTAAAAACCACAATACTGTTTTTATCAAGCATCAATTCCGTATCATCATTAAATCTAATGCTCTTAAAATAGATTTGTGGTTTTTCTTTCACAACTTCTTTACCATTTTCATCTGTATTCATTATTTTCCTCCAACATCATCTTTTTCTTTCTAATCTCTCCCACCAACTCATGCACCGTCGTACACGGGCACATCTCTGATGGTTTTGTTTTACCTTCTCTGATACACTGCTCCAGTTTCTTCTGTGCTATCTGCAATGCTTTTTCTTCATCCCCGACTTTACAGAGTTTTCCATACATCTGCTCATCAGCCTTAGAATATTTCTGCCCGGTCTTGGTTTCATACACTCGCCCAAAATCTGAACAACAAGTCCAGGAATCTTGGATTGCAGGCATAGAACCAAAGTAGGCATACATCCATATCTCAAAACATGGATTGGACCATCCCACTTGTATCCCTTTATCCTCTGCCTCTTTTATAATCTCATCAAACCCTTGTACTTGGTCTCTATCAAACACAATCCATGGGATTCGATACTGTGCATCATAAGCAGTGAGTTCCAGACATTTATCAATCATGGCACGCGTTTTCGTTTCTACCACCTTTATTACAAGCTTGTTCCTCACATCCTCTGTCAATGCCTGATGGAGCCCGGTGAAGAAACAACGCTCTGTAGCTTCCGTATCCGTAACAATTAAATAATAACCCAATTCCGGCACCTTGAATTGTTTTCTCTGTTCTCGTAATTTTCTGTTACCTGTTCTGTCCTTTTTCGCCATACTCAATCCTCCTTAAATATATCAATACTCTTTAAGGTAGGAATCGCACCATACTTTCCAATCAGGTAATTCTTCTCATAGCTTTCATCCTTACGGATGCGGGAACCATCCTCATCCACAAAATCAGCCAGTGAGTAAAGTGTAGATACACCTCTTTCATCCTTTTCTACAAACCAAATTTCGTCACGGCGCAACAACTGGTTCGATAACTGCCATGTATCATGGGTTGTAAATATAATCTGAGCGTGATTGGTGTTAATTTCCGGATTTAAAAATGTAAGCAGGAAATTTCTTACAAGTAAAGGATGCAGACGGGCATTTAATTCATCAATGAAAAATACGCTTCCCTTCTCCAACACTTCCTGCAATTCCGGATATAATGCAAACATCTTCAAAGTTCCGGCAGACTCCAGCCCCAGAGGAATTTCTGCCATTTCATCAGAATCAATCATCTTGTGAAGTGCGTTAATCTTGTATCTCTCTTCCTTACTTTCTGCTTCCTGAGGAACCTTTTCAATTCTAAAATCCTTGATATGCTCATCAAAGGATGCAAAATATTCCACAACCTTCTGCTGCACATCCTTATCTTCCACAAATCCCTTAGGCAATCTGCGAGACATAAAGAAATTGGTAAAAGGGTCCCCAAAATCAGCAAACTCATTAGCAAGGAACCAGTCTCTGATTGCCTTACACTTACCAATCTTAAGCTTTGCTCCCAAGGATATAATAAGCACCTGCTTTTCCAATGCCACCTGAATATTATCCCTGCTACTCTTAGGAAAACCGGATAAATCAAGTTCTTCCTCGGCAGTACCTCGATAGAATACAGTACTGTACTTTCTGGCAGTCTTTGCTTTAGAGTTCAACCATTCTTCTGTTACACCCTCCTTATCAATGCAAAAACCATAATTATATGTTCTCTCATTCTTGTCACCGGGCAATGTAAAATAAACCTCAAAACTTGATTCCGCATCGGCAGAGGTGGAGTCAAATAGAAACGGGGTCGGTCTGAATTCCTCAAACTTCTCATCTTCATCACCATATTTGAAAGAATCAACAACATATTCAGACATATATTCAAAGGCATTGTATATGTTGGACTTTCCGCTTGCATTTGCACCATAAATAGCAGCAACCGGCAAAATCTTTTCACCACCTATAGATACTACTCGTTCCGAAAACTCTGTCATTTTTGCAGCTGATAAATCCAAAGTAGCTTCCTCTCTAAATGATTTGTAATTTTTAAAACTAAATTGTATCAACATGATTGCTACCTCACTTTCTTTTCTACTTTCTATTATATACAATTTTTCATAATTTTCAACATATATATGAGATTATTTCTCATTTAAGCGTATATATTCTTGAAATCAAAAAACACCTTACTTGCAAATACGCAAATAGGGTGATTACTCAATAATTATTCCCATATTATTTTTCCAGTCCTTTATTGATTTGAACGCTGGTCAATATGTATACATCCTACTTAATCAATTCAATCTCGCAGGATGCCGGTAATACTTATGCTACTTTCTGAAAACTCTTTTGAAAGTTCTTCATATAAGCCAAATACCGCATTCGTTTTCCTTCTGCATCATAACCCCAAGTTTCCGGATCATAGTGAAGCTCTTCAAGTATATCTTGCAAAACTAATAGCCCATATTTCTCCATCATCTCAGCCAGAAATGTGCAGCAGCGTTCAAATTCCTTGTTCAAACTGCTCCTCCTTCCATAGTTGTGCTTCTGCATCGTTTCTTACATATAAAATTGTAAT
>JBNRML010000137.1:0-4347 GCA_050309585.1 Lachnospiraceae bacterium
GTTACAATTATACTATATTTAAGCTTAAAAGTCACTAATAAATATTTATTTTTATGCTGTTTACCCCTTGTCATCTAGTTTTTAATACTATATAATACTTATTGTGTATTTCAATACACGGTTTTACAACTCATCGTATTTGAAAGGTAAGGTTTTATGACAGATATAGAAAAATTATTGGACACTCTTTTGTCCGATATCACATTCATTGAGGAGAGAAAAATCCCTGCCATTGATTTATATATGGACCAGGTTACAACATTCATGGACAAACATCTCAAAAACAACAAGCGTTTTGAAGATGATAAGATTCTTACAAAAACCATGATAAACAACTATGCAAAAAATGACCTGCTTCCTCCTCCCGTAAAAAAAAGATATTCAAAGCAGCATGTCATTATGTTGATATTTATTTATTATTTTAAAAACTTCTTATCCATAAGTGATATAAAATCAATACTGAATCCAATTTCGGACAAGTATTTTGACGGAAACGAGAATCTCAGTCTGGACGAGATATATTCCGAGATTATCAAAATGGAAAAATCCATGACAAAAGATATCCGTGAAGATATTGCTTCTAAGATTGATT
The DNA here is from genome assembly GCA_050309585.1 of Lachnospiraceae bacterium. Classification (GTDB taxonomy): domain Bacteria; phylum Bacillota; class Clostridia; order Lachnospirales; family Lachnospiraceae; genus Bovifimicola. The sequence continues at coordinate 593 of JBNRML010000137.1, forward strand.
TTGCGAAAAACAGTTTTTCTGAAGCCACCGATAAAGATAAGGATTATTTACACTTATTTATGCTCATTATGTCCCTCAGCTATGATGTGTATATTAAGAAACAGCTTATTGAAAGCATTGTGGATGAAATAAATAAGGATTTACCAGATGAAACCTCTTCTAAAAAGAAAAAGGATAATAAATAATCGAAAAAACAAAACCTACTGAAGATTCATTCCAGTAGGTTTTTTAATATAAAAGCATTATCTGATATATTATTTTTTATCTTCAAGTCTTCCAAACACCAATTCGTACCCGTCATTGCCAAAATTAAGTGAGCGGTTAACCCTGCTTATTGTAGCCGTGGATGCCCCTGTCACTTCCGCTATCTCCGTGTATTTTTTCTTATCCTTAAGCATTTTAGCCACTTCATATCTCTGGCTCATTGCCTGAAGTTCATTTATGGTACACACATCCATAAAAAACTTATAACATTCATCTTCATTTTGTAATGTAATAATTGCTTCAAACAAGCTGTTCATTTCTTCATTTCTAATATTCGTTCCCATAAAATCTCCATTCTGCACGTGCTCTGTTACTAAATAAAATTTTTATATTTATTCAAAAAAGTTTTAAGCTTTTCTATATTAAAATTCATAACCAGCTCTTTGTCAAAACCTATTTCCTGCATAAGTTCAAATGCCATATCATGATTTCCAACAACCAAATCAGAATGCGCATCACTTCCAATGACAACAGGAACCCGGTATTCCATACACAGCTTAAGCATAGTTCTATCGTTTTCCTTTGCACCCGCCCTGAAAGAATTTGGTGAAAGTGAGCTGTTATTTATCTCCAACAACGTTCCTGTTTCCTTTGCCGCCTTAACAATCCTCTCATAATCGAGAGGCACTCTTCCGTCATCAGGGTGACCAATAATGTTTACATATGGATTTTCCATTGCACTTATTACTGCCCCTGTATTTTCATCAACCGTACCAGGTGTGAAACCAATCCCGGAATGTATACTTGCAATTGCCAAATCCATCTGTTTTAATAACTCCTCAGGCATGTCAACCTTTCCGGAATAATCAATTATATTTAATTCCACTCCATACAAAACCTCTATTTCTTCATAATCTCTTCGGGCATTTTTAAGATTCGAAAAATAAAAATTTGTACAGGTTCCAGGCATAGTCACCGCATGCTCAGTAATTCCATACAATTTAACCCCCCTGCTTCTGGCAGCCTCTACCATTTCATTTATTGTATTGTATGCATGCCCACTGGCAATAGTATGGGTATGCAAATCTGCTAAATATTTTTGTGTATTCAAAACATGCCTCCATTTAATACTTTATCAGTTTACAACATTAATAGTCTATCACTATTTTAAAAAAACTTCAACCCCAGCAGAATATCTGGTCTATTTTGGATATCTTCCATCCTCATCTTGTAATATTTACCAAAAAATATGTGCAATTTATATTAAAATTACATCAAAATAATCAATTTTCTTGACATATTTCATAAATTATGTTACTCTCTTAGAGGATTTACACAATCCTATTTTTAATTTTTGGGAGGTATCACCATGAGTAAAGGTACAGTTAAGTGGTTCAACAACCAGAAAGGTTACGGTTTCATCTGTGATGAACAGGGTAACGATGTATTTGTTCATTACTCAGGACTCAACATGGAAGGCTTCAAGTCTTTAGAAGACGGAGCTGCTGTTGAATTTGAAGTAATCGAAGGTGCAAAGGGCCCTCAGGCAACAAACGTAACAAAATTATAATCAAGAAGTATAAATAGTGTGCCTTTTTCATTATATAAATTTGTTTTATTGTGAATTAGCTATATTGTTTAACAAAATGATTAGAAAAAAGCTATCCGGACCGGATAGCTTTTTATCATTTTCATAACTTCCATTTCAGACTTTTTTTAGTATTTCATTTATCTCATCAACACTGAATTTGTAGCTGCTGTTGCAAAAATGACAGTTTAATTCTATATCCTCCCCGTCATCCGCCATTTCCTTAAGTTCTTTTCTTCCAAGGCTTATAAGTACCTTTTCCACTCTTTCTTTTGAACAATTACAATAAAACTGTGTCGGCACCTTATCAAGTATTTCAACCCCAAACTCTCCCAGCACCTCTTCTAAAATATCCTCCGGCGTCATTCCTTTTTCAAGCATATTTGTAACTGAAGTGATTTTGGATATCTTCTCTTCAAGAATGTTTATCACTTTCTCTTCAGCAAAAGGCATTAACTGAATAATAAATCCTCCCGCCTGCTTTACTGTATTATCCTTTTCCATTAATACTCCCAGAGCAACTGCTGAAGGCACCTGCTCAGAAGATGCAAAATAGTATGTCAAGTCCTCAGCAATTTCACTTGTGGTCAGTGCAGTCTGGCTTACGTATGGCTCCTTGAGACCCAAATCCTTAATTACCGTCATTGTTCCATAACCGATTGCTGCACCCACATCAAGCTTACCGAGATAGTTCGGTGGTATGATTACATTTGGATTACCCGGGTATCCCTTTACATTTCCCTTTGAGTCAGCGGTTACCGTAAGTCCGTTAATCGGACCATCACCCTTCATCTGAATTGTAAGGATATCTTTTTCCCCCTTCATCATTGTTCCCATCATTGCAGCTCCCGATAAAAGTCTTCCAAGGGCGGCTGTGGCAACAGGACTTGTGTTATGGGTGTTTTTTGCAAATTCCACCATATTCTTTGATGTTATGGCAAAAGCTCTAATCTGGCTGTTTGCCGCTGTTGCTCTTATAATATAGTCATTCATTTCTATTCCTCCATATTTTTCTGACATTCTTTGGCAATAATATATATTCTCTCACTTTCTTCTGAAACCGCATCCTTTGTAAATGCTTCATAGGAAGCCACAAACTCCATTCCTGACTCTTCTATCAGTTCACGAATTCTTTCCAGTGAATACGCCCTCTGAATGTGGGTTTCCTCATATTTGTCATATTTTCCGTCTTCATCCTTAATAAACAGTGTTAAATCATACTCATTTATCTGCTCTTCAGGATAATACATATTTTCCCAGATAAAACTGCCTTCTTCCCTGTTTTCGGCAATCACGCATTCTCCAATGTTTGAGTACTTAAATTCTGTATTAAGATCAAAAATAAACAATCCATCAGGATCAAGATAGTTATTAACCAGCTTAAATACCTGCAATAAATCCTCTTCTTCAATAATGTAATTAATTGAGTCGCATATACTCACAACTGCTCTCACAGTTCCAAAAAGCTCAAAATCTCTCATATCCTGATTTAAATATAAAATATCATGACCAGATGCAGCCTTCTTTTCATTTGCTATATTCAGCATTTCCGAAGAATAGTCAATTCCAATCATATCATATCCCTCTGATGCTAAAATTTCCGTCATATTGCCTGTTCCACAACCCAAATCAAGTAAAATACCGTCATTGATTCCGTATTCTTTTAAAAGCATCAATATATATTCTGACCACTCTTCATATGGAACATTGTCCATAAACAGGTCGTAAACCCTTGCAAAATCCGAATATGCCTCCATGCTAAACCTCCATGTCTGAGCAAATATATTTTGTTCTCCTATTTTACATAAAAAGGTACATATTTGCAATACAATTTGTCTTGAGTTTCCGCAAACTGTAATCTCAAAATGAATATAGTCTCCTAAAGTACCAATCTGCCAAATTTTTGAAAATGAATAGGGTGGCAGTCTTATGAATAGAGGCACTTTAATAAGCCCCGCCAGAA
>JBNRML010000138.1:0-20012 GCA_050309585.1 Lachnospiraceae bacterium
AGACCTGATAGGCATTACCACAGAACAAAAGGACAATTAGCAGCTGATTTCTCTAATACTCATAAGCGGAGCTTTTGAGATAAATATAAGATTGTATAACGTCAAGGAATTACTATGCCCTTTTATATAGAATTGTAATTAAAAAAACAAAAAAGGCATGCTCTCTTAATTGAAGGAACATGCCTAAAATCTTAAGTTAATGACATTGTATAAATACTGACTTTTTTATTGTTTTTCTTTCGGGCAACTGGTATATTTTTGCCGTTTCGGTCAAGTTTATCTACTCGACAGTGCATAATTCACTCACAGAATCCTCTTCCTTTGCCGCCATAGCACCCATACGCACAAGCTCTGCAATTGCATCATTAAGGCCTAAGTGAGTATATACATTTAAGGTAACAGCAATATCACTGTGCCCCATAAGATACTGTAAAGTCTTTGGATTCATACCAGCCTTTGCTTGATTAGAACAGTAGGTATGTCTACAGATGTGCGGTGTGATTGGTGGCAATTGAATCGGGTGTTCACGATTATACTTTTCTACAGCATGCTGCATATACTTTTCCCAATGAAGTGCTACCATAGGACGACCATTCTTATCCAGATAAAGAAATCCTCCATATCCATCTATGAGTGGTTCCTTCTTAGCCTCCGGATCCATAAGAACAATCTTCTCAGCTGATATTGCCACATCTGCAAAGGATGTAAATTTCGATTCAGTTTTTAAATAATCAAAGTTGGTTATCATAAGGCGCAACCTCCAATTTCGATAATTCTTAAAGTCTGTCCATCTGCATTAATGCACTTTCTTTTGAATACTGATTAATCAGATTCTCATAATTAAAAAATCTTACATAACTGCGGATACTGCTATATATGTTTCTTTCAATCAAGCTGTCAAACTGATTTCTGCGACTTTCATCAGCAATAATATAAAAATCAGCTCTGAAGTCCTGCAATTCATAAAATTTGTCCAATGAATTGGTAATATTCGTAGAATGCTCTACCTCATAAAATCTAAATGGCATTCTTCTTTCATTAAACCAAATCACATCAACCGTCTTGGCTCTTCTTGCAATTTCATCATATGTAAAGCAAGGAAGTTCCGGTTCTGTGGTGAGATCACATAGTTTCCTCTCCAAGAATTTTTTATTCTTATCCTGATTCGGAACATAGGTCTTGTAATTATGCATATTACCAAGTTCTACAATAATTCCTTGATAATAAGAATGGGTAAATGTTTCATCGCTCTTGGCATCATTCTCAACAATATCAAAGCGCCTCGATAACATTATCTTTCTGAGACATACTGTTCACCCCTGTCTTATATATACACTAATTAAAGAATTGATATCCTGTTTCAAATAGCTTAGTTTCTAGTTCTCCGGCATCTCCATCAAGCAGTTCATACATCAATATACAAAGCAAATACAAAGCTGATAATGCAATCATACAATTCTTTAGATTTGCCTTTTCATAATAATACTTATTGCTTCCAGCGATTAGTTCTGAACGATTATGCTTAACATGATTATAATCCTGCCACCAACTGTCAGAACTATCTTCATCGAACTTTGCAAAAGGAGTATTCTTAATCCCATCATAAGGATGTTTCGTTACAATCGTCATCCTTTCTAATCTATCAAATGCCACCTTAACAGCGGCTATCTTTTTTAAGATTGAAATATCTTTAGAATTAATACCGCTATCCGGATTTTTCTCTTTTATCAGCAATCTCATCTGCTCAGCCAAAGAATCAATTTCGCTACACTCAGTCAGAAAAATCTTCAGATATTGCGCTGAAAATGTACCGTAATTCTTAGCATCTATAGAAACATAATCATCAGTTTCTATCATATTCTTTTCAAGCATTTGATACTGACGCCAGTATAATTTTATAAACTCATTCTTAGTCATATTTTTGCCGTGTCCTTTCTTGAAGGTTTTATATAAATTTTGATTTGTCGACTTGTTTGACGAAATCCGAATACTGTTCTTGAATCTCCATAGGTGGAATTGGAACAACCAAGTTAAGAATATCTTTATTCGAAATATTAGCTTGTCTCACCCCCCTACTAATTCCTGTAAGTCTTTTCTTTATCTGCTCAAATTTGAGTAACTGAGATAGATAATACTTGTCTATTCCTTCTTTAATTTCAAGTTTCGCATTTCGCTGGTTCAGATAATACCTTTCATAATCATCACCCAAAATGCAAACATTACCATAGTCATCTTTGCCAACAGTTCCAGTTAATGACATTACCAAATCCCCAGGATACATAGCATATCTCTCAAGACTTTCATCCTCTTTCCAATAAACCATATTAACTGGTTTAAAATATCCACCTAATACATTTAGTTTCTTTCACCAATCTTAACTTCTTTTGCAAATACACTTTCATATGAAAGTCTAAGCATTGCGCTTTCTTTTGCATGCGTATTATCTGATACATCCAAATCATGGATAAACACCAGATATGTCATCTGTTCAATTACATCTAGTGGATTAGTAAGTCCACCACTCCAGAAAATCTCCCATAAACTATCAATTCTATTTTTTAATTCACCTGTAATCATGATTCAATCCTCCTTTAATTTGCGAAGCAAATCCGAGCCACTCACGGCGAGGGGAGGATTTGTCCTCACTTATCCCAATTCCATGTGTATTTGGTATATCTGCCTCCACCGATTTTGGTAATCTTTCCTTTTTTTACCAAATCAGTTAATGTTCTTTGTACTGTAGTCTGGCTTATACCCGGTGTATTTTCCATAATCTCTGACTTGGTTATGGTACCAAGATGATTCTTTATCAACTCCTCTACCCTATCCGGCTTTGGAACCTTCTTTTCCTCTAAGGTAACCAACAATCTCCGGAGTTAACAATTTTTTCCATTTTTCTGTATAATCAAAACTTCTCATTTCAATTGCCTCATTTAATTTTCAACTTCGTCATTTAAGACATTTTGACTTAATTAAATCATATACTTCAACTTCGTCAAATGCAAGTGTTATCTTCGTCATTTTTATTGTATTCCCTATTTACGAGTCTTCTTTTATCCCCAAGTCCCACCAACGTACATATATACTCTCGCACAAGAAATTTGCATTCTTAATACTTTTGGCGAGTAGTGCCGTGGCAGATGAATACACCAATCTGCCAGAAGCCCATATCAATAAGTTTCATTTGAGGATATAACATATCTCCCACAACCAGATTTTTTCTCGCTTCTTTTCTTGCTTTACCAAAATTCAAGTAACAATACTCCCATGAACGGTATCTTCCATTTTTATTTTTCTGTAATTCACCATAAAATTCATATGCTGATTTAATGACTAAATCTGCAGTCTTCAAAACAACACCGCCTTTGTATTATATCTCTTTTACTATATCGACAAGAAGCATAATTTTCATAAAAGAACGCCTCAGCAAAATGCTAAAGCGTTCTTCCTAATGCGGTTACCCATACTGCACAAGAAGTGACGCATGGAAATCTGTTCTGGCATCTTTCTGTTTTATTTTTTCTTGATTTTTGCAAGAGTTTTATAAAACGGTTTGAACATTTTATTTAATTGCGGTCCCGAAGCTCCATAGGATTTGTTTAACTTATTTCCCATAGCATTTTTATCATCAACTATATTGTTAACGATAAAACCTGGCAGAGAATCTGGAACTGAAACTTTAGATGTGTTCACATACTTAATAATAAGTTCTATAAGCTTTTTCATCCTCGTTTCTTTTGTCCACTGAACCGGAGGAGCCACAAACTTCTCTTTCTTCAAGCATTTGTAAATGTTCTCTCCATTTTTATTACCATAAAAGTGAACAAGTGCAAGATGAATATATGATAGGTCATCTATTCCTATGCAATTGATAATAGTATAGAGTTCCCTTCTGTCCATACCACTTACCTTTTCTGTCACTTCTACCGATAACGAATTGGTAATACATTCATCATCAGATACAGGTTCTTTAACTTCTAAGATTTGAGTATTTGAAGCATTCGAGCGAGGAACTCTCTTGACATTCATTTCACGATCCATCCAAAAATGAACTGCTGCATCAAATCCTGTATCATTTGATACAATGACCATTTCATTGGTACTATCGGCGTGTAACTCATATCCTAAATATGATACCAACTGAAAATCTAATCCGTTGTTACCTTCATAGCATTCAACGAATTCTGGCTTGTTGGTTGCATTCATTAATTGTATTGCCTGCGGATAAGCAATACGAGGTGAATGCCCTGTGTAAAAGACAAGAAATCGACAATTAGTTTCTTCTAACAAGTCAATCCAGCTATCTCCTACATTTTCGCTGTCAATAAAATAAATCGTTGCCAATGTTCTATAACCTCATTACCAGAACAATTTCAGTCTATCACAAAAGGCCTATTTTTTCCACAAAAAGCGCTACCATCCTTCTATATTATATTGCCTTAAACATCCTATTCGTCATAGGCTTATCTTTCTGCTTTTCAACCTCTGCCTGCGCCTTTCTAAATTCTTCCAGTCGCTTCAATTCTTCCTCTGCATCATCAAAACTATAATGCGTGTACACATTCATTGTGACGCTTATATCCGAATGTCCCATAAGATATTGAAGTGTTTTAGGATTCATCCCAGCTTTCGCCTGATTACTACAATAGGTATGTCGGCATACATGAGGCGTGATGTTCGGCATCTGCACTCTGTAAATGTCGTTGTACCTGCCAACCATATGATTGAATCTGTGCTGCCAATGCATAGCTACAAGTGGCATATCATTTTATATCATCGCAGAAAAGGAATCCCGTATGTCCGTCAATAACCTTCTCAACCTTCGGTGGTTCTCTGTCCTCAATAATTGCTCTGAACATATCCGCTACATCATCCGTTATCGGAATCTTTCTTGTTCCGGCATCCGTCTTTGTAGTTTCTATTATGTATCGCATATCAGAAGTTCTCTGCAATTGATGGTCAATGTTAAGAGTATTATGCTCAAGGTCTATGTCCTTTAAGGTAAGCCCACAGAACTCTGAAATTCTAAGTCCGGTATGAAATAAAATGTACACTACCTCGTAGTATTTGCAGTACACATTATCGTCCCGCACGAACTTGAGGAACTTCCGCATCTGGTCTTTCGTGATAGCTTCTCTCGTGACGGTGTCGTTCACTACCACCCCGGCGAGTTCAAAACCGAAGGGATTCTTGACGAGGACATCATCGTCCACCGCCATCTGAAATGCCGGACGGAGGACACCACGCACAGTCTTGACGGTACTGTACCTTCTGCCATCCTCCTGCTGTTTGATGAGGAACAGCTTTGCGTCAGAGGTCCCAAAATGATTTTAAGTGGAATTTACTTTTTCATTTGACCCACTTTTTGCCTTATTTTTCGGTCTAAAACAGCAAAAAAGAAGGCTTTTACACCTTCTTCTCGCTCACATAACTATGCTCTAATAATATATTGCAAAGTGAAAACTATCCTGTGGATTACCAAGAAACATACAATTATAATCTCCGATTCTTGCACTTATGGGATTCACTGGTAATACCCTATATGCATTCGCATAATTATACCTTAACTCCTTTGCTATCGTTGGCTCCTTATCTCTCTTCAAAAACGGAAAGTACGACAACTTTCTTTCATCCACTAAAGGATATGCTCCACCACCCTTACCTAACTGAATTAGCTGCGAAAATGATTCTACACAATTAAACCATCCTATTACAAATGCCACCTTATTTTTATTGCCAGCATCTATCTCATCCATCAACCAGTCAAAATCCTGCTGGAACACACCCCAAGTCTTACTTGCCGACCGTGTATCAGACGAGCTTACCCAATTCTTCAAATACTTAATCTCAATCTTAAAGTCACGCTGTTCTATGTACAAATCATGATTAATCTTCTGTGCCTTTTTTAATCTATTACTCTCTCCAGCTGTATAATGCACAGTTTGTTTAAACGGATATCCCACTCTAACTGTTATATCCATTTCATTAAATCTTTCGTCTGCTTCCCTTTTTAGTTCATCCTGTTTGTAACCTCGGTACAGTATATTGAACTCATCAATGATAAATAAGCAATCCGCAACTAAATATTGGTCTATTGTTGGCATATACATTTTATTCTTCTGCAACCTCCTTGAATTAAGTATTTCATGACTACAGTAATATATATGTAATATTTCAGTTACTATGCATAATCCATCACAATATTTATACTTAGCAATGCAGTGCCCACAACAGAAAAAGAAGATGTATTATATTTACACCTTCTTTCATACTCCAATATATAAACGCTCTTATCTTAACCAACCGAAAAATATTCTTGAGCTCGTTTTAAATCAGGATGCTCCTGACACATCCTCTGAGCCAAACTAAAGTCTTCACAACTTGAATATATACACCTATAGCTCTCGACCACTTGCAACTGATTAAATCGCTGAATTTGTTCTTTATCCTTCAACTCAATATACATTCTGTTGCTCTTTGTAGAAACCATCGATAACATAGGAGCATACACCTCTGCATCATACATTCCCAAAGCCACCTTATCACTTAATGGTAACACAATTTCTATTCCTCTTGATGCAATTCCCTTTCCGCTTCTCCAACCATTCGGCATTGGATTTAGTGCAACTGGAGCATCGGATGTCCAAAACGGTTCATTGGTTCTGTTAATATATATAACCCATATATGTCTTAAAAAAACTGCTGAAAATTCTAATATATTTTCAATATCTAATATGAATTCCGCATGTTGTAATTTCATAGCTTCCTTACCTATGGTAGTCTTAAAATCTTCTTGCGATAACCTTCCTAACTCATCTCCATATTCGATATTAAACAACTTGCATAGCATCATTGTATGGAACTTTGTTATTCCCTCTTCCAACATTATTCTCTGCTTCTTTGTTCTCCAAAACTGCATTGTAATACACACAGCCATAATGACTTGCTCTTCTTCACTCATACAATAGCAATTCTTTATATACCAAGGCGAAGCCCCTTCCGCCTTTGTTATAATAGATTTTAAAACCCTAGAATAATCACCTTCTATAACTTTTGAAAAGAAATTTTCTAAATGTTGTTCCTTATCATTTTTATAAATCTCATAATTTTCTCCCAACTGTTCTAGCATACTTATTCTTTTATCTTCAGGTGCTTCAGCCAATATTTTATCTATATCAATATCATAAAAATATCGTTCCGATGCGTTATCTAAAATATTCTGCTTTAAACGCACCTGTTCCAACGACTTGTCAAATACATTTATCTTTTCATCCGTGCCTGGTATCATAAAATTCCTCAAATAGCATTGTGGCACATAATGCTCCTTTTTAGTTTTGCCCATAAATGCATACCTGTTATGAAGTGACCTCTTGTCAAGAGTAAATTTCAAGAAATCACCACATTTTCCTTTCTTTTAAATTTTTACACTGGGTACAGAGGCAGAGCCTCAGATCTAACAGTCCCCGGCCTTGGCCACTCTGTTATACGTGGATTGGTTACCTACAGTTCAATGGTCCGCCGTGAATCTTGCCGTCTCCTAGCGTGAATCAAAAAATATTAATATAATGTCAACAGAGGTATGTCGCAAATAATTCGGACCTAAGAGTGCTCCAAGACCCTGCCTCTGTATCCAATGTTAGTGTTGTTATGCAGATGGAATCTGACAAAGTCAGTTTCTTCTGCTTGATTACCCTTAAGAATATTCAGATGATTCTGTCAAGGACTTGTCGCCAGCGGCGATGCGAAGCATCCTTGACAGAAACAGATGAATATTCTACTAACTTACATGTTCTGTCATCATCCCCCAAATAAAACATGCCAGTTCCCTTGCTATTGCAGTTGTTGCTACATTTCGGTTAACTCCTTTATTTAGAGTCATTTTGTAAAATCTACGTCTAAGTCTTTCATTCGCTTTATCTGCATATGCAATTATTTCTGGTGGATTTCCTTGCTGTCTTTGTTTCAATGCCACCGATTTGTGCCCTATATTTCCCCTTGTATAACTTTGGGCTGCTTCCACTAAAAGTCTCCGCAAGTGACTATTTCCAGCCTTTGTTATGCTGTAGCGATTAACTCTCGTATCACTGGAATCTTCACTTGGTACAAGACCCAAAAATGAAGCAAATTTTTGTGCTTTTTCAAATCTTTCAAAATCACCAACTTCGACAATCATTGAAAGTGCTGTATGCGTCTTAATTCCAAGAAGACAACTCATATGCTTTACTTTTTCTTCGTATCTTTCTGCTGATGCAAGTTCTTCTATTCTTTCATCAAATCTGTTGATTTTTTCCGTTAAGTATTCATACGTTAGAAGATACTCATCTAAAGTTTCTCTTTGTAAATCTGACAATTCTAAGTTTTTTAACCATTTCAGATGTGCAATAGTCCAATAAGCTTTTCCACCTTCAAAACGTTTTCCCTGTCTTAAAACAAACGCAAGAATCTGCTGTTTTACCTTTTTGAGATATAGCTTCTGGTCATCACGCATTCTAATGTATTCCTTAACATCATTGTCATCATTATCAGGAACGTATACTTCACTATAAGTGTGAAATGCCAGACCTCTGGCTATATTTGCAGCATCTCTTTTATCCGTTTTAACGTGATGTGTATTAGTTACAGCCATTGTACTTGGAGCCAATATCTTACAATCTACAGCATGATCTCTAAGCTGATGATATAATGAATATCCATGGCATCCTGCCTCATATCCGCAAACAAATGTAACTTCACCATCATATCTGGAACGAACCTGCTCCATGTATTTAAGAACAAGCTTGTAATCTGATGGTATTGTCTGCTTATACTCAACCTTATCTGTCTCATAACTATAACAACAAAGAGTGTACTGTTCCTTATGGACATCCATTCCAACATAAACTATACTATTCATATGTGACCTCCTATTGTATGCGGTAATCCCTGTTACCTTATTATTCTTGACAAATAATATTTTACAGGTAAATCCACGAATCTACAATTGTGAGGTCACTTCATATTGTCTCCTTTAAAAATATCTAATATCTTCCACTATATTAAAAGAAGGTTTATCACAACCTTCTTCATCCTCGCCTTCTCTTCACATATATAAATCCTTGTTTCCCGCTAGCATGAATCGTTTCCCCCTTTTTCACAACAGTAGTTTTCGGTGCAACCACAATACTCGCGATATTATTATCACTTGTGTTCACTGAATCAAGTATACAGCTGTATACCTTATATCCCATAATATTGGCTACTGGATTCATATACATCATATTATTGCTTATATAAATATATCCTACAATTACCATTACAAACAAGAACACAAAGCAATCCACTATACTGTTTAGTGTTAATCCCATGCACGACAGCAAATATATAGAAATGTAGTTGAAATAATAATTTCCTGTTTCATCAGACACTTCTGTAATCAAATACTTTTTAGGACTTGTTCCATTTCCCAAAGCCTTCCACAAATATACTGCCGATACCACAATAGCCAAAGCAAGTATGCACACCGCCCAATCATTAACTTCATCAAACCACGTTGCTGACTTGAACTTCTGCATTATATTTACAAAGCGACCACCATCGGTAATTCTTTCAAATATATTCTTTAATATCAGCAGCATATACAATGGTATATATGACGATACAAATAACATCAATTTATTAAACACATTCATCACCTATTCATATTTTTCTATTGCTTTTGCTAACATTCTCTTATCCGTAAGAGCACTCGTAACATAATGTTCTAAAAGCAAATTCAGAATTTCATTCACATGCTCTTTGTTGTAGACAATTTTGCCATCATCCGTAAATTCCAAATTGAGCTTGTAATCCTTTTTAATATCCTGCAACTTATTCTTATTATCCTTGACGTTTTTAAAACTCTCCACCAAGATAGCTTTTGTTAATCTAGTAACATATCGTCCATTATTACGGCAATCAGCAATAAAATCATCTGCATTATCAAACAACTCTGCCTGCTTTATTTGCTCAGCATTATCATCAACAATTTTATAATACACATCTTTAAAATTAAGCATTGTATTGAAATTATCCCTGTTCATGATATAGAAATACCCCGCAACATTAAACGCTTCTACATTAGAACCAATAACCAATAATGGCTTGTCAAACGCCACTGCTTCCTTGCCGTTAAAAACAAACCTCTTGGTTCCTTTGAATTTGGCTGGTGATTTTAAATGCTTTTTCAACACAGTTATTGCTGGTTTCGGTTCTTCCTCACTATTGTCACTAAGCTTCACCACAACAAAATCCAGCTTATCGTAATCCGTATTTTCGTTGATGGTATTATCATCTGTGTAATCCACCGTGATAGATTCCGTTAACTGAGGATAATTGATCACCTTTTCTTCCTCAATCACCTGAACTGTCTCATCCGTAGATAATTCCAAATCATAATTATCTATGGTTCTTTCTTGTGTTACCTTTTCCATATTTGATAATGTCTCTTCCAACATTTCTTCGATATCCTGATTACGACACAGTAGCATCCATGTTTTGTACAAACGCTTTGTGCTTGCTGTTTTCTTAGCAAACATAATATCAACCTGAATGTATTCCTCTGTCAAATTGTCTTTATAATAGACAATCAAATCCTGTAACTCTGACATACTCATTGCCTGAGCTTTTTCTTCATTCATCTTCCGTCCTCCTTAATATGTTAAATTTATCACCTTATTACAGCATTAGCATTTAAAAATTCTCAACTTTCAGAACCTGATTCACCCCATAAATTCGAGTACTAATATTTAAATACTCTACATCTACACCCTCTTTTGTTTTCCTGGTCCCCGATGATTTAGCATATGGTTCAGAACCATATACAACAACATTACATCCTTCATATGCTTTCATTTCCTCATACATCTTCGGGTCAGTAAATAATACACTAAGTGAAACATATTTTCCTGTTTCTACTTTTACTGAGTAAATACTCATCTTATAGTATTTAAAATTTTCTTTAGGTGGTTCTACAGACTTTACCTTCCCACAAAAAGTTACTGGATGATATACTTTCTTCGAAATATACTTGAAAGCTCTTAAATAATTCTCTTTGTCATACTCAAAAAAGAAAGAATTCCATGGTATCTCATCGTACAATTTCTTGGCACTGTTATAAAACTTTAATTTAAGTTTTTCTTTTATTTCTCCAACACCATCTGCGTCAAGCTGACATCTCAGCTTTAGAATCCTCTTTAGTGTCGTAATATAAGCAGGTTTGTCCCCGCTTTTTATATATTTTAAGGTAGAACGCTTAATTTTCTTTTCTGTATTTGTATCACCTTTTTCTTTAACCGTTGTTTCTAACGTATCAACTAATATATGTAATCGTACAATGTATGACTCTCCGTCTTTCGTCATTAAGTCCTCTTCATTGCTACATTCTGCATATATATCCTTTATTTCATTTTCCGTAATGTATCTGCATCCATTCGCATGAGGATTGATTTTACTGTTTGTAAGTCTAAAATACGCCGAAACATGCACATCACATTCTCCAACTTCTCTTATGTGCACCTTTACATACGTAATTGGAGTTCCGCAATACCTACAAGAGATTTTCCCATTCATCTCATCTTTGTACTTCTTCAAATTAATAATACCAGCACCATAGCGTGCTTCAAACATTTTTACACCCATATTTTTCATCTCCTAGAATTGTATACAAAAATAGAGCCCTTTTAAGACATGCTCGGGTCTGTGATTCTTAGCTACTCAAATCAATGGTACTTTGCCATGAAGGTCATCATCTGACTTTATTAGCAAATCAATGCCTTTCTTTTTGCAATAATTACAAAAATCAAATAACGCTATAATCTTATCCGCTCCATCATCATATCCACTCAAATTAGTATATATAGTAACTTGCTTAATTGTTGGCATACTGTCAAACATTTTTCCCAAGTTTCCTGATATAAAAGCAGACACAATAATCATCATATTTGCCTGGGCTGACATCTGCACCAATTTCCCCATATGATTATGTTTTTCATTATTTGTGATTATCTGCATCTGTTATTCCTCATTTCCAATCCAGTAAATTTTGTCCTTGAATCCACCACGTTTTTCTCTCTTGAATTCTTTCACTTGCAACAATTCTTCCACAGAATGGCCTCTTGCTTCACATACTGCATACAGCACTTCAAGAATGTCCGCCATCTCTTCAATGGACTTATCTGCCTGATACTCTGCCACTTCCTCATTCAACTTTTTGTCCAGTTCCTTCAAATATTCCTCATTTGATAAGATTTCGATAATCGGTTTTTTACCATCATTTCTTATAATTTCTGGAATTCTATCTCTGACCAATTTCCCCATTATTGCACCTCTTTCATTCTCTTAGGTTGCCATATAGCATCATAACCATTTATCTTCGCCCAATAGTAAACTGCCCGCAAGTTTTGCGCACTATAAGTTCCCATATCCTTCGCTTTTTCATTCACTAAAATAATCTTCTTGTTTCTATCAAGTAACTTTTCTAAGTAAATAATCGGAGCTAATTTGTCATTCTTTTGCAGATTACATGTAGGACATGCAAGAACTAAATTCCACATCTTATCATCTTTGATAAAAGCCCTTGGAACAAAGTGGTCTACATGCACCTTCTGACCATCATTCGAAAGTTTCTTACCACAATAGAAGCAACTTTCATTTTCAAATTCTTCAAAGAGAATCCTTCGATAAATGGAGAGATTTTCTCTTTCAGAACTCTTATCAATTTTTGTAAGTAAATGGTCCATTACCGAATCATCATTTATCTTCTCAAGGTACTTGGCCCATTCATAATAATTCAGCTTTTCTATGGCCAACTTATGCTTACAAACAAATTGATACATCTGAGGATTGATTTGCAACCATTCTTCTTTTCTGGAAAAAGAATAAAAAATACCTTTTGTATCACCATATAAGGCACCAACAACATTTACCTTACATTTGCTCTTAATTTTCTTACAAACCTCAATCTTGGCCTCATCCGAAATACTCTCAAAGGGAATATCCGCAGTAATAGAATATCTTGCAGTCGTAGCATTTAATGCCTGTTCTAAATATGTACCGTTTGAGCGTTCACTTACCGGCTGTTGACGAATGCCATGCTTTAATACAAGATTCCAGTACACCTCTGTAAATGTTCCAAATAACTGGTCAAAGGTCAATGTCAGGTTTTCATCCACATTATAAAGGTTGTCCATAATTGCTTTCAGGAAACCAAATTTATAACTACTGGAATTCTTGGAATGAGATGAAAACAGGTTACTAAAAGCTGACCACATCTCATCATCCGACAATGTTCTGTTTTCATAACGTCCCTCCGCAAGGTCATAACCTGCCATAACTTCCTCTCCTTCTCTGATAGTATTACTTTTCTTCTTTACGAACTCGCCTCGGATCTTCTGGCTTCTTTGCATTTGAAGGTATCAACCAAGTCTTCCCTTTTATCATGGCTCCTTCCAATCGTCCTTCCTTGCAATAAATTCCTACTCTTCTCTGCGAAATACCCCATTTTTTTGCGAATTCGGCAGTTGTTAAATATTCCATACTATGTCCTCCAAAAATCAGCAACACTTATCTGATTATGTCCGTTTATTAGAACACTTTTATTCATCAATTAACTATTCTTTTATTAACTTTAATTTTTTTAGTCTTGCCCTAATAGCCCCTGTTGTTCTTCCATGTATTTCTGACAAATCACGAGTACTAAACTGGCCGCTCTCGTACTCATTGGTTAATTTTCTATCCTCTTCCTCTGTCCATGGCATATAGGCGCCTGCATGTTTTTCGCGTATTTCAGCAAACCAATCACTCTCAACTTTTTCCTCTTCTTCAAGTTCGTCCTCAGCAATCATTTCTCTCACGAATCTCTCTACCAACATCTGTTGAATAATCTGAGGATACATTAATACAGTGTAAGCATAGCCTTTTTCGCTGACCTTTTCGATTACTTTAACGCCAAGTTTTATTCCCTTTTCAGTAGGCAGCTTATCAAATCTCCCGCCCACTTCTTTTTCCTCAATTACCTCCTCAGCTAACAATATTTCCATTAGTCTCGTTGCTGGAATTTTCTTTATATTATCTCTTCCACAAATGCGATTCATTTCATCACGTATATCAGAAATATATAAAAATTCTGAATATATAAAATTATCCGCTTCTTCCTGAAGAAGAAAGAACTCTTGCTTCCCAGCTTTTTTCTTTCTTTTCATTTTTACACCAGACTCAACGTACTGACTAATTTCCTTTTTGTTCTGAACGATCTCTGGATATTCTCCTATACACTCTTCAATCAATACGAGAAAACGTTCACCATACTTAACAAATTTGTTCTCCCCTACACCAGAAACGTTAAGCATCTCGCTCTTTGATGCAGGTACTTTTACTGCCATATCTATCAAAGTCTTATCACTGAAAATAATGTATGGAGGCATATTTTCTTCTCTGGCAATCTCAAGGCGAAGTTCTCTAAATTTATCAAACAGTTTGAAACCTGCAGATGTAAGAGATTCCATACCTTTTGACTTTTTCTTTGTTTTTGTGTCCTTTTCAGGAAGCTTGTCTTCATCGTTAATTTTCACTAACACCTTTTTTTCCGGATTTTTCAGTCCAGTAATATCTCCTAGTTTAAGCACCTGAAAATCCCCTACCAAGAGATATCCTTCTAATACTAACTGTTCTATTAATCGTTTTAGCAGATTCTTATTGGTTGCCGCAAGCACACCATAGGATTTGTAATCTACCGCACCTATCTCTTCCAGCCTTGCCGTTTTTGCCCCAACAACCGTATCAATGATAATCCCCTTACCATACCTACCCTTGGCTTCATACACACAGTTAATAATCTTCTTTGCCGCATCAGTCATGTCTAAAGTTTCGAACTCTCTCTGACAATTACCGCAATCTTCGCAAGGCTTCTCCGGATTTTCTCCAAAGTATTTCAAAATATAATTACGAAGACATTCTGTCGTGTAACAATATCTTTCCATGCTTTGCAAACGCTGTGTATCTCGTTCTTTGACAATCTCTCTATCAATCGAATCTAACTCCGCCGTTTCCTTATGGTCTATCAAGAATCGGTTAATGATAATATCCTGTGGCGAGAATAAAAGAATGCACTTGGCGTCCATTCCATCTCGACCAGCTCTTCCTGCCTCCTGATAATAGTTTTCCATGCTCTGTGGCATATTATAATGAATAACAAATCTAACATTGGATTTATCTATTCCCATACCAAAAGCATTTGTTGCAACTACAATACTTGTATAATCAAACACAAAATCATCCTGCATTTTCTTTCTTTCGGCAGAACTCATTCCAGCATGATATTTTGCTACTGAAACGCCTTTACTCTTTAACAGTTCATAAAGACTGTCAACATTCTTCCTCGTGGCACAATAAACTATTCCACTCTCGTCAAGATGCTTCAATACATAATCAATAACATACTGTTCTTTGCTCTTTGGCTTATCTACCTGAAAAAATAGATTATCTCGATTGAAACCAGTTACTAAGACATATGGATTATTAAGTCCCAAAGTGCATACTATATCTTCTCTAACGTTTTCTGTTGCAGTAGCTGTAAATGCACTTAAAATTGGTCTCTTTTCCAGCATTTTTACAAACTCTACAATTTTCATATAACTCGGACGAAAATCCTGTCCCCATTGAGAAATACAATGAGCCTCATCCACTGTCACCATCGAGATTTGCACGTCGCGCACCAACTCAAGAAATCCCTCAGTAACAAGACGTTCCGGAGCCACGTATATTATTTTATATAATCCCTGTCTTGCGTTTCTGACAGTCTCATAAAATGCACTTTCAGATAAGGAACTATTAATAAATGCTGCCGAAACACCCGCTTCATTTAAAGCTTTTACTTGATCCTGCATAAGTGAAATAAGCGGTGAAATAACCAATGTTATACCTGACAACATCATCGCAGGAATCTGATAACATACTGACTTTCCGGCACCTGTAGGCATAACTGCAAAAGCATCTCTTCCTGACAAGATGCTATCTATTACTTGCTTCTGGCCATCCCTAAAAGAATCGTAACCAAATAAGACCTTTAAAGCTTCTTCTGGCGTACGGTATCTTTCATCTTTCACTGCAGAACTATCATAAAAGTTTACATTCTCGTATACAAGCAAATCTTCTTTTTCTTCGAAATCTTCGGCCATATCGAAAAGACTAGTCCATAATGATTCTTCGTCCATAAAACCATCATCATAATTATTACTCATTGTAACCACCTACCAATACTTCTTTTTTACTCTTCCGAATCCTCATCTTCAAAAATTTCTCTGTTTGGATCTTCCAAGTACTTTTTAAAATCCTTTATCTGTTTCTTCGTAATACATTCATCAAAATGATTTCCATTATACGTTGGATGAAGAACCGGATACTTTGCCTTGGTCTTAAGCATATAGTGATTATTAATCAACCATTGAACAACAGCTCGCATATCGTCTCTACTCATATCCGCATAGATTCCATACTCTGGAACTTCATTTAACTTATGCTTTACAATCTGTTTCCTATTGCCTCCACGTAAAACACTGATAAGAATCGTGATTCCAAAATAGTAATTCTCACTAATGTGTCCTAAACAATTAATAGTATTTCTCGCTAGCTCCATCAAATCCTTCCCTTTGAAACTCATATCATTCGAATCATTGGTTTCCATGACCTTTGTTTTTTCAGGAACTGCTATCTGTGTATTTTTATCTTTTGCCGAAATAATAGTTCTCGCAACAAACTGTTCAGGTTTTACTTCCGGAATATTTGTCACCTTAGGTTTTTGCATTGATTTTTGTGTAGGCATTCCTCTTTCTTCAACCGGAACAACAGTCACTGCTGAGACAAATGGTTCAGCAAAATCAGGTTCAATATTCTTTAGTGTAAGGTATTCATTTGTACCAATAGTATTATTGCACCCTGTCTTATCATTCTTATAATTCGTACATCCTAAGAAATATCCATTTCCTGCGCTCTTTGCTATCAGATATCCATCCCGGCATTTATCGCACTTCATTATCGCCAATTTGCCTGCTTTAATATCATTAGTCATAAAGCCACACATTTCTTGGTCATTTGTGCACATATATAATTTCAAACCATAGGCATTCTTATATCTGAACTGCAACGGATACCCGCAAATAGGACATACTTTTCTTGTCGAGTTCTGTTTTATTTCCTCCTCATTCCACTTTCCATTAAGAACAACACTCTTATAATCATGTTTTATCTCAAGCAGAAATTCTGAAGGGTTTTGTTCCGGAGCAATAAAATATACTCTATTCTTTGTTCTAGTCATTGCAACATAAAACAGTCTTCTCTCCTCTGCATAATCAATAGAATTATCTCCCTTGATTACAAACGACAGAACTGGATCATCTTCTATCTTTGAAGGAAAGCCGTAAGTTTCATTCTTTCCATTCACAACAATAACATTGTCATAACCAAGTCCTTTTGCCATATGTACTGTCATAAACGTAATATCTAATTGCGGATACTTTACTGACTTTATTTTGCTTTCTCTAGTCTTATATTCAAATAAACCAGAACGTTCTAAGTAATCCCCATCAAAACCATATCTTCCCAATAAGAGGATTGAACCAGCATCTTTCTTTCCAGCCTGACGACTATACTCCATTATCTGATTAAGAGCCGTTTCAACTGCATTTGCAGTAGCATACAATGCTCCACTTCTTCTATCGTCGCCTCTTTGCTTGTATGAACTATCATATGTATAAATAATTACAGGATCATCTATATTCTTTGGTGAAATAAGCTGCTTCTCAATTTGAGTAGGATTCTTTTGAATAAAATTGCCCGCTATGTCAATTACATCTTGTGCATTTCTATATGTGCGTACGATTTTTAAGAGTTTTGCATATCCCATCTTCTCTTGAAATTTAGTGAACAATGAAATATCCGAACCACTGAAAGCATATATTGACTGCCAATCATCTCCAACAGCTATTATTTTTCCATCACAAACCTCTGAAATAGCTGTAGTCAAATCAAAACGCTGTCTAGAAATATCCTGGTACTCATCCACAATAATATATTTGAAATGAAGCTTCTCCTTCATTTCCTTAACTTGACGAAGTACCCGCGCCGATTCGTTTATCATATCCTCAAAATCAACAGCACTGTTTTCTTTTAAATATCTCTGATACTCTAAGTAGCAATCTTGACAAATATTCAAGAATAATCTTGATCTGACATTTGTTGTAGAATGATACATTCTGTCAAACTCATCAACATCGAATCCATTTGTTTTAAAATTCGTAACGAATCTACAAATAAGGTTAACCAGCTTTCGGACATATCTTGACTCCTCTGAGGAAATAAGCTTATCCATAACTTCCTTATTTGATCTTGGTGTTAATTCGAAACCTGCAGCTTCCAATTTTTCCTGCAGATGTTTCAGCAAACTCCTCTTATCATTGAACTCTGAAAAAGTATAAATCAAAGTGGTTCCATGCTCTCTATGGAGCTTCACTTTATCATTTACACTATGCTTATATCTTACCAATTCTTCCTCTGTAAATCGGCTATTTTTTCCATCCTCAGTAACACCAAAATGTTCAATATAAGCTACCTTATCTCCTTGTCTAATAATAAAATCCGGTGTATATGGTTTTCTCGAAAATGTAATATTATATGGATAGATTGGTTCATACTCATAATCAATATTGTTCAGATACAAGAAGTTAGCTATCTGCACTTCCTGATAAGATTTCAATACTTCATTCTGAATAGTTACCTTCTTCTTGTTTCTGGCATCTACTACTTCACGTCTAAACTCGTCCAATTCACTTCGCATAGTCGTATAGTTTGCCTTCGCAGTTTTGTTGAAGAACTCATTCAAATCAGCCCCTTCATAAGGAGCTTCAAAATATGAGGCAAAGAACATAATGAGGTTATTTACCAAAACCTCATTTGTAAGAATTGATTGTTTAAAATAATCCTGTAAAAGAAAATATAACTTAGAGCCATCAAATATATTTAATGGTTCTGGATCATTTATTCTTAAAATTGCATTACCAGTTGAGTGGAACGTCGCAATAGGACAATCTATATGAAGATCCTTATTTATCTTTTCACGAAGCTCACCTACCGCTTTATTCGTAAAAGAAATAACCAATATATCTCTTGGCTCTATTCCTTTCTTTTCAACCAAATATTTAACCTTAGCAGCAACTGTAGTTGTTTTGCCAGCTCCAGCTCCAGCAATTACGAGACAGTAATCCTCATCTGTTAAAATTACCTTTCTTTGGTCTTCATCAAGCACAATAACTGGGTCAACATCTTTTAGAATATTATCGAGATATTCTTTCTCTGATAACATTTGATTCTTTATATTTTCATCATTTGCAGCATCAACCCTCTCCCCAAGGTGGTCATACAAATCAATAATCCTTAAGACCTCTCCTTCTGTAATTCCATTTTGAGTGCAATAGTTTTTCAGCATCTTGCTATTCTGCAAAACCCTGAAATATTCAACAATATCTTTATACACAGGTATTATTTCTGCATACTCACTTCTAGCCACATACTCAGTACCTTTTAGTAATGCATTTAACTCATCCTGTAATTCATAAATTCTTATACATTCTGAGCTTGGTTCTGCCTTTATCTTCTTCCTTCCCAATTTTTCGCCAAAGCTCATCATTCGTGAAAAAAAGTCCATATCTTCTTAAAAGGGAATTCCCTCATCCTCCACAATTTTATTGTCATTCTAAACTTTTCACTATATATTTCATTATATTCCTTTATCCGAATATTTTCAACATATTCCCGCTCTCTTTTATCTTTTATCGTAATCGTAATACACCGCAATGTAACTCACATCATAAGGAAACTATACTGCTTCCACAACGCCTCAAGCAGTGGAAGTGGTGACCCACTTTCATTTTTTGCTTGTCGGTGGCATTCCCCCAATCCCCTAAGAACCTCAATGTCATTAAGATAAGAAATCTATTATTTAGAAC
>JBNRML010000139.1:0-11078 GCA_050309585.1 Lachnospiraceae bacterium
GTAACTGTTCAGAGCCAACCTCAAAAACTGGCGTTTTTTCGGTGTGGCGTATCCGCCAAATATATTTTTACAGCCAAACGTTCACGAATGCAAGCATTCATCACGTTTAACTGTAAAAATATGCTTGGCTCTGAACAGTTACAAAATAATATAACTATTTGAACTCTATTCTATTTAAGAGCCTCAATTCTTGCCAAGGATCTTCTCAAAGCAGCCTCAGCTCTTTCAATATTAATACCTTCACCAGGCTCATTAATACGTCTTTCTGCTCTTATTTTTGCCTCATTTGCTCTGTTAATGTCAATTTCATCAGGCCACTCTGCAATTTCTGCCATTACAATAACCTTGTCTTTAAGGATTTCCACAAATCCCGCATGAACAATTGCTTTTTTAGGCTCAGATGACTCACCTTCATAGATTTTAACTACTCCGGGTTTTAGAATACATGTAAGAGGAATATGATTTTTATAAATACCAATGTTTCCTTCGCTCGTTGTCATCTCAACCATATTTACAGTGCCTTCATAAAATTGTCTATCAGGTGTGATTATTTCTAATTCAAATAATTTATCTTCCATAGACCATCCTCCATGTCATAGCATGTCGCAGCAAATTCTTTTGCGAAGACACTTATTTCTGCACTCTGGCAACTACGTCATCAATGCTTCCTGCATTCAGGAAATAACTTTCAGGAATATCATCATGTTTTCCTTCTAAGATTTCTTTAAAGCTTCTGATAGTCTCACTGAGAGGAACATACTTTCCTTCAATTCCTGTAAACTGTACAGCTACGTTGAATGGCTGAGACAGGAATTTCTGAACCTTTCTGGCTCTGGCAACTACAACCTTATCCTCCTCAGATAATTCGTCCATACCAAGAATTGCAATAATATCCTGTAATTCCTTGTATTTCTGAAGAATCTCCTGAACACCTCTGGCAACCTTGTAATGCTCTTCACCAACAATCTTTGGATCAAGAATTCTTGATGTTGACTCCAATGGATCCACAGCAGGGTAAATACCTAATTCAACGATTGAACGCGAAAGCACTGTAGTTGCATCCAAGTGGGCAAACGTAGTAGCAGGAGCCGGGTCAGTTAAGTCATCCGCAGGCACATAAACGGCCTGTACAGATGTAATTGAACCATTCTTTGTAGATGTGATTCTTTCCTGTAAAGCACCCATTTCAGTCTGTAATGTTGGCTGATAACCAACTGCAGATGGCATACGTCCTAAAAGAGCTGAAACCTCAGAACCTGCCTGTGTGAAACGGAAAATATTGTCAATGAAAAGCAATACGTCCTTTCCACCCTGGTCTCTGAAATATTCTGCCATTGTAAGTCCTGTAAGACCTACCCTCATTCTCGCTCCAGGTGGCTCATTCATCTGACCAAACACCATTGTTGTCTTATTGATAACGCCAGATTCCTTCATTTCATAATAAAGGTCATTTCCTTCTCTTGTTCTCTCACCAACACCGGTAAATACAGAATATCCACCGTGCTCTGTAGCAATATTTCTGATTAACTCCTGAATAAGTACGGTTTTACCTACACCGGCACCACCGAAAAGACCGATTTTACCACCCTTCTGATAAGGGCATAACAAATCGACAACCTTTATACCTGTTTCAAGAATTTCTGTTTTTGTTGACTGTTCTGCAAACTCCGGTGCTTTTCTGTGAATTGGATAATATTCCACATTTTCCGGAGCAGCAACATTATCTATAGGATTACCAAGGACATTGAACATCCTGCCCAATGTGTTTTCCCCGACAGGAACAGAAATAGGAGCACCTGTTGCCACTGCTTCCATACCTCTTACTAATCCGTCAGTCGGTCCCATGGCAATACATCTGACAGTATCGTCACCAAGATGCTGAGCTACCTCTACAACAAGTCTTCCGTTTGGAGACTCAATGTTAATAGCATCATATATCTCAGGTAAATTTCCCGCACTGAATTTAATATCAAGTACAGCGCCAATAATCTGGGTGACTTTACCAATGCACTGTTTTGTATTATTTTCTGCCATTTTCTACCTCGTTTCTTAGCTGATTGCCTCAGCACCAGCTATAATCTCTGTTAATTCCTGGGTAATAGAGCTCTGTCTTGCTCTGTTATACATTAATGACAAGTCCGCAATCATCTCATCCGCATTGCTTGTTGCAGAATCCATGGCTGCCATTCTTGCACCATTTTCACTGGCTACAGCTTCAATTAATGCACCATATATCAAACTGCTTACATACTTAGGAATAATCAAGTCAAGTGCTTCCTCATCAGAAGGCTCATAATTCATTAAAGTAAGTCTTTCAAGTCTTGCTTCAGAAGTCTCATCCTGAGGTGCTGACTTTTCAGTCTCCTCCTCAATGCCCTCCTCAGTAGAAACCGGAAGAACCTTAAGCATTGTAGGGATATGACTTACAGTGTTCTTAAATGCGGTATATGCAATATACACCTCACCAAACTCACCTTTTTCAAATCCCTCAAGTACCTTTTCAGCAATTTCCATTGCATCCCGATAAATCGGCTCATTAACAACCTCTGAAAAATCCTCTTTGATTTCATAACCTGACCTGACCAGGTTTTCCTTGCCTTTTCTACCAATAACATACGTTACAACCTTGTCTTTCGAAAAATCATCATCCTTCGTAAGTAACTTTGTAATGTTATTGTTATATCCTCCTGCAAGACCTCTGTTTGACGTAATTACAATTACGGCCTTCTTGTCACTCTCGCCAGCCTTTAAATACTTGTGATTTAAATTTCCCGAACGAGAAAGCATAGAAGTTACAGATTCATACATATGTTCAAAATATGGTTTAGCCTGTTCAGCTCGCACCCTTGCTTTCTGCAATTTTACAGTAGCTACCAGTTTCATGGCTTTTGTAATCTGTTCTGTACTCTGAATACTTGTTTTTCGTCTCTGAATATCTCTCATTGACGCCATGATATCACCTCATTCCACTACTGTTTTTGAAGGGCTTTGCACTCTGTAATTGCCTTACCAAGCTTTTCTTCTGTCTCTGCAGTCAATTCCTTTGTTGTTCTGATACTCTCAGGAATATCAGGATACTTGGTATTAATATATTCAAATAAATCTTTTTCAAAATCAATAATACCGTCAACAGGAATATCTAATAAATATTTCTTTGTGGCAGCATAAATAATAATTACCTGATATTCAACAGGCATTGGATTGTACTGCTCCTGCTTTAACATCTCTTTAATTCTTTCACCCTGAGCGAGCTTTTCCTTTGTATCAGCATCAAGCTCTGAACCAAACTGCGAGAATGCTGCAAGTTCACGATACTGCGCAAGCTCCACACGGATAGGTGCTGCAAGTTTTTTAATAGCCTTAATCTGGGCAGCTCCACCTACTCGGGATACCGAAAGACCTGCATTAACCGCCGGACGGAAACCTGCATTGAACATCTCTGTTTCAAGATAAATCTGACCATCTGTAATGGAAATTACATTAGTAGGGATATATGCTGAAACGTCGCCTGCCTGGGTTTCAATAATAGGCAATGCAGTAAGTGAACCGCCACCTAACTCGTCTGAAAGTCTGGCTGCACGCTCTAAAAGTCTTGAATGAAGATAGAATACGTCACCTGGGAACGCCTCACGTCCTGGTGGTCTTCTAAGGAGCAAAGACAGTGTACGGTATGCAGTAGCATGCTTACTTAAGTCATCATAGATAACCAATACGTCCTCTCCATTTTCCATCCATTCCTCTCCAATTGCACATCCTGCATATGGAGCAATATACTGTAATGGTGCAAGGTCGCTGGCTGTTGATACAACAATTGTTGTATATGCCATTGCACCATATTCTTCTAAGGTCTTAACAATGGTAGCTACTGTTGAAGCCTTCTGACCTATGGCAACGTAAATACATTTTACGTTCTGACTCTTCTGGTTAATAATAGTGTCAATAGCTATGGCTGTTTTACCTGTCTGTCTGTCTCCAATGATAAGCTCTCTCTGTCCTCTTCCGATTGGAACCATGGCATCAATGGCCTTGATACCTGTCTGAAGTGGTGTATCTACAGATTTCCTTGAAATAACACCAGATGCCACTCTCTCAATCTGTCTGTGCTTATCTGTATGAATAGGTCCTTTACCATCTATTGGCTGTCCAAGCGCGTTTACAACTCGGCCTAACATTGCATCTCCAACTGGAACCTCTACAACTCGGCCTGTTGATTTAACAGTATCGCCCTCGTTAATATTCTTCTGATTTCCTAAAAGTACGGCACCCACGTTATCTTCCTCAAGATTCATAACCATACCATATACTTCACCTGGAAATTCCAAAAGTTCACCCTGCATAGCCTTCTCAAGGCCGTGAATACGAGCGATTCCGTCAGCTACCTGGATTACTGTACCGATGTTAGAAACATCAAGCTCAGCTGAATATTTCTGTATTTGTTCTTTAATAACAGAACTAATCTCTTCCGGTTTTAAATTCATGGAGCTAACCCACCTTCTTTCCAGCAAAATTTCAATTGCTTATTTCTTTTCTAAACCAGCTGTATTTTATACAATTCTCGTGATAAATCACTTATCTTCGAACTTATACTGCTGTCTACAACCTTATCTCCAATACGAATTATCATTCCACCGATAATTTCCGGATTGACCGAATAATTCATCTCGAAGGTTTCATATTTTGTGGTTTTTAATAACCTGTCTTTAATTTCTTCTTTCTGTGTATTGCTTAATTCAACTGCAGTTGTTACATATGCAACACCAATTTTTTTATACTCTTTTATTCTTGAAATAAAATAATCAAGTATCTCTATAACACAGTTCTGGCGTTCTTTTCTCACTAATAAAACAAGAAAACCTACCATTTCCTTTGAAGCTCTTTCTTTGAATATGTTTTCTATCACCGCGATTTTTTCATCTTTGTCGACTTTTGGGTGATTAAGCAGCTTTGTCAGCTCATTGTTTTCAAGAAACACTTCCCTCATAACCTTTGATTCCTCAAATAATTCATCAAGATTATTGTTCTGAAGAGCTAGTTCAAACAATGCATCACCGTATGTCTTAGATACTAGCTTAGCCATGTTTCCTCACCTATCTCCTTCAATGTTTCCTCAATGAGTGCATCCTGAACCTTTTCGTCCATAGACACTGCTACTACCTTGCCGGCCATAAGAGTTGCAACTTTGATAATCTCTTTCTTAACATCATCTGCTGCCTTTTTCTTTTCCAGCTCAGCTTCATTTTTCGCATGGGCAATTATGCGTGCAGCCTCTTCCTTAGCTTCACTTACAATTCTCTCTTCGCTTAAAAGAGCTTTTTTACGAGCATCTCTTAAAATTGCTTCCGCATCTTTTTCTATATTTTTGATTTTATCTTCATACTGTTTTTTGAGTTCTTCTGCATCCTGCTTTTCAGACTTAGCTTTTTCCCTGTCCTCTGATATTCTGTCCTGACGGCCTTTCAAAAGTTTTTTGATAGGGTCAATCATAAAATATGAAGCTGCCGTAAACAGCACTAACATTGAAATAGCCAAAATAATACAGTCAAAGATTGTTTGCGCGTCTAAACCAAATAGTCTTTCACCCACAAGGTTTCGCCTCCTTTCTGAGAATAATCAATATATTTTTCTTAGGCGTAACCTTATTTGAATGGTTTAACGAACATAAGGATGATTGCAACAACGAATCCGTAAAGACCTGTTGTCTCAGCAACTGCCTGTCCTAAAAGCATGGTAGATGTGATATCACCTTTTGCTCCCGGATTTCTACCAACTGCTGCTGCTGCCTGACCTGCTGCATATCCCTGACCAATACCAGGTCCAATACCAGCTATCATTGCAATACCTGCACCTACAGCTGACATACCATAAATAAACTGCTGTCCTGTTACCTGATTCATAAATTTCCTCCTATCTGTCTGACTTTTCAGACATTAAAATAATTTTAGTTTTAGTCGCTTATCTTATCATTGATATAAACCATTGTCAGCATACATATTACATAAGCCTGAATACAGCCTGAGAATACGTCAAAATAACAATGGAGCAATGCCGGCCAGCCAATGGCATATGGATATAACAATCCATAAATAAGTCCCATAAGAACCGTACCAGACATTACATTACCAAACAGACGAACCGAAAGCGATAAAGGCACTGCTACTTCACCGATTAAGTTAATCGGAAACAGAATTGGTGTTGGTTCAAATAGTGCCGTGAAATGCTTGCTTTTATTTTTCTTAACACCATTGTAGTGAATCAACATAAATGTAATTAATCCTAATGGCAATGTAATACCGTAATCTGCCGTAGGCGGTCTGAGTCCAAATAACCCGGATATATTACACAACAATACAAACATAAATAATGTAATAATGTAGTTAACAAATCTTCCGGCATTCGTGCCCATTATTCCTGAAGCCATATTACTTACAGCCTCAACAATGAGTTCAGCAATGTTTTGTATTGTTCCCGGTGTATCGGAAGCATCTACATCTTTTATCTTTTTATTTACAAGAAAAATAAATCCCAAAAGCACAATCATAATGATTGCAAGACATATATGGGTACTGGTTATATAAACCGTGGTTCCCCCAATATGGATTTCCTTAAAAAGCTTTATCATAAAGCTTCCACTGCTTTCTTCCTGCCCACTGCTTTTAGCCAATAACATATTTGCCATATTATTGAAAATCACATTTTGCACACTCTCACCTTCCTTCCTTCTCGAATTTTCCTTCTAAAACTTTATGAGTAAGCGGCTGTAAATACGCCGATACTTTCAATGCCATAACACCGATAAGTGTAAATACTATATTTCCAAATTCTGTCAGCCCAACAATAACCAATGCAGCCATCACACCCAACATCCTAAAGGCAGTTGTCTTTTTCACATGCTTATCTGCGGCTCTCTCATTAAGACTCATGGCCTGCTCAACTGCTATTGTCATATGAATCGTCATAGCCGTGGAAATAACTACTCCTGCTATCAATCCAATGGAGTCATAAAGAGCGTTCCCCGAAAAAACAACAACAAGAATTTGTACAATAACATAATAAATAATATTCCCTATCACAAGCTCAAGGCCTGTTTTATTTATATGAAGACCTCCCAGACCATATTTACTCCTGACTGGGCTGTTCATATTTGCAATTTCGTCTTTTTCTTTCTTTTTCATACTCATTTTCAATATTTTAAATAAAACTTAATTAATAATTCATCAGGAAATCCAATTGCAGCTATTCCCGTTTTTTAGGTTTTCCTTTTTCATCATTCCAACTGTTCAAGGCTTTCTCAACCAGCTTTTCATCATCCTCATATTCCTTTTGGAACTCAGATCTTCCCGCCGCCTTTTTTGCCAGAATGTATGTATTTCTGCACCCTACTATAATTCCCATGATAAGACACGGTAAAACTGCATACCATCCCAGTCTTTTTTGCAGCTCAATTCCTATGAATAATAACGCAAAAACAGGAACTATCATACTAATTCCCAGCTGGCTTATCAGTGCGATATTTGCATATGCCTGCCTGCCCAAACGATTTTTTTTCACACTAATCTCCATTTCTGAGCGTCTTTACGCGAAGAGGCGAAGAGAATTTTATAATTTTATCATAACTTCCTTATTCGACCTCTTGTATGGCTCAATTTTTACGCCTGCTGATTTCAACATTCTTTTCGAAGCAACCACTGATGGAGAGTCTGCATATTTATCACAATCATACACAAGCGCTTTTATACCAGACTGTATTATTGCCTTTGCACACTCATTGCATGGAAACAGTGTCACATACATTTTTGCACCCTCCAGGCTGCCACCTCTATAATTTAATATTGCATTGAGCTCGCTGTGGGTTGAATAAAGATACTTGCAATTAAGCTCCTCATCTCCCTCTCTTGCCCAAGGATATTCATCATCTGAGCAACCATTTGGAAAACCGTTGTATCCCATAGACAAAATCTTATTTTCTGGACTTACAATACAGGCGCCCACCTGAGTATTTGGATCCTTTGATCTCATGGCTGACAAATATGCCACACCCATAAAATACTGATCCCAGCTTATATAACTATCTCTTTTATCACTCATATTATTCAATCATTCCAATCCTTCTGATATGTCTTTCATCATTTGAAAACTCTGTATCAAGAAATGTATCAACTATCTTCAATGCCAATCCGGCTCCAACAACTCTTCCACCTAACGCCAATACGTTTGCATCATTATGCTGTCTCGTAGCTTCTGCCATAAAACAGTCTGTACAAAGTGCAGCACGGATTCCCTTAACCTTGTTTGCAGCAATTGAAATTCCAATTCCTGTTCCACAAATCAAAATACCTTTTTCACATTCACCGGCTGCAACTGCCTCTGCAACCTTTTTTCCATACTCAGGATAATCCACAGAATCCATACTGTCACACCCAAAATCCTTGTACTCAATATTTCTTTCCTCTAAATGTTTAATAATCTCTTTCTTTAATTCAAATCCGCCGTGGTCGCATCCAATTGCTATCATATTAACACCTCTTCATTCTATCTTTCTGTCTCTTCTGATGATTTATTCTTCTATTTTTTCCCTTAATGCTAAAATTAATTCCTCCAGATACTCATATCTGTTGCCATAATCCGCAAGCTCTCCGCCAACAAGTGTTTCCACATCAACTGCATTTCCGGTGAACTCCCGGATAGAATATACATTTAGTGCATTTTCAAACTTTTCATATATTTTCTTTTTCAACAAATCTGTCATTACAATAATGAGATTTTCATCGCTAAAATCACCTTCTCTAAGCTGCTGTGAAAACTCATTTTCAATGGACAGACCCTTGCATTTCGCAATGGCTACTGCCTTTGGATTTACCGGTTCCTCAAACAAAACAACCAATCCTCTTGACAAAACCTCTACTTCACTGTCTCTTTTTATGTTTTCATAGATGGCTTTTGCAAGTATACTTCTGCATGTCCCATCTTCACTTACAAATATTACCTTCTTATATGCACCCATAAATTTCGCCTTTCATAAATTAGACTTTTTCTACCTTGTACCCTGCTGCTTTAAGCATCCTATTCATTATCGCCTGTCCCAACTTGTCACTGGCAAAGGTTTCCCCTAATATATAATCAGCTTCTTTGTCATCAAAATCTCTAAGTATTTTATATAAATTCTTTGATATACTCAGTTCGTCACTTCTTGTGCCAATTGACACTACATCCCCACATTTATAGAGTTCAAACGACTCATCGCTGGCAATAATTCCAACCTTATACCCATTTTCAATAAGTGCCTTAGCTATTTCATTAATCCTGCACGCCACAGCTTTCCTTTCACCATCATACATTGTAAAGTCTGCTTTAGGAGCATAATGTCTGTATTTCATTCCCGGTGCTTTCGGTTTTAATCCCGGATTGTCAGGCTTAAGTATCGCTTTATCAACCATTACTTCTCCAACTATCTCCTCCAACATGGTTTTATTGATATAGCCGGGTCTGAGAATCATTGGAACCTCTCCGGTAACATCGACTATAGTAGACTCAATACCTATGCCAACAGGTCCTCCATCTATTACCATCGAAATCCTTCCACCTAAATCATCCATAACATGTTCCGCCAGCGTCGGACTAGGCCTTCCCGACAGATTAGCACTGGGAGCGGCAATCAAAACATCTGATACCTCAATTAGTTTTAATGCAATCTTATGATTTGGCATCCTGACAGCCACCGTATCAAGACCTCCTGTAGTTCCATAGGGAACTGCTTTACTTTTATTAAAAACTATTGTCAATGGTCCTGGCCAAAAAGCTTTTATAAGCTTTCTGGCAGTCTCTGGAATCTCACTGACCACCCTCTGAAGCTGATTTTCATTTGAGATATGAACTATAAGCGGATTATCCGATGGTCTTCCCTTTGCAGCATATATTTTCTTCGATGCACCCTCATCAAGGGCATTTGCTCCCAAACCATATACAGTCTCTGTAGGAAATGCTACCATATCTCCTCTGCGCAAAATTTCCGCCGCCTCATTCATCACTTCTGTATCTATATTCTCTTCATTTACTTTTCTTAGAATGGTTTCCATAATTCTCCTCCATTCCTCTACTGCTGTTTATACTCAACATTTTCCCGATATTATAGCATATTTTACTCTAAAGATAAACTAAATATTTTATTAAAATATTCCTCAATCCCCACTGATATACTTTCAGCAATCTTCGTTTGATAAACCTCATCACATAAAAGAGTTGCTTCTTCCCAGTTTGACAAAAAACCACACTCAACAATAACCGCAGGACAAGATATATTTTTAAGAAGATAATAATCGCTGTTTTCCTTAATCATTCTTCTATGGGACTCATCCTGAATGGAATTCATTTCATTCTGAATTAATTCTGCAAGCTCTTTTCCATGAACAGAGGCCTTATAGTAAAAAACCTGGGGTCCCCTGACACTTTCGGTGGTGAAACTGTTTTGATGTATACTCACAAAAATTTTCTTGTCATACTTTTCAGCAATCTCTATCCTCTTTTCCATATCTTCCACTTTATCAATATGTTCTTCTGCCCGGAATAAATCAGTATCACTTTTTCTTGTCATAACAACCTTAATGCCTTTATTCTCAAGAATTTTTTGGAGCTTTTCTGCTATCTGTAAATTAATGTCCTTCTCAATTTTACCGTTAATCCCAATCTTTCCAGGATCATATCCCCCGTGCCCTGCATCCAGTATTACAACCATTTTCCCATCAGTTTCATTATGCTTAGTGGCTAAAATTATATTTGGCTTAACATTTGCAAAAAACGCGGTAAGTCCAAAAATCACAAGCATAACTATCCCCATAATTTTTTCAAGATGTCTTTTTCTCTCATCCATAAAACTAACAATCCCCAGTCATATTTTTAATATAATATGACCTGGGACAATCAATTCATAACCAGATACCTAATTTGGTAACTGTTTAGAGCCAAGCAAAATTTCATAAAACAGGTGTAAAATGCTTGCATTTTTAAGACTGTTTTTGAAATTTTATTTGGCGGATACGCCACACCGACGAAATGCAAAGCATTTTGGAGGTTGGCTCTGAACA
>JBNRML010000140.1:0-18002 GCA_050309585.1 Lachnospiraceae bacterium
GTTACAACAAAAAAAGAAACTATCTTCCACGGCATCGGTTTAAAAAGTATACAGAGAATTGTAAAAAAATATGACGGTGAAATGACTATGTTATATGATGATGATGACAATGAATTTAAGACTATTATTTATTTGAAAGATCCCACTTCCCCATTTTTGCTGCATAATAAATAATACATATTTCCGAAAACTTCAAAACTTATTTTCAACCGAAAGGAAAAAACAAATGACAACCCCACTTTTATTATTTGTTTCATTATATTCATCTATATATTTAGTAGAAGGTATCATTTTATATTTATACTTCTCTAAGCTCTTTACGCCTAATAAGTCAAAAAAACAATTGTACTTAACATATATATTTTTCTACACGGTTTTATTTGGAATATCATTTTTTGAAATAGTAAAAATTAATATACTTTCATTTACAATAGTCAACTTTATAATTTTAGTGTGCTTGTACAATACAAGATTAGGCATTTCGCTAATTCATACTTTAGTTATAACTTGTATTAATATGTTCAGTGAAATAGCAGTAATGGGATTATCTCAGCAATATTCCATAGAAGTCAGGTCAAATGTTTTTTTTATGGTTATTTTAACCATTACCAGTAAAATTATTTATTTTCTGGTTCTTATGATTATTGCCAATATTTTTAATATGTGCAATAAATCAACCCAAGAGCCAGAAAAATATATTAGGAAAAACTCATTTGCTACCAACATAACCAATATCCTAATATTGTTAATTCCACTGATGTCTATATATATTTCCTCATCTATATTTGACATTCTTCTAATCGACAGTATCGACAAAAGCTCGAGGTATCTGCTCTCTTCCTGTGCCTTTGTCATTATTCTGATTAATATTTTTATTTTCTTCATTTACTATTATGTTCTTCACAAAAATAATGAAGTCAATAAGCTCAATGTCCAGCATCAGAAGGAAACCGATATGGCCCAGTACTATAAAGAATTATTCATTCAAAACGAAAATCAGCGGATTCTCATTCACGATATTCGAAACCATCTCTCTTCACTTATGGAGTTAAATAAAATTAATGACAGTGTACAGATTCATCAATACCTTGAAAAATTGCTGAATTCTCCCGAGCTTCAGAAAAACATTCGAGTTTCTGATAACGAAATGCTCAATTCAATTATTTGTCACTATATTAAAATCTGCAACGACAAGGGGATTTCCCTTAAAACAGACATTAGAAAAAATGTTGTAAAATACATGGACTACACAGAATTAACCGCATTATTCTGTAACCTTTTGGATAATTCAGTGGAGGCCTGCACAAATATAGCTGATTCCTACATTGAACTGAATGTTTCAGAACAGGAAAACTCTGTTTTCACGCTTATCAGTGTAAGAAACACCTGCGTGACTAAACCAAAATTTAACAAACAAAACATTCCTGTTACAACAAAAAAAGAAACTATCTTCCACGGCATCGGTTTAAAAAGTATACAGAGAATTGTAAAAAAATATGACGGTGAAATGACTATGCTATATGATGATGAATACAATGAATTTCAGACTATTATTTATTTGAAGGATCCCACTTCCCCATTTTTGCTGCAAAATAAATAATAC
The DNA here is from genome assembly GCA_050309585.1 of Lachnospiraceae bacterium. Classification (GTDB taxonomy): domain Bacteria; phylum Bacillota; class Clostridia; order Lachnospirales; family Lachnospiraceae; genus Bovifimicola. Next base: position 1,604 of record JBNRML010000140.1, read on the forward strand.
CTACTGTGTTATTGCATATCCTTCAGATATTTTTTCAAGAGAAATGCACAAAAATAAGGGAAAGTATATATATTATTTTCATATCCAATATTACCGGAGCAAAACTTTATTCCGAAAGTAATATCACTGTATCTATCACTTTTAATAAGCTGTGACAATGATTTCGCTTTACTGTTTTTTGCTTTTACTTCAACAGGAATCAAATTATTTGCTGTACGTACAAAAAAATCTTCCTCTAGTGTTGCATCTTCTCTTTTAAAATAATACAACTGGTAACCTTCCTTTACAAGTGCTTCCCCCACAATACTTTCATACAATGCACCCTTATACACTGACAAGTTTTTATTTGCCCTTAAATCTTCCTGTGCCTCATCATCCAAAAGTGCAACAAACAGTCCAGTATCGCAAAAATATATTTTAAACTTATTTATATCAAAATTACCCTTTAGCGGAAGCTCGGCATTGTTAAGACAATAACACAAATTAACCATACCAGCCTCCTCAAGCCATTCTACACAACCACGATAATCCTTAAATCTGGCCCCTTTTTCTACTTTTGATAATTGAAATTTCTTGTTTTCCTTTGCTAATTGCACCGGAATACTATTAAACACATTGGTAATTCGTGTTTTATCCATACCTTCTGCATATTTTCTAATATCCTCTTTGTAATCTGCAATCAGCTGACGCTGAATATCAAGTGTTCCTTCAAATGTATTGTTTCTAATATACTCTCGAACTACAGCAGGCATACCTCCAAGAACACAATAATCTAAAAAGTGGGCAGAAAATACCGAATGCTCAAGCTCTGAAAACGGAACCAACTCCTTCATATGCTTATACATATCCTCAATAACATCAGAAGTGTATCCTTTTGCCCAAAGAAATTCCTCAAAATCAAGAGAGTACATATTATAGTCTGTTTTATACCCCACACTATTGCTCTCGATTCTATTGTAGTTAATACCTAACAGAGAACCAGAACAAATCACATCAAAACGTCCATCAAGCTTAAAAAACTTCAAACTTGTTGCTATTTCTGGATATTCCTGAATTTCGTCAAAAAACAATAATGTTTCGAACGGTATAAATTTGTGTGATGGATCAATTAATGATATATTTTTGATAATCGCATCTGCACTGTATCCATCCGATGTAATTTGTTTATATTTTTTAGAAGTAACAAAATTTATCTCTATTATGCTTTTGTAATTTTCCTGAGCAAATTTTATTATCGATTCAGTCTTTCCAATTTGACGTGGCCCCTTTACAATAAGTGGTTTTCTATCTTCATTATTTTTCCAATTTGCTAAATATTCATCAATCTTTCGTCTCAAATACATAACACATCACCGCCCAAACATATTTAATAAACAGACATAAATATATTATACATTTTTTCAGCCAATATACAACCGTTTGTTACATTTTTTACAGCGAATAACTATATACAATTCACACTTTTTATAGCGAATATTTTGTAAAATCAACACTTTTTCATCAACAAATCCTCGGCAATCCTTCACCCTGCAGTACATCCAGATATCTCAATCCGCCAATTTCTGTTTTGATTAACAATTCTCCTGACGCCCTTTCCATCTTCGAGTTTTTCAGGTTCTCTCCATCTGCAGCATCAACATGTCCTATTATTTCAGCCTTTTCTCCATACTTACATCCCCTGATAAGCGCTAATACTTCTTCTTTTTTTCTGCTATCCACAAAGAGCACCATTTTACCCTCATTTCCCATATACAACGGCTCCAGCCCCAATAGCCCTGCAAAATCTCTCACCATTGGATTAACAGGTATATTGCCACTCTCCAAAACAAGATTTTTTCCTGCTGCCACTGCCATTTCTTTAAGCACTGTAGCCAATCCGCCTCTGGTGACATCTCTCATCGCGTGCACACCACAATCCTTCAAAAATATTTTTTCCACAATATCATTTAATGGCGCCACATCACTTTTTATGTCATTTTCAATTTCCATTCGCTGACTGAGAATACAGCTGTGATGATCTCCCAGTGTTCCTGACACAATTATCGTGTCCCCCGGCATAATGTTTTTGACCGACACCTCCACGCCCTGAGGTAAAAAACCAACGCCTGCGGTATTAATATACATTCCCCCCTTGCCTTCCACCACCTTCGTGTCCCCCGCAACTATTGTCACACCTGCCTCTTCTGCTGTATCTGCCATTGACCTCGCAATTCTCTCAAGCTTGTCTATCTCAAGCCCTTCCTCTAAGATAAATCCACAAGTTAGATATTTTGGAACCGCACCTCTCATAAGAAGGTCATTCACTGTACCGCAAACAGCCAGCTTTCCTATATCTCCACCTGGAAATTCAATGGGGTTAACCACAAAGCTATCCGTTGTCATTGCCAGCCTGTCTGCCCCAGGCACAACAGAACTGTCCTCCATCTGGGCAAGTATTTCGTTGTCAAAATATTTAGAAAAAATTTCATCTATTAATTCACTGGTTTTTCGGCCACCACTTCCGTGGGCCATAGTAATTATTTTATCCATTTCCATTTGCCTCACTATTTTAATAACATAATCCACTGGCACTGTGAAAACATGCCCCCTCCATTGAGACCATACACGGTCCCTGAGGATTTCCCGGATTACACACCTTTCCAAACAATCCACATTCACCAGGACTAATTTTTCCCATAAGAACGTCACCACATCTGCAGCCCTTATTTATCTTGATATCCTCACGAAGCTCCCGGCTTCCCATATCATACCTGCCAAATTCTTCCCTCAACACAAGTCCTGAATTTTTTATCTCCCCCATTCCCCGCCATACGGCATCCGATTTTTCAAAAAATCTATCCACCTTTTCTCTGGCAAGTTCATTTCCATTTTTCGTTACAGCCGAAGGATAATAATTCATGACCCCAGGCTGATTTATATGTTTCACAATTCCATAAATAGCAATCAAAAGCTCCTGTGCCATAAACCCCGCCACTCCAAAAGGAATTCCATATTTTTCTGCTAATGGACTAAAAGTGTCCCAGCCCGTAATTACACATACATGCCCTGGTGCCAAAAAACCATCTGCTGCTCCGTTACTACATAAATAATCAATTGCCTCCGGCATTGTTTTCAGTGCTGTCAAAAATCTGATATTTTCTATTTTTTCATTGATAATCTGTTCCATCAATAAGGCATACACAGGTGTTGTTGTCTCAAATCCCACTGCTGCAAATACAAACATCGCAGACTCATCCTTTTTCGCAAGCGCAACCACATCCATAGGTGAATACACCATCCTTACCTTTGCACCAAGACCCTTAGCCTGACTGAGACTCATCCTGCTTCCAGGCACTCTCATCATATCACCAAAGGTGACCACGCAGGTGTCCGGTTCAAGAGCCAACTCAATTAATCTGTCTATATAAGCTGATGGTGTCACGCACACCGGACACCCCGGACCACTCACCAGCTTAATCCTGTCAGAAAGCATTTCCCGTATGCCAAATTTCGTTATGGCTCCCGTATGGCTTCCGCAAACCTCCATAATCCTGATGAGAGGTCCATCATAATTCTTTAAATATTCTGTAATTTTTTCTATTTCCTGCATCACAATTCCACCTCTTTGAAAAGTTCAATAAGCTCCTCAGCTTCATCACTTTTCATAACCTGAATAATGCAGCCCGCGTGAACAAGCGCATAGTCTCCAACCTTAACCTCAACTAGTCCCATTCTGGCTTTCACGCGATTTCCACTAAATTCCACTGTTGCATAATTGTTTTCCACATCTATCTCTTTCACAATACCTGGCAACGCCACACACATAATTTGCACTTCCTTTCTTCCATATTATCCACATCATCCATGTATTTCATCATCATTTTTTTCCATAGTTTTCATAGCCGCCATAACCAGCTGTCCCAAGGCTATTCCACCATCTCCCGATGGGACCCTCTCATTTATCCACACCTTATAATTTTCTCTTTCCAGAACGTCTATGCAAAGCTCCGTCAAAATTCTGTTTTGAAATGTTCCTCCCGAAAAAACAACATTTCCTCCAAAATCAAATTGATCTTCAAAGCTTTTACAGGTCTGCCTAATCATTTCAACCAAACCACAATGAAATCTGAGGGCAAGCTCCCCTACATCGCAGCTGCCTTTTTTTTCATAAATATCTCTTAATAGAATTTCAACATTAATATCCCCGTTACAATATACCCCTTCGTTTCTAAACCTAACATAATATTCATAAGGCGTGACATCCCTTTCACAACAAAATTTCATCGCCCTGCTCTCCAGCTCACAGGCACACTGACCTTCATAATCATTTCTTTCACATATCTCCAGCATTGCGCTTACACAGTCAAACAACCTTCCGGCAGAAGAAGAAACCACTGTATTTATCCTGTTTTTCAATGCCGCTTTTATAAGTAAGTATTCCTTTTTCCTTTTCTCGCACTCTTTTTCGTAAAAAAAATCTTCCAGTACTTCCCCATAATTTGCCACATAGGAATAGAAAGAACTAAGGGCATTTTTTGAGGATTCATCTCCTCCCTGCAAAATAACATTTTTCAAATGTCCAATTCTCAAGAACTCTGACCTGTCGTAAAAGAAAAACTCTCCGCCCCACACATTTCCATCATCACCATATCCGGTCCCATCCCACACAAAGCATAATGCCGACTCCATAAGCTTGTGCTCCCCAATTACTGAAGCCGCATGAGCTCTATGATGCTGTACTTCCATCACCTGTAGAGCTTCAGCATCTTTTTCACGATTCTCGTAACAGGATATTTTATCCACCATTCGCCCTGACACATATAACGGGTGCTTGTCTTTAACAATAATTTCCGGTGTTAATCCGAAAACCTTTTCCATATCCTTCTTGGTCTTACCATACAATTCCTTCTCACGCAAATTAGCCAAATCACCAATATACTGGCTTAATACCACTTGATGTCCCCTCATAAATCCCATCACAGATTTTAGGTCACCACCCGCTGCAAAAATGCACTTCGGTTCCTCCGCGGCCTCCATCCCAACAATCTCAATCACTCCTGGAACATATCCTCTCCCTCTCCTCATAATCTGCACCCTGTCCTTTAGGACATGCACTACGGAATCATCCATTGGTCTCAATATTTCCCTGTCATTATCCGCCAAAAGAGTAATTCCTGATTCCTCTTCGAACCATTTAAGCATTTCATCATTTTTGTACACGATTGGCTCACCACTCTTATTTGCACTGGTCATTACAAGTGGTTGTATTTTATCTGCCAATAACACCTGCAATCCGTTTCCCGGAAGCATCGCCCCTGTCTCATAAGATTTTTTACACACATCTCCTGCAAAATCTCTCTTCTTTTTCAACAAAACAATTGGGTTTTCCACAGAACACAGCACCTTTTCCTCAATATCATTTATCTCACAATATTCCCTGGCACTTTCCACATCCTTAAACATCACTGCAAAGGGCTTTTTTTCTCTTCCTTTTAGCTGCCTGAGCCTTGCTACTGCATCGCCATTTTCAGGATCGCACACCAGATGATATCCACCTATATCCTTTATGGCAATGATTTCTCCTCTTTTTATTGCCCTCGCCAGCAAAGAAATCTTGTGGGCCTCATCCATGCTTTCCACCTGCTGTACCTTCTGATACAGCCTTAATTTTGGTCCGCATTCATTGCATGCAATTGTCTGGGCGTGCCCCCTGACGTTATCCACATTTTTGTATTCTGTCTCGCAATTTTTACACATTTTCCAAATATCCATTGTGATATTTTCCCTGTCATACGGAAGCTTTTTTATAATTGAATACCTCGGTCCACAGGAAACACAGCTAATAAATGGATATCCATAGCGGTAATTCTCTTTATCCCCAAGCTCTCTCTTGCAATTCTCACATATCCCCGCATCTCTTGGAATTTGTGAAAGCTTCTCTGAATTATCCGGCTTTTTTCCAAAATTCAAGTTATCCCGGCTCTCCCTGATATAGAAGTTTCCCTCCCGGCAAACCTCCCCATCTTTCTCAGTCCTATCTCCTTTTTCAACTCTACCCGTTTTTTCTAACTTGCCCGCTTTTTCGTCAGCCACCGAAACATCCTGTATCCTCGCTCCCTTTGGCGCATCAGAAATAAGCCTATGAACAAACTCATTCATAGGCTTTACTTCTCCCTGTGCAATTATCTCAACATTTCCACCGACATTCATTACATACCCATTAATCTGAAGGCTGTCGGCCAATCTCTTCACAAATGGCCGGAATCCAACTCCCTGCACCATTCCCGTAATAAATATTTTCTTACACATATATTTCTTCTTTGCAGCTATTTGTTCTTTGCGTACATTTCTTTCTTACTGCTATTCTGTCACTTTTTGTTTTTCAAATGTTTCCTGCTTTTTCACCGCCCCCGGCTCCGGGTATCCCGGCACAAGCTTAAGACATTTCTTAGGACAGTTGTCGGCACAATATCCGCACTGCACACAGTCAAATCTCTCTATTGTCCAGGTCTGCTTCGCCCTGTCCACCGAAATGGCATTTGGCGGGCAATTTTTTTGACACAATCCACACATTATGCAGTTTTGAATGTCTATTTCCACATGGCCCCTTGTTCTCTCGGGATATTCCTTTGGCTCTGCGGGATAATTTTTTGTGGCAGGCTTTGACACTAGATTTTTCAGAACTGTACCTGCAAAATTCATTAGTTTCGCCATAATTCGCCTCTATCTTTCTGTACAACTAATACATGGGTCAATGGTCAATATCAAAATCGGAACATCCGCAAGCTGCACCCCCTTCAATGTCTCAAGCATTGATGGAAGATTTGCAAAGGTAGGCGTTCTTACTCTCATTCTGTCCAGAAATCTCGTTCCATTTGCCCTTGTATAATAAATTGCCTCACCTCTTGGCTGCTCCACACGAATAAAATATTCACCCTTTGGAAGCCCCTTAACCGGCACAGAAATAGGACCATCCGGTATTTTTGCCACTGCCTGACGAATAATGTCTATGGACTGGAATATCTCTCCGATTCTCACCTCAGTACGGGCATAGCTGTCGCAGGCCTCACTTGTGATTATCTCAAAATCAATGTTTCCATATGCCTCGTAGCCCAGCTTTCTGGTGTCTATCTTAAGTCCACTTGCCCTCATCATTGGTCCCACAGCCCCAAGCTTTATCGCATCCAGTTTTGACAATACTCCCACACCCTGAAGTCTTGTGCACACACTGTAATCATTTAAAAAAACATTTGTGAGCTTTCTTAGTTCTGCCTCAATTTCATTTAGATTGTCAACAAATGAAGCGAGCATTTCCCTTGGCATGTCCTTAAGTGAACCGCCTATTGTATTTACGGAAAAAATAACTCGTCCACCTGTGGATATTTCAAACATATCCAGAATCTTTTCTCTCATTCTCCAGCTCTGCATAAAAAGACTCTCAAATCCAAAGGCATCCGCCAATAGTCCCAGCCACAGCAAATGACTGTGCATTCTTGACATCTCACACCATATTGTTCTCAAATATTTTGAACGCTCCGGAACCTCAATGTTCATAATGTGTTCAACGCTCTCACAATATCCCATTCCATGCATAAAACTGCATATTCCACAAATTCTCTCTGCTATGTAAACATATTCCTTGAAATCCTTTTTTTCAACAAGCTTTTCCAGTCCCCTGTGAACATATCCGATGGAAGGAATTGCCTCCACGACAGTTTCATCCTCCAAAACCAAGTCAAGATGTATAGGCTCTGGCAGCACCGGATGCTGTGGTCCAAAAGGAATAATACTTCTTTTACCCATTACATCTCCTCCTTCTTTTCAATAAATGGTGTCTTCTCATCTATTCTGTATAATCTGTTGTGATAATTCTTTGCTATCTGGTTAATTTTCACTCCAAACAGCTCACTCATTTCATTTTCATATAAAAATGCCGCACGGTATATCTGGGTTATGCTCGGCACCTCCACATCACTTCTGATGACAAGTCTGTAGGTAATGAATTTATATTTATTATTTCCAAAGGAATAGCTTAACTCATATGTATCAGAATCCTTCAGATATACACAGCATATCTGAACCAGTCTCCACAATTCAGCCTTTTTTTCAATAACCGTGGGCAAAAGCTCTCCCACTGAAATTGTTTCTATTTGTGTTCCTATATCAGTCATTTGCATCCCCCTTTTCCTTTTATTCTTTTCTTACTTTCCTCATATTTTTTCTGGAACAATTCCACAGATTTTATTATTCCGTCAATAATGGATTCTGGTCTTGCCGCACATCCTGCCACGTAAATATCCACAGGTATTGTTGTGTCAACTCCGCCTTTAATATTGTAACATTCCTTGAAAATTCCACCGGTGCAGGCACAGGTACCAATTGCACAGACAACCTTTGGTTCCGGCATCTGTTCATATATCTGTCTTACCACTTCCTCATTCTGGGTATTAATCCCTCCGGTAATAAGCAATATATCTGCATGAAGAGGATTTCCGGTATTTACTATTCCAAACCTTTCTGCATCATAAACAGGTGTTAATGTAGCCAATACCTCGATATCACAACCATTACAACTGGAGCCGTCATAATGCAGAACCCATGGTGATTTTGAAATCTTTAGCATATTTTTTCCCATCCTTTTTTATCTCAATAACTGAAGAATAAACAGGTTTATCCCGCCTGTGAGCAATGTAACTCCCCATGCCCATCCAAGCATTTTATCCCATTTAAATCGCGCATTTACATTGTCCACAAATATCTCAATGAAAAATACCACCGCGCACATTCCCACTGCAAGTGCAACGCTCCATAAACTGCTGTTCACAAAAAACAATCCAACCACACCTAACAAAAATACATTTTCGTACCATTCAGCAATCTCTATCATTGCATAAATTTTTCCAACCATCTCTGTGGTAATTCCCTTGACCATTTCCTGGTGTGCATGATGAGATGTGCTCAAATCAAATGGGGATTTTCTCATCTTTATTGAAAGAATAAACACAAATCCAATAAAGAATCCCGGAAGTCTTAATATCGGACTTGCATCCATCTGAATTATCCTGTAAACATCAAATGTTCCTGTTGCCAGATAAAATCCCACTGCCGTCATAAGCACCATTGGTTCGTATGCCATCATCTGAAGCAGCTCTCTCTGCGCCCCCATGGAACTGTAGGGCGAATGGGTACTGCATGCCGCCAACACAAAGAACATTGCAGCGGTGGTAAGCGAAAAGAAGCATAACAAAAGGTCAAAACCGCCAAAAAATAATGTTCCCGTAAATATGACAAAAAACAGATAACTCACAATCATAAAATACTGAGAGGAATTTACAACCAAAAGTTTTTTCTGCATTAATTTTATGACGTCATAAAAGGGCTGAAGTATGGATGGGCCGCGTCTTCCCTGCATTCTGGCAGAAATTTTTCTGTCCATACCATCTAAAAGCCCGCCTAAAAGAGGAGCAAACAGTACAAATGCTACCATCGCAATCATTCTGTAAATACTCATTTAATTCCACCCCCAATGATAACGCACATCATTACTATCAGCACAACTGCTGCCAAAAGCAGACTAGGATTCAGCAACTTCTTCTCACCAAATATATTTTCCATATACCAGTTAGTCATATAAAGCTTTGTTCTTCCGCCGTAAGAATTGGTGAAGTTTCTGTTGTCACCCTCGTTTGCACCGCCCATATATGAAATGACCTTTTCCTGCCTGACCTTTCTTGAAATAAGAAATGTAACTGCCGGAAATACAAATACAGCAATAAGCATTACAACCATTACATAGAAATTTCCATTTTCAAGAACCGTACTTGTTGAAGTAACCTGAATAAATATATCCTGATAAAGCATTGGCTCCACAACCTCTTTTGATAAAAATGGGAAAGAAAGACACAATGCAATCATCAAAAATGCATGGATAAATAATGAAACAATTTCATTTTTCTTTGTAATGTCCCTTACTTTTTCAACATTTGAAATACCCAAAAGCTTTCCAAACCATTTCATCCAGTAAAACATTGTCGTGGCACTTCCGAAGGCAATGAAAATAACCAGAATTACATTGTTTATATCAACAAATGCCTTTAACGCTGCCCACTTTGAAATCAACATTCCAAAAGGTGCCAGAAACATTCCTGCAATTCCTATCATCATTATTCCCGCAAGTCTTGGAAGCTTAATGATAAGGCTGTCCATATCCTCAATGTTTCTGCTTCCTGTGGCATTTTCCACAGCCCCAACGTCCTGGAAAAGCATTGACTTGGAAATGGCATGGAAGATAAGCAGGAATACCCCTGCCCAGATTGTCTCTACCCGTCCTGCGCCGGCACAGGCTGTAATCAGACCGAGATTTGATATTGTTGAATACGCCAGAACCTTCTTTGCATCGCTTTGTGAAATTGCAAGCATTGACGCAGACAAAAATGAAAATCCACCGATAAACGCCACCATTGTACCCACCTTTGTTCCGCTCATTGCAGGACCAAGTCTGAGTAGCAGATAAACACCTGCCTTAACCATTGTCGCACTGTGAAGTAAAGCCGAAGAAGGTGTTGGTGCCACCATTGCCCCCAGTAACCACTTTGAAAATGGCATCTGAGCTGATTTTGTCAATGCCGCAAAAGCAAGCAGTGCAATTGGTATAATCAGGTTAGCAGAGGTTAATTTAACTTTATTCATTACAAAAATCATACCAACCTTTTCCATCTGTATCGGAGCAATAATCTGTCCCAGGGAAGTTATGTGGAATTTAACAATGAGGTACAAAATCGCAATCGCTATTGCCAAACCTCCTAAAAGATTCATCCACAATGCCCTGAACGAATTGTCAACTGCTTCCTTCGTCTTAGTATATCCAATAAGTAAAAATGAGGAAATACTTGTGATTTCCCAGAAAAAGTCTAGCCACAAAAGGCTGTTTGAAAGCACAAGACCAAACATTGCACCTAAAAACACAAATAAAATAAAGAAGAAAAATGGTCTTCTGTCCTCAAATTCTTTGTGATGCTGATGGAATCCATGCATATATCCAACTGCATAAACACATATCAGTCCTCCAATTACAGCCACTATCAGACACATCAAAACAGAAAGTCTGTCCACTGTCATTTTATTTATAGCCCATTCACTTTCAGGACCATATATCTCAACCCAGAATACAATTCCTGTCTGCGCAATTGACAACAAACTAATAATAAATTTGTTATGTTTACAACTGAGATACACAATTAAGAACATCAAAAGTACTTCTATTCCCAACATTCCCATGTTAATCATTTCGAGTATGTCCGACTGAAAATAAAGGTATATGGTATCTCCTTTGCGTATAAACAAACCAAGCATTGTCAATGCCATCCCAATAATTATGGTAACTGCAGAGTACACAACTATTCCACGTACTTTACCATTTTTTATCCCAGATAAAATCAATGCTACAATCACCGGAAATAAAATCATACAAGGTATCAAATAGCTCATTACTTTCCTCCATAAAAAAGTCCCTCCTAGATATACTTTTTTAGCCGGTATCTATAGAAGGGACTCTCATTTTTCAATATATATTACAATCTTTTAAGTAATTCTTCTCTCTCTTTTTCGTATCCTGGTCTTCCAAGAAGAGCAAACATATTCTTCTTGTAGCTCTCTACACCTGGCTGATCAAATGGATTTACACCTGAAATATATCCGCTCACTCCACAGGCAAACTCAAAGAAATAGAACAACTGACCAAGGTAGAATTCATTCTGCTCCGGAATGTTTACCATAAGGTTTGGAACGCTACCATCTGTATGTGCCAAAATGGTACCATTCATAGCACTCTTATTAATAAAGTCTACTGTCTTTCCAGCAAGATAATTTAATCCGTCAAGGTCAACCGGTTCCTCTTCAAGCTCAAATGAACATTTTGGTGTCTCCACATTGAGAACAGTCTCAAACATAATTCTCGAACCATCCTGAATGAACTGACCCATTGAATGTAAGTCTGTTGTCAAATCAACAGAAGCTGGTAAAATACCCTTCTGGTCTTTTCCTTCACTCTCACCAAAAAGCTGTTTCCACCATTCAGAAACATAATGAACGCTTGGCTCATAGTTAGCAAGTATTTCTACTGCCTTACCCTTTCTGTGAAGAATATTTCTGACTGCTGCGTATTTTAATGCATCATTTTCTGCAAATGCATTGTTAAGAGCCATCTCTCTACCAGATGCAGCACCTTCCATAAGCTTGTCAATATCAGCACCGCTAACTGCAATCGGAAGAAGACCAACTGCTGTAAGAACAGAAAAACGTCCACCTACATCATCAGGTACTACAAATGTCTCATATCCTTCTTCATTTGCAAGATTCTTTAACGAACCCTTAGCCTTGTCTGTTGTAGCATAAATTCTCTTAGCCGCTTCTTCTTTTCCATATTTCTCTTCGAGAATTTTCTTAAATACTCTAAAAGCAATAGCTGGCTCTGTTGTTGTTCCGGATTTTGAAATCATGTTGATGGAAAAATCCTTTCCCTCAACAACATCCATTAAATGTTTAATGTATGTTGAACTGATGCTGTTTCCTACATAATAAATCTCTGGAGTCTTTCTCTGCTCCTTTGTTAAATTGTTATAAAAACTATGTCCTAAAAATTCTATAGCTGCTCTTGCACCAAGATATGAACCACCGATTCCGATTACAAGTAATACATCAGAATCTTCCTGAATCTTCTTAGCTGCAGTCTTAATTCTTGCAAACTCTTCTTTATCATAATCTACAGGCAAATCAATCCATCCTAAGAAATCATTTCCTGCACCTGTCTTTGTTACCAATGTGTCCTTTGCGTTAGCCACAATCTTTTCCATATTGTTCATTTCATTATCAGAAATAAACTTGGCTGCCTTTGAATAATCAAATGTTACTTTAGCCATCTTTTACACGCTCCTTCGTTAATCAAGAAATAAAAACATTCGAACACTATTATATTACTAATGGCCCTATTTTGCAAGAATTTATTATAGATATTCGTTTAATACCTCATCGATAATTTTATATTCATTTATTTTTCTGTTAGCTGATTCATTGACACCTATCTCTCTTTTATCTGACTCATTGGCATCTATCTCTCTTTTATCTGACTCACTGGCATCTTGTCTCTCCTGTCCTACTTTTATTATATCCGTGCTTTCCTGAACCGATTCCTTTGCTTCCTTCTTTTCCTGAACCGATTCCTTTGTTTCCTTCTTTTCCTGGTCTCCTGCCATCTCAGACCCATTTATCTCTGAATTAATATCATCCAATCCATTTACCTCAAAACTCTTGATATATAACAAATCCTCTTCATACTGTTTTTTCTTTTCTTCCTTGTATTTTTCAATGTTTTTCTTTCTCTTTTCTTCTGTACTCTTTTCAATGTTCTTTTCTTTATCAGTATCATCTTCGTAAACAATTTTCACATAGACCTGTCTGTTTAAAAGATAATTCAAAATACCGTCCTGAATACAACTTCTCTTAAAATTCACATTAACAATCTTTTCCCATATTTTCATACAGCAAAAACAAATAATAGCCGCAGAAAAATAAATCAAAAATAACTTCACCGTTTTGCCTTCATCTGCAAAATGCCCTATTCCAACTAAAAAACCTGTGACAACCGAAATGATTATCCCCGCCATCCCAATTGCCTCTCCATAATCACACATATTTTCTATCGTCATTCCAAATATTTTCCAATTATGCATTTCGCATGCCACAAAAGCCCTTGCATCGTTTATTGTCTTGCTATTCTCCTTATCCACATCATATTTATGTACAATAGCTTCGATTTGAGTGCAATTACGAAAATTATTATATTCAATTTTATCTAACATCCTGTCATAAAATATATTTTGCAACAGCATAATAAAAAAACCTGCAAAAAAGAAAAACATCACTAATATCATAATATTTCCTTTTGAAACAAAATTATTAATCCAACTGCTGATTGTAATTTGAATTTGCACTGCCACCAGAATATCCATTATCAACTTCCCCCTTATAAATTATTCTAATCTGCTATTTATAATTAACTATTTGCAATTATTCCAGTCACATAAAATACTAGCACAGTAATTTATCAATATAAATATTTTGACCGTTACTAATAAAATAACTTTTCGACACAAGTACACAAAATTGAAGGCTTTATACACATTTTTTTACAAAAAACTACATTTTTGCCCACATCACATAAATTTTTCCACACTCAAACATCAAAATATCATGTTTAAATGTTTCATCTCTTGTTTTTGACATATACTATTTTTATAGTATAATAATTTTAAACATATGAAAAAAAACAATTATACAAATTTAGGAGGTGCTTTATCTTGATATACAAAACCAAAGGAGTATGCAGCAGAGAAATTAGAATTGAAACAGAAGGTGATATTATTAAAAGTGTTGTTTTTGACGGTGGCTGCCAGGGAAATACATCTGGTATTTCTGCACTGGTAAAAGGAATGAAAATTCAGGATGTTATTTCCCGCACAGAAGGAATTGACTGTCGTGGACGCGGAACCTCTTGTCCTGACCAGCTTTCAAAAGCACTTAAACAAATCTTAGCCGAACAAAATGGAGGTATATAAATGTCAAAAAAAATCGTATTAACCGGAGGTGGAACCGCCGGACACGTAACCCCTAATATGGCATTAATTCCCGGACTTCAACAGCGCGGCTATGAAATAAAATACATAGGCTCCTACGAAGGAATTGAAAAAAAGCTAATTGAGGAGATAGGTATTGATTATACAGGTATTTCTTCCGGAAAACTAAGAAGATATTTATCTGCAAAAAACTTAACAGATCCATTTAGGGTTATAAAAGGTTACTCAGAAGCAAAAAAATTCATGAAAGACTACAAACCGGATATTGTCTTTTCCAAGGGTGGCTTTGTATCCGTTCCAGTAGTTTTAGCTGCTAAAAAATATAAAATTCCTGTAATAATTCACGAATCCGATATGACACCGGGACTGGCAAACAAATTATCATTTTCAGCAGCTTCAACCATATGCCATAACTTCCCAGAAACAGCCGAATATCTTCCAAAAGGAAAATCTCTTCTCACAGGCTCTCCTATAAGAGAGGAATTAAGATCCGGAGATAAACTTGCCGGCCTTAATATGTGCGGTTTCACAGCAAACAAACCTATAATAATGGTAATTGGAGGAAGCCTTGGTGCCGTTGCTGTAAACGAAGCCGTTAGAAAAGCATTAGATACATTATTGGAAAAATACCAGATTGTACACCTATGTGGTAAAGGAAAAACAGATGCCAGCTTAAATAATGTTCCAGGATATAAGCAGTTCGAATATATAAAGACTGAGCTTAAAGATCTCTTTGCAATGTCTGATATAGTCATTTCCAGGGCCGGCGCCAATGCGATTTGCGAAATAGTTGCTCTCAAAAAACCAAGCATACTTATTCCTCTTTCAGCCCGTGCCAGCCGAGGCGATCAGCTCCTAAATGCTGCTTCTTTCAAAAAACAGGGGTTCAGCGAACTCATTGAAGAAGAAGATCTAACAACAGATCTCTTAATTAATACAATAAACTCTGTATATGACAATAAAACCAAATATATAGATGCAATAAATGCTGCTGGAACAACAGACGCAGTAACAACTATCCTTGAACTCATCGACAAAACAGCATCAAACTAAAAACAGGTTAAAAATAACGAGTAGACTTTTCGTCTACTCGTTATTTTTAACCTTATTTTCCAATCTTTCAAGTTCCTCATCTGTAACCTTACCCGGTGTCCACAATTTAATCGCTTTATCCCCTTCATATCTTGGAATTAAATGCATATGAAAATGGAAAACGGACTGTCCTGCACATTCACCATTATTTTGAATCACATTAAACCCATCACTTTCAAATGCATCCTTCATGGCAGTTGCCATCTTCTTTGCCAAAACAAATACCTTTCCGGCGGTCTCATCCTTCAACTCAAATATATTAGCCGCATGTTCCTTTGGCAAAATAAGTGCATGACCTTTTGTTGCGGGTGATAAATCAAAAATCACCCTAAAGTCCTCATCCTCATATAATGTGTGTGCTGGAATCTCTCCATTTGCAATTTTACAAAAAATACAGTTATCCATTTCTATTCTTCCTTTCTCAATTTTATTTATATCTGTTTTCATGTGTCGAAAAATGTAGTGTAAATCTATTTGACATTTTAAACATATTTGCTAGACTAATTCTATAAATAATAATGTATCCCTTCAGAGCTAACCTCGAAAACTGGCTCTGAACAGATGCAAAATAATTTTATTGTCTAAAGAATGGAGTTTTTATGTCAGCCTCAGATTTAATTAACAACCCTAAATATAGTAAATTAATAGAATCCTCACCTGAATTCAAAAAAATACTTAATGAATTAGAGGCTGAACAT
>JBNRML010000141.1:0-6758 GCA_050309585.1 Lachnospiraceae bacterium
AATATTCTTTACAAATGAAAAAAATGATATTAAAATAAGTATTTACATACTCAGATTGAAAGGAAATTATTATATGAATCTTTGGCTTGTTTTAGCTTTCTTATTTTTTATAGGTAGTTTATCAGGATGGTGTCTGGAATTACTTTACAGAAAATTTTTTTCAGATGCAAATCCTGACAGGAAATGGATTAATCCTGGTTTTTTGTCAGGACCATATCTGCCATTATATGGGTTTAGTTTATGTGTGTTGTTTTTGCTGGCACACATTAAAATAGTGTACATAGATAATGTCATAGTGAGTAAAATTGTTTTATTTGGTATTATGGCAATTGTTGTTACTTTAATTGAGTATTTGGCAGGTCTCATCTTCATAAAAAAGATGAAGGTTAAACTGTGGGACTATGAAAATGAATGGGGAAATATTAAGGGAATTATTTGTCCAAAATATACCTTTTACTGGATGATTTTAAGTGCAATTTATTATTTTATAATACATCCCAAAATATTAAAGTCTTTATTCTGGCTTTCGGAGCATCTGACATTTTCATTTATTATGGGGATGTTTTATGGTGTATTTGCAATGGATTGTTATTATACAATGAATATTTTGGCAAGAATCAGGGAGTTTGCCAATGAATATCAGATAATTGTCAGATATGAACACTTGAAGGAACACATCAGGCTGGTTAATGAAGGACTGAAGGAGAAGAGAAAATTCATTTTTGCGTTCAAATCTGATAATACGAATTTTGCTGACAATATAAGAAATTATATCGAGCAGAACATAAGAAATCTCGAAGACAACGCAAAGAAATGGAGGAAAAAGTAGTGGGGAAAGGAATAGAAATTATATGATAAGAAATGTATCACTTGAAGATATTTCCGATGGAAAGTTATATGAATTAAATGATATGGTGAAGGCTGATTGTAATGATTGCAAAGGCTGTAGTAAATGTTGCAGAGGAATGGGCGATTCAATAGTTCTTGACCCGTATGATATTTACGAATTAAAAAAAGGATTGGGAAATAGTTTTGAAGAGCTTATGAAGAAAGATATTAAATTATCTGTGATAGATGGTCTCATTCTTCCGGTGATTAATATGGATGTAGAAGAAAAATGTGCTTTTCTCGATATAAATGGAAGATGCAGTATACATAGTTTTAGACCGGGAATATGCAGATTATTTCCTTTAGGGCGCTATTATGAGAAAAACGGTTTTAAATATTTCCTTCAGACGAATGAGTGTGTAAATACAAACAGGACAAAAATTAAAGTTAAGAAATGGCTTGGATATTCTGATGTTATTAAGCATGAGCAGTTTGTAAACAAGTGGCACTATTTCTTGAAAAATATAGAGGAAGACATATCAAAAGAAGATGCAGATTTTTCTAAGAAAATCTGCATCGGCATTCTTAATCAATTCTATATTAAAGATTATACAACTGATTTTTATATGGAATTTGATGAAAGAAGCAATCAATTATTGTAGTGGTAACATTAATTAATTTGAAGCTGGAGCCGTTGTCGGTGTTTCACTGGCAGCTGAGTTTTCAGCTTCATTTTCTTTTTTCTGTGAAATGTGATAACTACATTTTCCTTTTGGCACTGAACCCTTTGAAAAGTATTCAGTTACTGTCGGACAAACGCCATCAACAGCAAGCTTTCCGGTTGAAGCACAAATTTGGGCAGGTACAACTGAATCTGGCATTACAAATCCAGAATCATCTTTATAGCCTTTTGCTTCGTTAACTCTGGTCATGATTTTACTCCACATTTTCTCGTGATAATTTTGTGTACCATCGCGAGTGACTATACTAGTATTTTCATCATAACCGGTCCATACAGTAGCAGTAAGATAAGGGGTATATCCAGCAAACCAAAGGTCGTAATCATTACTTGTTGTTCCTGTTTTTCCAGCTACGGACATTCCAGGTACGGCACAAGGTTTACCAGTACCTTTTTTTACAACATCTTCCATTGCATTTGTAAGAAGCCACGCAGTAGAGTCCTTTAATACTGTATGCGTGGAAGGAGTTGCCTCAAGAATAACCTTTCCATTGTGGTCTAAAATCTTTGTATAGAAAACAGGCTTTGTATAAACGCCGCCATTTGCAATGGACGCATATGCAGCACAGAGTTCAAGATTTGTAACACCGTAGGTAATGCCACCTAATGCCAACGACTGGTTAACGTCACTTACAACACTTCCGTCAGAAAGAGTTTCGCTCTGAACTAATGTAGTAATTCCGAAATTCTGAACGTAATCAAAACCTAATTGAGGAGTAATCTCAGTCAATAATTTAACTGTTACTACATTCATCGAATCGTAAATACCCTGTCTCAATGTAGAAGGACCTCTATAGCTGCTTCCCCACCAGTTTTTAACCGGACGACCGTTTACATCATAAAACGGTGCATCTTCTATGATTGAAGAAAGGGAATATCCAGCGGTATCAATGGCAGGTGCATATGATGAAAGAACCTTAAAGCATGAACCTGGCTGTCTTGTTGTTGCAGTAGCTCGATTTAATGTACGGCTTTGAGTTTTCTCTCCGCGTCCACCAACTACAGCTTTTACGTAACCTGTCTTTTGATCCATTACTGTAAATGATGCCTGAGGCTGTACAATATATTCTATTCTTTCATCTAAAATTTCGTCGCCTTCTTTGATGTATTCATTTTTAAATGCGTCGATGAGGGGTCCGTATTCCTCAGGAGAAGAAAATAACAGTTTGAAGTCAGGATTATTTAGCACCACTCGGTGGAAATAATCAAGATTTACCTCGGAATAATTCTGTACGGTACCATCTGCCTGTTTGACAGATAAAGCCCAGCTGACAGAGTACCTTGTGTTTATTGGATAATTATCCAAATTATTTATTTCCTCATCACAGATATTCTGAATAGTCATATCCTGAGTTGTAAATATACTGAGTCCGCTGCCAAAGAGGACATTGTATGCCTGAGTCTGCGTGTAACCTTTCTGCTGCATCAAATCATTTAAGACCTGGTCGATCAATTCATCAGTGAAATATGAATAAGGTGAGGCAGTAGTTTTTTCAAGGTTTACAGTCTGAATACGTGAGTAAACGTCATCAGCCATGGCAGCATCATATTCTTCCTTTGAGATATGTTTGTTTTTCAACATGTTTTTAAGAACCTTCTCACGTCTTTTCGCATTCTCCTCAGGATGAATTATCGGATTATAACGAGAGGGATTCTGGGTGATAGAAGCAATAACAGCACTTTCTGAAATATCAAGATCAGCAGCATCCTTGTTAAAATATCTCTTTGCTGCAGATTGTACACCAAGGCAGTTGGAACCAAGGTTAATTGTGTTCAGGTAACTCTGTAAAATATATGGCTTTGTTGTAGTCTTTTCTAATTCAAGAGCAAGATACTGTTCCTGAAATTTACGTTTGAAAAGCGCACCGTATGTGGTTTCCCTGCCACCATCTTCAAATACATTGTTTTTCAGAAGCTGCTGTGTTATGGTGCTGGCTCCTTCTGATAAATTACCTGTTGTAAGAGCAGTGAAGCCCGCTCGGATAATACCTTTTATATCAATGCCATTGTGCTCATTGAATCGTTCGTCTTCTATGTCGATAAAAGCGTATTGAAGACATTCCGGTATCTCATCAATAGAAACCTCTGTTCTGTTTGCACCAGATTTAACAAGAGTAGTAATTACATTTCCGTCACTGTCGTAAACCGTTGTTGAATATTCTGAGGCAGTAATGTTAAGAGTACTGATATCAGGAGCACTTTTTATCATGCCACGTATCATTCCAAGACCTGTAAAACCAATGACCACAACTAGAAGAGCAACTATGTATAGTCCGAATTTAGTTGCCCATATAAAGAAACTGGTAATCCTCTTTTTGCTTTTGGATGCGAGAAAACGTCTCTTTTCAACTACTTTATTATATCCGAAATTCATACTAATCCTCATTTCTCATACTAATTTTCATATGATGTTAAAGTTTATATAACTACAGTATTATAACAGAAATATACCAATAAATAAAGTAAAAAGTTCATTCTGCAGCAGATTGGTTTATTTTAACTGTGTTTAGAGTATTGACAGAGAAAAATTATATATACAATCTATTGCAAAAAATAATAAATGCAATTATATTTTTAATAGATAACATAGAAATGAGGAAGAACATGGATAAAATCATTATTGAAGGCGGAGCAGGAGAAATTATAGAAAAGAAGTCTCGCTTTATAGCAAATATAAGACCGGTATCAACAGAAGAAGAGGCTTTAGAGGTAATAAACGAGTACAAAAAGAAATATTGGGATGCCAGACATAATTGCTCGGCTTATATAATAGGAAATAATATAAAGTTTAGCGATGATGGGGAGCCGTCGGGTACTGCCGGAAAACCAATGCTTGATGTGCTTTCAGGACAGGAGCTCACAAATGTAGTGGTTGTTGTTACAAGATATTTTGGAGGGATTTTACTGGGAACAGGTGGGCTTGTAAGAGCATACAAAGGTGCAGTGCAGGAAGGGTTAAAAGCCTGTAAAATAGGCGAGAAAAAGAGTGGTAAGAAGTTTGAAATCATAACGGATTATAATGGACTTGGGAAAATACAGTATATTGCAGCAAATGATTCCGGAATAAATATTCTGGATACGGAATATACTGACAAGGTTAAGCTTTTGATTGTATGTGAAAATGATTCTTACGGTGGTTTTGAAAAGAAGGTTATGGAATCCACTGCCGGTCAGACTGAATTTAGTGACACTGAAAACATTGATTATTTTGAATGTGATGGAGAGATAAGATTTCTATAAAAAAGTCCACGGCATTTGCCGTGGACTTTCTGTTATATTGCCAATACTATTTTTTATTAAATGAAGCACGTTTTCTAAGTGTTGGGTCAAGAATTTTTTTTCTTATTCTGAGATTTGTTGGTGTTACCTCCAAAAGTTCATCAGTATCTATGAATTCAAGACACTGTTCAAGGCTTAACACCCTCTTTGGAACAAGTTTCAATGCGTCGTCTGAACCAGAGGCACGGGTGTTTGTAAGCTGCTTTTTCTTGCAGACATTTACTTCAACATCGTCAGTCTTACCATTTTGTCCAATTACCATGCCTGAATAAACCTTTTCGCCAGGCCCGATAAATAATGTACCACGTTCCTGTGCATTGAAAAGTCCGTAAGTAATGGCTTCGCCAGCCTCGAAAGCAATAAGAGAACCCTGTTTACGATACTGTATTTCGCCTTTGAAAGGACCATATCCATTGAAAATAGTATTTATGATACCATTTCCTTTAGTATCTGTCATAAACTCACCGCGGTATCCGATAAGACCTCTTGAAGGGATAGAAAACTCTAATCTTGTGTAACCGCCATTGGCAGTGGACATAGAGAGGAGTTCGCCTTTTCTTTCACTCAATTTCTGAATGATTGAACCTGAAAATTCTTCGGGAACATCAATATATGCAAGCTCCATTGGCTCTAATTTCTTGCCATTTTCATCTTCTTTGTAAAGAACTTCAGCTTTACTAACACTGAATTCGTAGCCTTCACGACGCATATTTTCAATAAGTACGGAGAGGTGGAGTTCACCTCGACCTGAAACCTTAAAGCTTTCAGTTGTTTCAGTTTCTTCAACTCTTAAACTTACGTCAGTATTTAATTCTCTGAATAATCGGTCTCTTAAATGCCTTGATGTGACAAATTTTCCTTCAAGACCGGCAAGAGGAGAGTCATTTACATTAAACTGCATGGAAATAGTTGGCTCAGATATCTTCTGGAAAGGTATGGCTACCGGATTTTCAGGAGAGCATATAGTGTCTCCGATGTGGATATCGGAAATACCTGAAATGGCAACGATAGAACCGACAGCAGCTTCTGTAACCTCTTTTTTTGCAAGCCCCTCAAATTCATATAATTTACTTATTTTAACTCGTTTCTTAAAGTCCGGGTCATGGTGGTTAACTATAACGACGTCCTGGTTTACCCTAAGCTTACCATTGTCAACTTTACCAACACCTATACGACCTACATATTCATTGTAATCAATTGTACTGATAAGAACCTGTGTATCAGCATCAGGGTCACCGGTAGGAGCAGGAATGTAATCAAGAATTGTCTCGAAAAGTGGTTCCATGTTTTCTGGTGAATCATCCAATTCGAGAATGGCATGTCCAGCCTTTGCAGATGCATAAACAAATGGACAGTCAAGCTGTTCGTCATTTGCATCAAGTTCAATAAATAATTCAAGAACTTCATCAATAACTTCTGTAGGTCTTGCTTCTGGTCTGTCTATTTTGTTAATGCAGACAATAACAGGTAACTCAAGCTCTAATGCCTTTTTTAAAACGAACTTTGTCTGAGGCATGGCACCTTCAAAAGCATCAACAACAAGAATTACTCCATTAACCATTTTTAATACACGCTCAACCTCACCACCAAAATCGGCATGTCCCGGTGTATCGATAATATTGATTTTTGTTCCTTTATAATTAACTGCAGTGTTTTTTGAAAGAATAGTGATGCCACGTTCTCTTTCTATATCATTAGAATCCATTACACGTTCAGCAACTTCCTGATTTTCACGGAATGTACCACTCTGTTTTAATAACTGGTCTACCAATGTAGTTTTACCATGATCAACATGGGCTATAATTGCAATATTTCTTACATCTTCTCTTTTAATGTTCATAAAAGTAAATCATTCCTTTCTTTTTTGCCAATCGGTACAAGTTTAGCATAATAAAAAAATATTGCAATAAAA
>JBNRML010000142.1:0-15829 GCA_050309585.1 Lachnospiraceae bacterium
GCGAGAGCGGCCGCACATATGGCGCGGCTTGTCAAGTGTTTTTGAAAAATAATTTTTGTTAGGGGTAGAAAAAACAGATCCCCGTTTTTTAACGGAGATCTGTTAAAGTTAATGACATTGGTTCAGAGCCAATCTCAAAAATTGACGTTTTTCTCATCAACATAGAAAGCCTTATATGCTAATATCGCAGACACTGTTTTCGAGTCCTGCATTTCTCCATTTTTTATCATTTCCAACAACTCCGACAATTCAAAAAGAAATACTTCTATGCTCTCATCCTCATCCAGATTCTGTTTTGTTTTTTCAAGTTTTCTCGCAACAAACACATCTATCCGTTCATTACAAAACGCAACCGTTGTCTTTAATGATAATAAGAATTCTAAATTATCTGATTTATAACCAGTTTCCTCTTCTAACTCTCTTGAAGCGCATTCAATCATAGGCTCATCCGGAGTATCAAGTCCGCCTGCCGGAATTTCGTATGTAAATCTATCAAGTGCATTTCTCCACTGCTTAACAAGCATGATTTTACCATCTTCTGTCACGGGAATTACTGCTGCAGCACCATGATGACCAATAAAATCCCATTGTGCAACATTACCGTTTGGCACTTTTACATAATCCTTATACATATTAATTATTGCGCCTTCATAGACAAGCTCTCTTTTTATTCTCTCATATTTTTTCACACTAATCTCCATTCCGCAGACGCTTTGCGTCGGAATTACTTACCTTCCGCCTTTTTAAAGCACTCATCTGTGGCCTTTATTATAGAATTTCTGAAGCCGTATTCCTCTAATGCTGAAACACCCGCAATGGTTGTTCCACCTGGTGAACATACCTGATCCTTAAGTTTTCCCGGATGCTCTTTAGTTTCCAAAACCATTTTTGCAGAACCTAAGACTGCCTGTGCCGCCATTTCATATGCTGTTTCCCTAGGAAGTCCATATTTCACAGCACCATCAGCAAGAGCCTCTATAAACATATATACATATGCTGGTGAACTGCCGCTTACACATGTAACAGCACTCATAAGCCTTTCTTCAACTTTGCAAAACTTTCCAAAAGAACCAAAGATTTTTTCAATGACATCTTTTTCATCAAAATTAAATACCTTATCTTCATAACATATACCTGTCATACCACATCCCAACAAGGCCGGTGTGTTTGGCATAGCTCTTACAATTCTCTTATCTTCTCCCAGGGCAGCCTTCAATTTAGAAATGGTAATACCAGGAGCAATAGAAATAATAACATGATCTTCCCTTGCAACATTCTCTATATTTTTTAACACCTGATTCATATATTGAGGTTTTACTGCAAGAATAATATATTTTGCTCTGTTTGCACATTCTGCATTTGACTCCGCAAACTCAACACCTGTCTCCTGACTCACCTTCTCACATCTAAGTCGGCTGGCATCTGAAAACAATAAATTCTCTTTCGGGTATATAGACAACAAACCTTTTAACATTGCATACCCCATATTCCCCATTCCAATAAATCCAATTTTCATACTTTCTCCTATTCCGTAGTAAAAATCATATCATTAATTATGCCTTTTCTAATAATTTTTCAACAC
This sequence comes from Lachnospiraceae bacterium, assembly GCA_050309585.1. GTDB lineage: Bacteria > Bacillota > Clostridia > Lachnospirales > Lachnospiraceae > Bovifimicola. The sequence continues at coordinate 1,583 of JBNRML010000142.1, forward strand.
TTACTAATTTCACACAGAGAATAAACAACTCTGTCGCCTGCTTCATTTCCTCTTCTGTCGGGAAAGAAGGCGCAATTCTTATGTTACTGTCCTTCGGATCATTTTTATAAGGATAAGTAGCTCCTGCATTCGTCAATGTAACTCCTGCTTCCTTGCACTTAGCTACCACTGCCTTCGCACATCCTTCAAGTGTTTCAAAAGAAATAAAGTATCCACCCTTTGGAGAAATCCATGTTCCTATTTCTAATCCTGAGAGTTCTTTATCAAACGCATCTACAACCGCCTCAAATTTAGGTCTTAAAAGTGCTGCATGTTTTTTCATATGTTCATAAACGCCATTAATATCCTTAAAATATCTGGCATGTCTTAACTGATTGACTTTATCAAATCCAATTGTCTGGATTGTCATTACTTTTTTAATCTCTTCTATATTTTCCTTTGAAGCTGCAATTGCAGATATACCGCCACCTGCAAATGTAACCTTTGACGTAGAGCAGAACTCGTACACCATATTTTCATTTCCGTTCTTTTCACACTCGCCAAATATCTCAAGTAATTCATCTTTATCATCTTCGTATAAATCATGAATTGCGTACGCATTATCCCAGAAAATCCTAAAATCCTTTGCTGCCGGTTTTAATGCTGCAAATCTTTTTACAACCTCATCTGAATAAGTCACCCCCTGAGGATTTGAATATTTTGGAACGCACCAGATTCCCTTGACTGCTTCATCTTCTGAAACGTATTTTTCAACTAAATCCATATCCGGTCCATCCGCTCTCATAGGGATAGTTATCATCTCAATACCAAATAATTCTGTAATTGCAAAATGTCTGTCATAACCTGGAGCAGGACAAAGGAATTTGACCTTTTCAAGTTTTGACCATGGTGTACTTCCCAATACACCAAATACCATTGCTCTGGATACTGTATCAAACATTATATTTAAACTGGCATTTCCGCATACTATTACATTGTCAGAAGATACTCCCATAATGTCAGCCATAATCTTCTTAGCTTCTGGAATTCCATCCAACACACCATAGTTTCTCACATCCATGCCATTTTCACACTTCATATCTGAATTATCATCCACAATATTAAGCATATCCTTTGAAAGCTCTAACTGTGAAATTGATGGTTTACCCCTTGACATATCAAGTTTCAACCCCTTAGCAGAAGCCTCTTTATATTTTTCGTCAAGTTCTGCCTTAAGTTCTAACAATTCTGTTCTTGACATTTCTTTATATGATTTCATGCCTACCTCATTTCTGCACTGTTAAATATCTTTTGTGTAACAGCGCTAACACATATTTTTACTTACATACATTTAGCAATTTTAATATAATAATTTTTATTTTGCAATAGTATATACAAAATTTTAGGAAAGTCAATAAAATGCTTTTAAAGACTTTCCTAATGATTTTTCATTATTTTTTAATTCTAAGTTTATTTTGCGTAATCGATCACACGACTTTCACGTATTAAACTTACTTTAATTTGTCCTGGATATTCCAATTCCTGCTCAATCTGCTTAGAAAGCTCTCTTGCAAGAATAACCATATCTGCATCGCTAACCTGTTCTGGGATAACCATAACTCGAATCTCGCGTCCTGCCTGAATAGCAAAAGATTTCTCAACACCCTTAAATGTGTTTGTAATATCTTCTAATTGTTTCAATCTGTTGGTATACGTTTCAAGTGTTTCACGTCTTGCTCCTGGTCTGGCAGCTGAAATCGTATCTGCGGCCTGAACAAGACATGCTATTAATGATTTTGGTTCTACATCTCCATGATGTGCCTCTACAGCGTTAATAATAAGCTGTGATTCTTTGTATTTTCTACACAAATCCACACCAATTTGAATGTGTGAACCCTCCATTTCATGATCAACAGATTTACCAATATCATGCAATAAACCTGCCCTTTTTGCCAGTCTTACATCTTCTCCCACCTCTGCAGCTAGTAAACCTGCAAGATGCGCTACCTCAATAGAATGTTTTAATGCATTCTGACCATAACTGGTTCTGAATTTCATTTTACCTAACAATCTAACTAATTCCGGATGAATTCCATGTACACCAACCTCTAATGTTGCTGCCTCACCTTCCTCACGCATCATAGTTTCTACTTCTTTCTGCGCTTTTTCGACCATTTCCTCAATTCTGGCCGGGTGAATTCTTCCATCAACTATAAGTTTTTCCAATGCAATACGTGCAACCTCACGACGGATTGGATCAAATCCTGAAAGAATAACTGCTTCCGGTGTATCATCAATAATCAAATCAACACCTGTCATAGTTTCAAGAGTACGGATATTTCTACCTTCTCTACCTATTATACGTCCCTTCATTTCATCATTAGGGAGCTGCACAACAGATATTGTAGTTTCTGCAACATGATCTGCAGCACATTTCTGTATAGCCGTAACAACATACTCTTTAGCCTTCTTACCAGCTTCTTCTTTTGCTCTGCTTTCAAGTTCTTTAACCATCTTAGCAGTATCAATTTTCACTTCTTCTTCAACAGTTTTTAACAAAAATTCTTTTGCTTGTTCGGAGGTTAATCCAGAGATTCGTTCTAATTCCTGTACACGTTGCTCGTTTAACTTAGCTACTTCTGAACGCATATTTGCCAGCTCTTCTTCACGTTTTGCCATATCTGCTTCTTTCTTCTCGAGCATCTCTGTCTTCTTGTCCAAAGATTCTTCCTTCGAAAGAACACGTTTCTCATAACGTTGAATCTCAGCTCTGCGTTCCTTGCTTTCCTTTTCAAGCTCATTCTTAGTCCTTAAAGACTCTTCCTTGGCTTCTAATACTGCTTCTCTCTTTGTAGTTTCTGCTGTTTTCAAAGCTTCATCTATAATCTCTCTTGATCTTTCTTCTGCACTGCCAATTTTTGACTCATAATTTTTCTTATGATTTGCAATGGCAAGCATCCAAGATATAGGAAAAACAATACATAAGGTTATAACCACGCTAATAGCAATAATTATAGGTGTAGTCACAGGAACACCTCCTTATTTAGTTTTAATTGTACATAATACAACATATAGATTTTAAACTCTTTTTTGTATTATGTCAAGTAAAGTTATGATTATTTTTCCTTCCTTTTATGCATAATAGTAAAAAAAATCCTTTTGTCTCCACACGTTTTTGTATATTTATGCACAATAACAAACGTGACTACTAATTATCACAAATCTCGTCATATACTCTATTTATGTCCTCATATTCAAAACCTTTTCTGCACAATGACATAAATATTTTATTCTTTTCCCGATAATCCAACAAGTAATCTTTTCCAACCCCTTTTTTAATCAATTCTTTTTTTATCAAATCCTTCTGCACTTCCGTGACATCCTGAGACGCGTAATACTCATTTAACGCAGCATATATTATTTCTTTTTCTACTCCCTTATATATCAACTCATTAATAATGCGTTTCTCACTTTTCCTAAAAATTTCGTGCTTTATATAACACTCCGCGTAACAAACATCATTTATATATCCATATCTTTTTAGTTTGTCAACCGTCTTGTCAACAATCTCTAATGGATAACCATTTTCTGTCAACGCCTTTTTAATTTGATTTTCTGTCTTATCTGCTCCTCCTAAAATATAGAGTGCTCTCTCCATGCATCTCTTTGGAAAAACTTCATTCATCAATTCACAATAGTTCTGTTCATCAATCTCAGCCCCGACACTGATATCATATTTCTTTATTTCCCTGTTATACAATGAAAATGCTTTTTCATAATCAATGTATACAAGAGATTTCTTTTTCCCCATAGGAAATAATTCTGTAACAAGCATTATTCATCCTTTTCCTGGTTCTCTGTCACATTATCAAAAAGGCCATATTTTTCTCTTACTTTTTCTTCTATCTCCGCCATAAGTTCCGGGTTGTTCTGAAGTGTCATTTTTGCATTTTCTCTTCCCTGGCCAATTTTCTCTCCTTCATATGCGTACCAAGCACCACTCTTAGAAACAACTCCACTTTCAGCTGCCAGATCCAAAACATCTCCCTCTTTTGAAATGCCTTTTCCAAACATAATATCAAATTCTGCCTCTTTAAATGGTGGGGCAATTTTGTTCTTTACAACCTTTACTTTGGCACGATTTCCAATCATTTCACCGTTCTGTTTCAAAGTTTCGATTCTTCTAACATCAAGTCTGATAGATGAGTAGAATTTCAATGCTCTACCACCTGTAGTTGTTTCAGGATTTCCGAACATAACTCCTACTTTTTCTCTTAACTGATTTATAAAAACTACTATACAGTTTGATTTACTAATAACTGCTGTTAATTTTCTCAAAGCCTGAGACATAAGTCTTGCCTGAAGACCAACGTGAGAATCTCCCATATCACCATCTATTTCAGCCTTTGGAACTAATGCAGCAACAGAGTCCACAATAACAATATCAATCGCACCTGATCTGACAAAAGTCTCTGTGATTTCTAACGCCTGTTCTCCAAAGTCAGGCTGAGAAATATACAAATTATCAATATCTACACCTATGTTTTTAGCATAAACAGGATCAAGAGCATGTTCTGCATCAATAAACCCTGCTATTCCACCTCTTTTTTGAACTTCTGCTATCATATGTAAAGCAACTGTCGTCTTACCACTTGATTCAGGTCCATAAACCTCGATTATTCTTCCCTTCGGAACACCCCCAAGCCCTAACGCAATATCAAGACTTAACGATCCTGTAGGAACAGTTTCTATGTTCATGGCAGCTTTAGGATCTCCTAATTTCATAACAGATCCTTTACCATGCTGTTTTTCAATCTGCGAAATAGCAGACTCCAATGCTTTTAATTTTTCACTATTATCCATTTTTTTCTCCTTCTCTGCACATTCGAACTAATGTTCGTTTTCTTAATAATATAACAGGTAACCGGATTTGTCAACATATAGTTAATAAAAATCCTGTCATAATCGATTATACTTTTCCCCTCCGGATATAGAATATAATATTACTAATTCAACATTTTGTCAATAAAATAATTTGTTGCATTTTTTTTGGACAAAAAAATTCTGTAGTCAAGAAAACTCTCTTAACTACAGAAAAATATATCCTGCTGATTATTTTTTTTCACTTCGTTGCTTTAAAACATCAATATTTTTTATCAGATAATCACACAGTGAAATAATGGTAAGTGCTAACGCAAGGTAAATGAACACATATTCCAGTACAACAAACCATTTATAGCTCAAATCAATAATGAGAATAATAATCATCAACATCTGCGATACTGTCTTATATTTTCCCCACCAGCTTGCAGCAATAACAACTCCATTGTCTGATGCAACAAGTCTGAAACCACTTATTATGAATTCACGACTTATTATCACAATTACAATCCATGACATTAATTTATCACCAATAAGACAAATCATTGCCGAACATACCAGGAGCTTATCTGCCAATGGATCCATAAATTTCCCAAAATTTGTTACAAGGTTATATTTTCTCGCAATCTTACCATCAAGCATATCCGTAAGACTTGCAATAATAAATATTGCAACAGCTATATACTTGTCATACCCTGTAATATCAGCAAGCATAAACAAAACAAAAAATGGAATCAAAAACACACGCAACATTGTTAGTTTATTAGGCAAATTCATATTTTCCATCCTTTCCACACAATCATTTATTATTTATTGAACCTCACCAATCAGGTCGTATTCACAAGCACCTGTGACTTTTACCCTCACAAAATCTCCAGTCACAAGTTCATCATCTGAAGTAATAAAAATATTACCATCTACATTTGGTGCATCCATGTACGTCCTTCCAATATAGGCATTTTCATCCACTACTTTTCCTTCAATCATACACAGCATTGTCTTTCCGACCTTTTCGTCAGCTTTTTCAAATACTATCTCCTGCTGAAGCTCCATAGCTTCATTTCTTCTCATTATCTTGACATCTTCATCAATCTGGTCAGGCATCTCAGCTGCCGGAGTATCCTCCTCTGTCGAATAAGTAAATACACCAAGTCTGTCAAATTCCATTTCATCAATAAAATCCATCAATTCTTCGTGATCTTCATCAGTCTCTCCCGGAAAACCGGTAATAAGAGTCGTTCTGACAATCATATCTGGAATCTCTTTACGTATTCTATTTATCTTTTCTCTCAATTCCTGTTTACTAGTACGTCTTCCCATACGACGCAAAATATTATCACTAGCATGCTGAATTGGCATATCTATATAATGGCATATCTTCTTTTCATTTTTGATAACCTCGATAAGCTCATCTGTGATTTCCTCAGGATAGCAATACAAAAGTCTAATCCAGACAAGACCACTTATATCGCTCAACTTTCTCAACAACTCCGGAAGCATTTTTTTGCCATACAAATCAACTCCATAAAGTGTTGTTTCCTGTGCAACCAGAATAATTTCCCTTGCTCCGTTATTTACAAGTTTTTCAGCAGTACTAACCAGGGTTTCAATTGGAACACTTCTAAATTTCCCCCGTATTTTAGGAATAATGCAATAGGTACAACACTTATTGCAGCCCTCTGCTATTTTCAAATATGCATAATGACCGCCTGTAGTAACTACACGTTTTTCTTCTTCCACCAAAAGTCTTTCAAGAGAATCAAATTTTTCAAATCTTTTCCCCTCTAATGCGCTGTTTACAGCCTCTAAAATCCCATCATACGAGCTTGTACCAACAATAGCATCCACTTCCGGAATTTCTTTAATGATTTCTTCCTTATATCTCTGTGCAAGACATCCTGTAACAATAAGTGCCTTCGCACTTCCTGATTTTCGGTACTCTGCCATCTGAAGAATGGTGTTTATACTTTCTTCCTTAGCATCATTGACAAAACAACAGGTGTTAATAATTATTATATCCGCCTCTGTCTCGTCCTCTGTAAACTGAAAATTCTCCTTACCCAGGAGGCCTATCATTTCCTCAGAATCAACCAGATTTTTATCACATCCCAAAGAAATAAATAAAACTTTCATCTTTTTTCCTCCCAGAGAATATTGCTAAACATCTTCTTCGTCACCAACGATTGTTATTTTTGACTTATATAATTCTTCTACAGCAATAGATAATGGTTTCTTTCCATTTCCATTAACTAAAGGTTCTTCACCTGAGATAATCTGTCTTGCCCTCTTTGATGTAGCCATAACAATAGAATATCTGCTCTGAACAACCGGCTGTTCTCCCGGTTCAACCTCACTATTAACAACTTCCATTAAGTCTGTATAAGATGGATGTAACATAAATTTTATTCTCCTTTCGAGAAGATTTTAACATCTTCTTTTATTTCATTAATAAATTCTATATTTCTAAATGAACTATTGTGTCCGGCACTTATAAGCTGATGCAACTCATCTATACTGTCTTCAAGCACATCATTTACAAGAATTGTGTCATATTTTTCAATATCACGGGACTCTTCAACAGCTCTTTTTAGCCTTGCTTCAATGACTTCCTTTGTTTCTGTTCCTCTGCCAATCAGTCTCTCCCTAAGTGTTTCCGCATTTGGCGGCATAACAAAGATTGTCAATGCCTGTGGTACTTTCTCTTTCACCTGCATAGCTCCCTGAACTTCAATCTCAAGCAGAACATCCTTACCTGCTTCTAACTGTTCTTCAACATATTTTACAGGGGTGCCATAATAATTATCCACATATCTGGCATATTCTAAAAACTCATCATTTTTTATTTTTTCTTCAAAAGACTCCTTTGAAATGAAAAAATACTCCCTGCCATCTACCTCTCCCTCTCTTGCATCTCTTGTAGTTGCCGAAACAGACAGAGCATAATTATCATATTTTTTCATAAGGCCCTTGACTAATGTGCCTTTACCAACACCTGAAAAACCTGAAATAATTGTGAGTATTCCTCTTTTTTTCATGCTTTACCTCCATTATTCATCCGGTAATAATATATTTTTTAATGCTGTAGCCTGCGTGGCCTCTTCAAATCTTCCTGAAATAGTTTCAGGTATAAGTGCAGACAACACAAGATAACCATTTTCTGTAACAATAACTGATTTTGTCTTTCTTCCCTGGGTCGCATCAATAGCCATACCCTGGTCTTTTGCATTTTGAACCATTCTCTTAATCGGAGCTGATTCAGGACTAATTACTGCCACCACTTTGTCTGCATTGACAACATTGCCATATCCAATATTAACTAAACCCAGCAATTCTTTCACCTGTCCTTCACTATTTTAAGAAGTTAACATTACTATTCTATATATTTTTTTTGATTAAGTCAACTAATTATTATATATCTCCTGGCAAATTATGTAATGGTTCTGCCGTTATCATTCATAAAATGACAGAATATACAGCCTACTACTCAATATTCTGAATCTGCTCTCTTACCTTTTCAATAAGTGTCTTTATTTCAATTCCAATGTCAGTAATGGATAAATCTGTAGATTTTGACAAAATGGTGTTTGCCTCTCTGTTCATTTCCTGAGCCACAAAATCCAGTTTTCTACCGATAGAACCACCTTTCACAAGTGATTCCCTCATTCCTTTGATATGGCTCTTTAATCTTACAATTTCCTCATCAACACATACCTTATCTGCAAAAATCGTGACCTCTGCTACTATTCTTGCATCGTCTATCTGGGCATTTTCCAAAAGTTCCTTCACCTTTTCTTCCAGTTTCTGGCGATATTCTGTTATTATCTGTGGGGAACGTTCTTCAATAAACTCCACAAATTCATACATTTTGTCTAACTTTTCCAACAAATCATTTTTAAGATTTTCGCCTTCCACTGCCCTTGTATTCACAAAATGCTCTGCCGCCTCTTCAAAAGCCTTCCTTAACAGTCTTTCAATTTCTTCTTCATCTATACCATACTCCTGCATTTCAAATATCCCGGGACATCTTAAAAGTGCAGAGGTAGTTATGTCATTTTCTATCATTAGTTCCCTGCCCATTTTTTCGATATTTTTTGCATATTCGCCGGCAAGCACTCCATTATAAATAAGCGTTTCATCTGACTCTGATAAGTCCTCATAAGTGATAAAAATATCAACTTTACCTCTTTCAATATACTGCTTCAAAAGATTCCTTATAAACGACTCAAAAAAATAAAATTTCTTTGGCATTTTTATATTGACATCGAGGTATCTGTGATTAACAGACTTCATTTCAACAGATATTTTTCTGTTATTCTCCGTCACTTCACCCCTGCCAAATCCTGTCATGCTCTTAACCATACTAATCCTCCATTCCGCAGACGCTTTGCGTCGGAGGAATCGCGAGCTGAATTTCAGATTCAGCTCGCGATAAATCTAATTGGGGCGCCTGCGACACAATTAGCTGTGTGAAAAATAAGGGCATCAGCCTTATTTTTCACACTAATCCTCCATGTCGGAGCGAAGGCAAATAGCTGTCTTGCTCTGTATCAATCCTAATGATAAATTATAGTTTATTTAACGTTTATCGTCAAGTTTTTGCACCTGTACATATATATTTTCTTGCATAAATAATACAATTGATATAAACTAATCTACATAATGAAAATCACTTTTAAGGAGGGCCTATGGCTTTTGACGGAATTACTATTTCTGCTGTTGTCAGCGAACTTAACAACCACCTGATAAATGGCAGGTTATTTAAAATTGCCCAGCCTGAAAAGGATGAGCTTATTCTTACAATTAAAAGTGGAAAAGAACAATACAGGCTTCAGATTTCCGCCGGTGCTTCCCTTCCACTTATTTATATAACATCAGGAAACAAACCGAGTCCACTCACAGCTCCCGGGTTTTGTATGCTTTTGCGCAAGCACATTAATAACGGCCGAATCACCAAAATATATCAGCCCGGACTGGAGCGTGTGATAAATTTCGAAATTGAACACCTAAATGAGATGGGTGATTTGTGCAAAAAAATTCTCATTGTGGAGCTAATGGGCAAACACAGTAATATTATTTTCTGCGATGAAAATTATATGATAATAGACAGTATAAAGCATATAAACATACTTATGAGTTCAGTCAGGGAAGTCCTCCCCGGAAGACAATATTTTATTCCAAAGACTGATGAGAAAGAAAATCCTCTCGATGTGGATTTCATTGCCTTTTCTGAGGCATTAAGTGGCAAGGCAATGCCTGTTTCAAAGGCTTTGTACTGCTCACTTACCGGAATCAGCCCAACTGCCTCAGAAGATATCCTAAACCTGTCCGGAATTGACTCACAAATCCCTGTCGGCAGTTTAAGTGAAGATGAACTATTTCATCTATATAATATTTTTTCTAACTATATGGATAACATTAAAGATAACAATTACTCACCTGTCATTTATTATGAAAATGATATACCAAAAGAATTCAGTGCCATTCCCCTATCTACTTATGATAAGGAATCCGGCAAATATTTCGACTCTATAAGCCGAGTGCTTGAAACATATTATTCAGAAAAGGATGCGGCTACAAGAATCAGAAAGCGTTCCTCAGACCTGAGACAGATAATTACTAATGCGCTCTCTAAATCCGTAAAAAAATATGACTTACAGAAGAAACAGCTTGAGGATACAAAAAAACGTGAAAAATATAAGGTTTATGGCGAATTACTGACCGCCTATGGATATGATGTGAAAGAAGGCGAAAAGGAATTAAAATGCATAAATTATTATGACAACCAGGAAATAACTATTCCACTTGAGCCCGAATTGTCACCTATGGATAATGCAAAAAAATATTTTGAAAAATATTCAAAACTCAAAAGAACCTACGAAGCCCTTTCTGATATTATCATTTCAACTGAAGAAGAGACAAAGCATTTGGAATCCATTTCAACTGCCTTAGACATCGCCACAGACGAAAACGACTTAAAAGCTATTAAAGAAGAGCTTATTCAGTACGGATATATAAAACGACGTGCTTCAGATAAAAAAAGTAAGCTAATAAACAAGCCTATTCACATTATTCTTTCAGAGGATTACGAGATATACATAGGAAAAAATAATTATCAAAACGAGGAAGTCACCTTCAAAATCGCCACCGGAAATGACTGGTGGTTTCACAGTAAAGGAATCCCTGGTTCCCACGTAATCGTGAAATCAAAAAAAGAGGAGCTTCCGGACAAAGTATTTGAAATCGCCGGTGGTCTTGCTGCGTATTTTTCAAAGGGCAGGGAACAGGAAAAGGTTGAAATAGATTATATACAAAAAAAACATGTAAAACGCGCAAACGGCGGTGCTCCGGGTTTTGTAATCTATCACACTAATTTTTCAATGATGTGCAAACCCATATCACCAGCCGAGTTAGATAAACACGAGGTATTTTAACATGACAAACAATTCAAAAAAACTAACAATAGGATTTATTGGCCTTGGGCTTATTGGCGGTTCCATCGCCAAGGGAATCAGGAAATATTTTCCGGACACCACTATTATTGCCTACAATCGAAGCGAACAGGCAAGAATAAGTGCACTTTCGGAAGGTGTTGCAGACTTTGTTACAGACAAGGTTGATTCAAGCTTTTCAGACTGTGATTATATATTTTTATGCACACCTGTAGAACACAACATTGAATATCTTTCAAAACTCAGGGAAATAATCAGTCCTGATACAATCATCACAGACGTTGGAAGTGTTAAAGGCAATATTTATTCTGCCATCTGCGACCTTGATATGAAAAAAAACTTTATTGGTGGTCATCCTATGGCCGGTTCAGAAAAAACAGGTTACAATAACTCTTCAGCAACAATACTGGAAAATGCTTATTTTGCACTTACTCCTACTGAGGAAAGTCCAAAAGAGCTTGTAAAAGAGCTTTCTGAGATTGTTGCCGCCATCGGCTCCATACCGGTTATTCTAAATGCTGAAGAACACGATTACGCAGTGGCCGCCATAAGCCATGTACCACATTTAATTGCAGCAAGTCTTGTAAATCTGGTCAAGGACAAAGATTCAGAAAAAGAAACAATGAAACTGCTGGCCGCCGGCGGTTTCAAAGACATTACAAGAATTGCATCTTCTTCTCCAGAAATGTGGCAGCAGATATGTTCCACAAACCGCAAAAACATAGCAGCACTTATAGATGACTATATTGATTCCCTGAAAAAAATAAAAGCCGCAGTTTCGGAAAACGATTCAGATTATATATATAAAACCTTTGAAACCAGCAGAGACTACAGAAATTCATTTTCAAACGGTCACAGTGGTCCAATCATTCCTGTTTATAAAATTTTCTGCGATATAGTTGACAAATCAGGAGCTATTTTAGCAGTTGCTTCTATTTTAGCCGAAGCTTCCATAAGCATTAAAAACATAGGCATAGTAAACAACCGCGAACACGAGAACGGCGTTCTTAAAATCGTTTTCTACGACAAGGAAAGCTCAGTCAATGCAAGAGAATTATTAGAAAAAAATGGGTACACAACCTATCTTAACTAAAAATCCCCATCACCTGTCTAGTGTATCGGTTTCTTAATAACTGGACTTTTTACGCAGAATATTTTCGTGAGTGGGCAACCCTAAAAACGTAGGCGTAGTGGGCTACGCTGAGGCTTTTAGGGTTTGTGCAATCGCGAAAATAGGCAAGCAATAAAGTCTAGTTAATTAAAAACCGATGCACTAGAATAGGTGGTGGGGATTTCTGCATACTTAAAACCCTATTCAGATAATTCGTTTACCATCTCATAAATCTGAATCTTAAGCTGATCTGATGGCATAATTCCGATGAACCTGCATCCATATAATGTTTCTCCATCTTCAGTTTCTTCTGCTCTGACTATCTCAATTATGCTGTCAAATTTTTCTTTTGTCCACAGTAACACTGTTGTGTCATAAAATGTATTAAGTTCTAATTTATCCTTTGATACAAAAGCAAGTCCATCCTTTGACAAATTCACAACTTCTACATCAATTTTCTTTTCTGTGCCATCATTAGCACCGTTAACAGAATTAATTTTAATTGTAACGTCAATATCCATTCTGTTTGCTCTTCTTCTCTCTTGTGCCATTGTACCTTCTCCTTATAATTAATTAATAAACATTGCATCTCCAAAGCTGAAAAATCTGTAATTTTCTTTTTTTGCCTCTTCATATGCATTCATCACGTTTTCTTTTCCTGCCAAGGCAGAAATAAGCATAAGCAATGTTGATTCCGGCAAATGGAAATTAGTTATCAGGGCATCAATTGCCTTAAACTGATATCCCGGATAAATAAATATATCTGTCTCCTTCTCTACAGGACAGATGTTTCCATTTTCGTCAACTGCTGATTCAAGAGTTCTACAGCTCGTTGTTCCCACTGCAATAACTCTCCCACCATTCATCCTGGCCTTGTTTATTTTATCAGCCTCATCCTTTAGGACCTGTATGGTTTCAGAATGCATATGATGTTCCAACACATTCTCCACCTTTACGGGTCTGAATGTACCAAGTCCAACATGTAAGGTTACCTTAGCTATAATTATACCCTTTTCTTCAATCAATTTCAATAGTTCTGGAGTAAAATGAAGTCCCGCAGTTGGAGCCGCAGCTGACCCCTCATTTTTTGCATATACAGTCTGATATCTGTTTTTATCCTGCAACTTATGTGTAATATACGGTGGTAACGGCATTTCGCCCAGTCTGTCCAGTATTTCTTCAAATATTCCTTCATATTCAAAACGAATTAATCTGTTGCCTTCTTCCACAACCTCTAAAATTTCACCCACTAATAATCCGTCACCAAAAGAAATCCTGCATCCAGGTCTGGCTTTTTTTCCCGGCTTAACCAAAATCTCCCAGACATCTTTTTCTCTTCTTTTCAACAACAGAACCTCAATACTGGCATCTGTTCCTATCCTGCTCCCAATAAGTCTAGCCGGAATAACCTTTGTATCATTAATTACCAGACAATCTCCCGGATTCAGATAATTAATTATATTTTTAAATACTTCATGTTTTGCTTCTCCTGTTTTCTTATCCAGAAGCATAAGTTTTGACATTTCTCTGTTCTCAAGTGGGTCCTGAGCAATCATTTCCTCTGGTAAATCATAATAAAAGTCTGAAGTTTTCATTTCCTGCATTATTTTGTACCTTTAATCTCTGCCTTTCATTTCTCTATTTGTGATAATCAACATATTTTACCACATACTCTTCAAGAGTCTCTATGCCTTCATTTTTCATTGTTTCCGCAATTTCTTTACCAACATAGGTAATATGCCACGGTTCAAAAATATAGCCCGTAACATCCGTTTGAGCCTCTTTATATCTTACTATGAAACCATATTTATAACAATTATTATATAC
>JBNRML010000143.1:0-22018 GCA_050309585.1 Lachnospiraceae bacterium
GCGAGAGCGGCCGCACATATGGCGCGGCTTGTCAAGTGTTTTTGAAAAATAATTTTTGTTAGGGGTAGAAAAAACAGATCCCCGTTTTTTAACGGAGATCTGTTAAAGTTAATGACATTGGTTCAGACCACTAAAGAACAGGCTATGGAAATTATTACCAAAGAATCTGGAAAACAGTTTGATCCTGAACTGGTGGAACTGTTCAGGGCATGTATGTTCCAGATATAGAAAGTGTGGTAGGAATATGAGTGATAGTTCAGAAGTAATCCAAGATGAAAATATCATTTCTGAGGATACTAATGAAGTCAATAGTGACCAAAAGACTGAAAAAAAGAAAAAACAGTCAAAGGCCCATAAAGTTCATAAAAAGAAAGAAGCCCCTGGTGGAGGTAAGGACAAGAAAATACGAAGGAGTCTTTTAAGCAGGTTTGATTTGTTAAACCGATTCAGACACTGGTATATGGGCGGTGTAAGTATTACCCGTAGTATGTTTCGAGTCCGGGCGGCATGGCAGGGAGTTATTATAATTACCTCAATACTTGCAGTGTTGTTTATACTGTCGGCGTTTTATACCGGGGCAGGCGAATTTGTAATCAGTCTGGACAGTACAATGTCCAGGGATGGATTTTATCTGTCAGACGATAATGACTTTAAGGATAAAAAGGTATGCCTTAGAAGTAATGCAGTAATAGCGGACAATATCAGCGTATTTGACATAAGTAACAATGTCACTGAGGTGGATGGTGTAAATGACGGTGCAAATTATGTGGCCCACACCTTTTATCTGACAAATGAAACAGGAAAGACAAAGGATGCTGCAGAGAGTACACAGTACACTGTGATATCCGGAAATGAAAGCAATCTAAATACAGATGAAGTTTATCAGGCACAGAGCCTTAATAGTGTAAATCAGTTAACAACAATTCCTTTTAAGTCAGAAAATGAAATTTGTTCCGGGATAAGGAAGGGAATTAAAAATGATGAGGTTGATAAATACACCATAGTAATGTGGTATGAGGGTGAGGACCCTGAGTGCACAGATGGCATCATCGGTGGATGGGTTGAAGTATATATGGGATTCGACTATATAGAAGAATAATGGAGGTATAAAATGAAAATAGAAGAGAAGAAAAAACAAAAAGAAAAGAAAAAAAGGTCTGCAGGTTCTTTGAGAAATACGATATTATTATCCCTTCTCATTGTTATGGTGGCAGGCATAGGAGTATACGGTTGGTTTTCGGTAAGTAACAAAGCCAGGGTTGAGAAACTCTCATTAATTGCAGATCATCAGGGAAATCTTCAAATTGCCGATGACACGGGTAACGGACCGGGAATTTATTCATCTGTCCTGGAATTGAAAGATACACTAAATACAATTTTAAGTCCGGTTACATCAAAGGACGGCGTTAAGTTTTTTGCACCAAATTACGATACCCGCACAGGAGCTGTAACCTCTGTTACAGAACTCACGGAACATACAGAGCTGACTAAGCATTACATATATGAAAAGACTTTTTATTTAAAAGCGGGAGCGGAAAAGAAAAGTACCGTTGCCAATATAGCGAGAACCTATGATGTTGCACTGTATGGCTTGAGTAGTAACAATAAGGAGGAGGGCTGCAATATTTACCAGAGTGATGGAAAAAATGAAACAGCTGCAAATGCAATACGAATCAGCTTTACACTTGATGACGGAACGACATGTGTGTATGAGCCAAACAGCAATGTACACAACAATGACAACAGAAGAGCCGTAAATGGTATTGACAACGCATACGGAACATTTACAAAGCTTTATCAGCAAAAGAGTGACGGAACCTTTGTGGTAAGTCCTAAGGTAAATGAATCAGAGAAATTGTTTAATATAAAAGAAGATGTTGATGTTAAGGTTACCATGAGAATCTGGCTGGAAGGAACGGATGATGACTGCACAAATTCTATTGAGTCAGACAGTATTGTGGGACAAATTCAATTTATTTCAACTGAGATTAAGTCTAAATAATACAGGGATGATTGGGGAGGAAAAAATGAGCGAAAAAGAAAAGAATGTTATGAATGAACAGGGAGGAGAAAAAGTTATGGAAGAAAAAAATGTAAAGCAAAAAAGAAAAATGTCTAAGCAGACAATATTGACCATATCAATGATAATGGTTAGTTTATTCGTTATCTCAGTGGCTACCTATGCATAGACTTTATGTTTGCAATGAAAATTCTCCGTAAGTTTGAGTCCCTGGGACTTGGTTTCATACGTGATGAGTTAGACGGGTTAATTATTTATCTCAATAATGCTTTCGGAGAAGAAAATTTCAAAATAAGTAAGGAATACTTGTTGCGATTAAAGAAAATGAGTGGTGCCATGTAATGATACCAGATGATAAAGGTACCGCGATATGCGAATAACGACACCAGAAAGGATGTGATAGTGGTGGAACCTGCATTCAGTGATTATTATGATGACAGCGAAATGGACGAAAGTCTCAGGGAGTTTGATGAGGAGACGGATGTTGTCCAGAATGTGTATGACAAGATGGCAGAGTCAAATCAGGCAGCCACTAAAGATGATGCCTTTTATAAATATTTTTATAACCTGATGGATACCAGTACAAATTTCTGTACATTTAAGTATGTACGTCTCATAAAAAGTATTGATGAGGAGTGGGTTAGTGCCATAGAAGAAGCACTTCCGGCCTTACACAGGGTTGTGATGAATCCCAGAAAGTTTATTGAGGAAGACAGAGAAGTCGTTAATATTGCAATGGCTCGAAATATTACAACTGAGTCCTTGAGACATCTGACACAGCACAGTGATTTGATTGATAAGTATGAGGAAGATGGTACTGTTATTCCAAACAGAATACTTAATGTATTTAAGGAAGAGAGTCTGAATATTTACGAAAACAGATTTGTATGTACTCTCATTGCTGAGCTGCAGCATTTTGTAAACAAACGTTACAACGTTATTTTTGAACAGACAAAGGATGAGCTTGGTTCCTTTTTTGAAATGGAATCCAGAATAGATAACTATACGGAGACAGTGGACTACAAGCTGACGGTGAATATCAGGGATAAGCAGTCTGATGAAAAAAATGAAAAAGAAAATGATAATATTTTTGCACGATTAGTCAAGGTTCATCGTCAGGTAAATGGACTGGCATCTACTGAGTTTATCAATGAAATGAGAGGATTCCCGGGGGTGCGGCATCCAATTGTCAAGACAAACGCAATAAAGAAGAATATGTATTATAAGGCTTGTCTGAAATTGTGGAACTTTATTTACAGTTACAATAACGTTGGTTACACGGTAAATCTGGTAAAAAAAGAGCCTACAATATCAAAGGCCTTCGAAAGGGATATTTTTAATTCTTTTATCTGGGATTATGCAATGATTCATAATCAGATTGATGGTGCTGAAAAACTGAATATTGACAGGCCAGAAAGAAAGAAGGATATCAATGTAAAATATATAAGACAGTGCCTTGAGGAGATAGTGGATGAAAGCGGATGCCGGATGAGGCTTTGACGAAGATTGTTATGAACGAGCTTACAAGTATTCAGGAAAAGCGAAAGAGAGAAAGGGCAGAGCTTGAGAGGGCAATGAGAAAGAAAAGAAAGGGCAACGAAGAATCTTGAAAAAATTCTTTGGAAGTATGACTTCTCCATTAAATCTTTTAAAGGATTTGCCAATCGACAGAATTAAGCTGGACCGCTCTTTTCTTTCAAAGAACTCGGGCAGTGATGAGGGGCTCACAATTTTGCGTTACCTTATTGCAATGGCAAAGGAATTGGACTTTACGGTTATCACGGAAGGTATTGAGACAGAGGAACAGGCAGCAATGCTTCAGGAGTTGGGCTGCGACATTGGTCAGGGATATCATTTCTCAAAGCCTATTGATTTGCGTACCTTCGACAGTATGAATAAGACTGTTGTAAGTGCATTGTATCGTCCGGATGAATATTATCCTACATTTGAAGACTATGAAAAGGATCTTGATCTTGTAAGACAGTTTTTCAGGAGTCGCGAGAATGTATCATAAGAATTTTTTCATAAATAAGACCAACTGAAAACCAGGCAGGTGCATAGTCGAGGCGAATAAGTCCCTTGATGTTGTACCTGCTTTTGCCGTAATCCCATGGACACATATTGAACTTTCCAAGAAAATAGCCGCTTAAGTACTCCATTGAAAAAATCATAATGGTATATATGGAGCCCCGGACAATTAAGGGCATTTTTTTTATCGAATTACACACTGGTTTAATCAGACAGGCAGAGCCATATATGGGAAACATAAGAATAGATGTGTTCGATGTCATTTTTCTGTCATTGTGAAGAAAATTTATCAGACCGGTCCAGATAATTTCGAAGCACCAGCCAATTATTCCACATTTAATAAAGTTTTTTTCGAGAAAGCGCATGGCAAGATAACATCTCCTGTTGAGTATAATTTATTTATAGTTGTATTCTTAACAATTTATAAAATGTTATACATTGTCTTGCCTAAGAGTAAAAAATAGGATATACTTTATCAGTGATTTTTTTCTATAGAGGTAATGTTATTTTAGATATATTACTTCTATAATGAGTTTGCTTCTATTATGATGAACTGACTGTCATAGATTATTGGCAGGGGAGTTCGTAGGAAATGGAGATTTAAATGAGTTCAGATTATAAAATAATAAATACGGATGGAAATGCCAAAAGAGCAGAATTTAAAACCGTACACGGGACTATACAGACCCCTGTATTTATGAATGTTGGCACAATAGCAGCCATAAAAGGAGCAGTTGCTACCACAGATTTACAGCAGATAAGGACACAGGTACAGCTTTCAAACACGTATCATCTTCACGTAAGGCCGGGAGATGAGGTTGTAAAGAAAATGGGCGGTTTACATAAATTTATGGTATGGGACAAGCCGATTTTGACTGATTCAGGCGGATTTCAGGTTTTTTCCCTTGCGGGTCTCAGAAAGATAAAAGAAGAAGGTGTATATTTCAGCTCACACGTTGACGGAAGAAAGATATTTATGGGGCCGGAGGAGAGCATGAGAATCCAGTCGAATCTTGCTTCCACAATAGCTATGGCCTTTGATGAATGTCCATCTAGTGTTGCTGATGAGAATTATATTAGAAATTCGGTGGAGAGAACCACAAGATGGCTTGCCAGATGTAAAAATGAAATGATGAGACTTAATTCCCTTGAGGACACCATTAACAAAAATCAGCTTCTGTTTGGCATAAATCAGGGTGGTGTTTATGCAGATATCAGGAAGGAGCATGCAGATATTATTTCTGAAATGGACCTGGACGGATATGCAATAGGTGGTTTGGCAGTTGGTGAGAGCCATGAAGACATGTACAGGATAATTGAAGAGGTTACACCACATTTGCCAAAGAATAAACCCACATACCTGATGGGAGTGGGAACACCGGCGAACATACTTGAAGCAGTTGAAAGAGGAGTTGACTTCTTTGACTGTGTTTACCCAAGCAGAAATGGACGGCACGGTCATGTGTACACAAATAAAGGCAAACTAAATCTTTTCAACGCAAAATATGAGCTCGACGGAAGTCCTATTGAGGAAGGTTGTCAGTGTCCGTCATGTAAAACATACAGCAGGGCGTATATAAGACATCTTCTGAAAGCAAAAGAAATGCTGGGAATGAGACTCTGTGTATTGCACAATTTGTATTTTTATAATACAATGATGGAGGAAATCCGGGAGGCAATTGAAAATAATTGCTATAGCAAGTATAAAAAGGAAAAGCTTGAGGGCTTTTTGGAAAATGACGGTTGCAAGGATTCCGGAAAAAAGAAATAACAATAATAATAAAAAAAAATAAATAAAAATAAATGTATCTGTTCAGAGCCAACCTCGAAAACTGTCGTTTTCTCGGTGTGGCGTATCCGCCAAATATATTTTTACAGCTAAACGTTCACGAATGCAAGCATTCATCACGTTTAACTGTAAAAATATGCTTGGCTCTGAACAGATACAAATAAATATATCTTTTAAAATGGAGGAAATTATGACAAGTATTTTAGCAGCAGGCTCTGCAGCAGGAGCAACAATATTAACAATGGTAATTTATATTGCGGTATTTGGTGCATTTATGTATTTCTTAATGATCAGACCGCAGAAGAAACAGCAGACACAAATGAAGAATCTTCTGGATTCACTTGAGACTGGTGACAGTGTTCTCACTACAGCAGGTTTTTATGGAGTAGTAATTGACATCAATGAGGATGTGGTAATAGTAGAATTTGGTAACAATAAAAACTGCCGTATTCCAATGCAGAAATCAGCAATTGTTGATGTTGAAAAAGCTTCAGACGGTATTGAGAAATAAGCAGATTGACAGTTTAAGTGCATAGTGATAATATAGTTAAATCTTCAGGGCATGGTGAAATTCCATACCGGCGGTAAAGCCCGCGAGCGGAATCTTCAGAAAGTATAATTATTAGATGGAATAGTTTCAAGAATTTTTTCTGAATGGGAAGCATGATTTGGTGCGACAAAGGTCAATTCCAAAGCCGACAGTAAAGTCTGGATGAAAGAAGAGTTAATTAGTATATAAGCGTTAGATTATATATTGGATTAATTAAAGACTCCCGAGGATATCGGGGGTCTTTTTTGACATAAAAGTAAAAAGCCGCGAAAGTGAAGTGAAAGAGGTGACAGATAACATGTCAGACAACGTACAAGACAGCAAACATGAAGAATATATGAAAATGGCCATAGATATAGCTAAAACAGCAATGGGTCACACTTCGCCAAACCCCTTGGTTGGATGCGTGGTTGTGAAGGATGGAAGAGTAATTAGCAAAGCCTGTCACGAGAGATATGGTGAGTATCATGCTGAGAGAAATGCACTTTTAAGATGTGAGGAGGATACGGCGGGAGCTGAGCTTTATGTTACGCTTGAGCCTTGTTGCCACTATGGAAAGACACCACCATGTACAGAGATTATCATAGAAAAGGGAATAAAAAAAGTTTATATTGGAAGTATGGATTCTAATCCACTGGTGTCTGGCAAAGGTGTTGAAATATTAAGAGAAAATGGTGTTGAAGTTGAGTGTGGAATCTGTAAGGAAGAATGTGATAAAATGAATGAGATATTCTTCCACTTTATTGAAAATAAGACACCTTTTGTTGCGGCTAAATATGCCATGACTATTGATGGAAAGATTGCGGCATATACTGGAGATTCAAAATGGGTAACAGGTGAAGAATCAAGAATGTATGTGCAGAATTTAAGAAAAAGATATTCAGGAATAATGGTGGGAATAAATACAGTTTTGGAGGATGACCCGATGCTTAACTGCAGAATTGAAGAGGGTGTTAATCCTGTGAGAATTATTCTTGACTCGGACCTCAGAATACCCATGGAATCAAAAATAGTAAAGACTGCCGGAGAAATAAAAACAATTATTGCCTGTTGTGAGAATAAAGTAAAAGATGAGGCAGATAAAGCAGATAAATCAGAGAAGGCAGAGAAGGCAGAGGCACTTGAAAAAATGGGTGTTGAGGTTCTGAAAATAAAAGGAAACAACCAGGACAATTCAAGGGTAAATCTTAAGGAGCTCATGAAGCTCTTGGGAGAGAGAAAGATTGACAGCATACTTTTAGAGGGGGGCGGAACAGTCAATGCTTCAGCCTTTGAGGCAAGAATAGTTTCTAAAGTGTACGCCTTTATAGCACCTAAAATTATCATGGGAAAAGATTCAATGTCTCCTGTGTCGGGAAAAGGAATAGAGTTTATGAAGGACGCAATTGAGCTTGAAAATATAGAAATAGAAAGAATTGAAGATGATATTTTGATCAAGGGATACCCTAAGAATTCAAAGTTGAAATAAACAAACATTTGCAATTATTAAATCATAAGGAGTGGCGGCAGAAAATGTTTACAGGTCTTGTTGAAGAGATTGGAAAGGTTAAAGAAGTTAACATGGGTGGAAGCTCAGGCTCCATCATAATTGAAGCTGACAAGGTTTTGAATAAATCCCTGGTTGGAGACAGCATTGCGGTAAATGGAGTTTGCCTTACAGCAACAGAGATTAATGGAAAATGTTTCAAGGCTGATGTTATGGCTGAGACATTCAGAAGAAGCTCACTTGGCAGGTTAAAGAGTGGCTCTTATGTGAACCTTGAGAGGGCAATGACAGCAGACGGGAGATTTGGCGGACATATTGTTTCAGGGCACATTGATGGAACAGGGAATATTATTGATGTGAAAAAAGAAGAAAATGCTATCTGGTATACAGTTGCAGCAGATACCGGGCTGTTGAAATATATCGTGGAAAAGGGTTCCATTGCCATAGACGGAATAAGTCTTACCGTGGCTTATGTGGATGATGAATGTTTTAAGGTGTCAATAATCCCACATACACAGAAGGAAACAATATTACAGTATAAAACCACAGGTGATATAGTAAATTTAGAATGTGATATTGTTGGAAAATATGTTGAGAAACTTTTGAGGTTTAAAGAATCTGAAAAAGAGGAAAGCAATGTTACAATGGAATTTCTTATGAAATGTGGGTTTTAGTAATATTATTTTGAGAAATGGAGGTTGATTTTAATGATAGGAAAAGTAGAAGATGCATTAGAGGATTTGAGAAAAGGAAAGGTCATTCTAGTAATTGATGACCCGGACAGGGAGAATGAAGGTGACCTTATCTGTGCGGCAGAGTTTGCAACAACTGAAAACGTAAACTTTATGGCTTCGGATGCAAAGGGATTAATCTGCATGCCTATGAGCAGGGAATGGTGTGAGAAGCTTGGTCTTGAGCAGATGGTAAGTGAAAACACAGATAATCACTCCACAGCTTTTACAGTGTCGATTGACCATGTGGATACCACAACGGGGATTTCAGCGGTGGAAAGGTCGCTCACGGCAATGAAAACCGTAGAGGAAGGCGCAAGGCCTGAGGATTTCAGAAGACCGGGACATATGTTTCCACTTGAGGCAAGAGAAGGAGGAGTTCTCAAGAGATCAGGGCACACAGAGGCAACTGTTGACTTATGTAAGCTTGCAGGTCTTAAGCCGGTTGGACTTTGCTGTGAAATTATGCGTGAAGACGGAACCATGATGAGAACAACAGAGCTTTTGGAATTTGCGGAAAAACATGGACTTACGGTCATTACCATTGCAGACCTTATTAAATACAGACTTGAATTTGAGAGCCTTGTGAAAAAAGAGGCAATGGCAAAATTACCTACAAAATATGGTGAATTTAATATACACGGATATGTAAATAAGCTTAACGGTGAACATCATGTGGCACTTACAATGGGAGATGTTTCTGATGGTGAGCCTGTGCTTTGCAGGGTACATTCAGAGTGTCTCACAGGTGATGTATTTGGCTCAGAAAGATGTGATTGCGGAGAACAGCTTGAGGAAGCAATGAAGGCCATTGCGAAAGAGGGAAGAGGCGTCCTTTTGTATCTTAGACAGGAGGGAAGAGGAATTGGGCTTATTAATAAATTAAAGGCCTATGAGCTTCAGGAAAAGGGCCTTGACACAGTGGAGGCAAATGTTAAGCTTGGATTTGCACCGGATTTAAGGGAATATGGAATTGGTGCACAAATTTTATATGATTTGGGGGTAAAGAAGTTAAGACTTCTCACAAATAACCCAACTAAGATATCCGGTCTTTCAGGATATGGAATTACAATTGAAGAGAGAGTGCCTATACAGATAAAGGCAGGAAAATACGATTTATTCTATTTAAAGACAAAACAGGATAAAATGAACCATATGACAGATTATTAAATCTGATACCGCGAATATAAGAATGATCAGAAAACAGGAGGATTTATCATGAAGATTTTAGAAGGAAATGTAGTAGGAAGTGGAATTAAGGTTGCAATGGTTGCAGCAAGATTTAATGAGTTTATTGTTTCGAAGCTTGTTTCAGGGGCAGAGGATGCGCTTGTAAGACACGGAGTGAATGGAGATGACATTACTCTTGCATGGGTACCAGGTTCATACGAAATCCCGGTAATTGCAAAAAAACTTGCCCAGAGTGGAAAATATGACGCTGTAATCTGTCTTGGAGCAGTTATTAAGGGGTCAACAAGTCATTATGACCTTGTTTGTGCAGAGGTGAGCAAGGGAGTTGCTGCCGTAGGGCTTGAGACGGGGGTTCCAACACTCTTTGGTGTAATCACGACAGACAACATTGAGCAGGCAATTGAGAGAGCAGGTACCAAGGCAGGCAACAAGGGATATGATGTGGCATGTGCTGCAATTGAGATGGTTAATCTCATTAAACAGGCAAAATTTTAAATTTCCATTGAAAAAAGTATAAAAATATTATAAAATATTACCTAATATTCTTTTATGGTGGTATTTTAGATTTTTCTATATACCACTGTAGAATGAGCATAAAGGATACAGAAAAGAGGGATTTTCATGGAATTCAACATAGCAGTAATGTCCGGTGACGGAATTGGACCGGAAATTGTTGAAGAAGCAAAAAAGGTACTTGAAACAGTAGGAAAGAAATTCGGACACATCTTTAATTTTACAGAGGTCTTAATTGGAGGAATTTCAATTGATACATATGGTGTGCCTCTCACAGATGAAGCCATTGAGACAGCTAAAAACAGCGATGCGGTCTTGTTGGGAGCGGTCGGAGGTGTCGTCGGAAAAGATAAATGGTACGAATTAGAGCCGGGTTTAAGACCAGAGGCAGGATTGCTTAAGATTAGAAAATCACTTTCATTATATGCAAATCTCAGACCAGCTTATCTTTACGAGGAACTTAATGAGGCTTGTCCGCTAAAAGAAGAGATTGCAAAGGCCGGCTTTGACATGGTTGTTGTGCGTGAACTCACAGGAGGTCTTTATTTTGGAGAGAGAAGCACAAAAGAAATTGATGGAAAGCTTACAGCAGTTGATACACTTACTTATACTGAGGATGAAATCAGAAGAATAGCCATTCAGGGCTTTGAAATCGCCATGAAGAGAAGAAAGAATTTAATCAGTGTTGACAAGGCAAATGTATTGGATTCTTCAAGATTATGGCAGAAAATTGTAGCTGAAGTGGCAAAGGACTATCCGGAGGTTAAGGTCACAAATATGTTGGTCGATAACTGTGCCATGCAGTTGGTTAAAGATCCAAAGCAGTTTGACGTTATTCTTACAGAGAATATGTTTGGTGATATTTTATCAGACGAGGCAAGTATGATAACAGGTTCTATTGGAATGTTGCCATCAGCCAGTCTTGGATATGACAAGATGGGACTATATGAGCCAAGCCACGGGGCAGCACCTGATATTGCAGGAAAAGATATTGCAAATCCTATTGCAACAATACTTTCTGCGGCAATGATGCTCAGATATTCATTTGATTTGGATAAAGAAGCAGATGCAGTTGAAGAGGCAGTTAAAAAGGTATTAAAAGACGGTATCAGAACAGTTGATATTATGTCAGAAGGAAATAAGCAGGTTGGCTGCAGGGAAATGGGAGATGCCATCTGCGAGAGAATTGCTTGATTGAATAGTATGAAACATATTTTATAATGCATTTCAGGCTGCAATATGCAGCAGATAGGAGAGAAAAATGGAAAGAAGAAGTGATTGTGTAACAAAGGGAGTTGCCACAGCTCCTCAGCGTTCGTTATTTAATGCTCTTGGTCTTACAGAGGAAGAAATAAGCAAACCATTAGTTGGTATTGTGAGCTCTTACAATGAAATTGTTCCAGGACATATGAATATTGATAAAATTACAGAGGCAGTCAAGATGGGTGTTGCCATGGCAGGTGGTACCCCAATCGTGTTCCCGGCAATTGCAGTCTGTGATGGTATTGCAATGGGACATGTAGGTATGAAGTATTCTCTTGTCACAAGAGATTTGATTGCGGATTCCACGGAATGTATGGCAATGGCGCATCAGTTTGATGCATTAGTTATGATTCCAAACTGTGATAAGAACGTGCCTGGTCTTCTTATGGCAGCAGCAAGACTTAATATTCCAACAGTTTTCGTAAGTGGTGGTCCAATGCTTGCAGGTCATGTTAAAGGATGTAAGACATCACTTTCAAGTATGTTCGAGGCAGTTGGTTCTTATGCGGCAGGTACAATGAGCCTTGAAGATGTGGATGATTATGTTTCGCATGCATGTCCAACCTGTGGTTCATGTTCAGGTATGTATACTGCAAACAGTATGAACTGCCTCACAGAGGCGTTGGGAATGGCACTTCAGGGAAATGGTACAATTCCTGCTGTATACTCTGAAAGACTTAAGCTTGCAAAGCATGCCGGTATGAAGGTAATGGAAATGCTTGAGAAAAATATTCGTCCGAGAGACATTATGACAGAAAAAGCATTTATGAATGCCCTTACAGTTGACATGGCACTTGGATGCAGTACAAACAGTATGCTTCACTTGCCTGCCATTGCTCATGAGGCAGGTGTTGAAATTAACCTCGACATAGCAAATGAAATCAGTGCAAGGACACCAAATCTTTGTCACCTTGCACCGGCAGGTCATACATATATTGAGGAACTCAATGAAGCCGGCGGTGTATACGCTGTGATGAATGAGTTAAACAAGAAGAATTTATTAAATACAGATATAATCACAGTCACCGGTAAAACAGTGGGTGAAAACATTGCCAATGTTAAAAATAAAAATCCTGAGGTTATAAGACCTATTGAAAATCCATACAGTGAAGTAGGTGGAATTGCCGTATTGAGAGGAAATATTGCACCAGACAGCTGTGTGGTTAAGCGTTCAGCAGTTGTACCTGAGATGTTAAAGCATGAAGGTCCGGCCAGAGTATTTGACTGTGAAGAAGATGCCATTGCAGCAATCAAAGGTGGAAAGATTGTTGCTGGAGACGTTGTGGTTATCCGTTATGAGGGACCAAAGGGTGGCCCTGGTATGAGAGAAATGCTCAACCCTACATCAGCCATTGCAGGTATGGGACTTGGCTCAACAGTTGCCCTTATTACAGATGGACGTTTTTCGGGTGCATCAAGAGGTGCTTCAATTGGTCATGTATCACCGGAAGCAGCAGTGGGCGGTCCTATTGCACTTATTGAAGAAGGCGATATTATTAAGATTGATATCAACGCAAATACAATTAATGTAGATGTTACAGATGAAGTTTTGGCAGAGAGAAGAGCTAAATGGCAGCCAAAAGAGCCAAAGATAAAGACAGGATATCTTGCAAGATATGCCTCAATGGTATCATCAGCAAATACAGGAGCTATTTTAAAGAATAATTAGGTCGGAATGGAGGATAAAATGCAGTTAACAGGTTCAGAAATTATTATTGAGTGTTTAAAAGAACAGGGAGTAGACACAGTATTCGGATATCCGGGGGGAACAATTTTAAATGTATATGATGCCCTTTACAATCATTCGGATGAGATAACACATTATTTGACATCACATGAGCAGGGTGCAGCACATGCCGCTGATGGTTACGCACGCTCAACGGGTAAGGTTGGTGTTTGTATGGCAACATCGGGTCCTGGTGCGACAAACCTTGTTACAGGTATTGCCACAGCAAATATGGATTCAGTTCCAATGGTAATTATTACAGCTAACGTTGCTGCAACATCTTTGGGAAAGGATTCATTCCAGGAGGTAGACATTGTTGGTGTGACAATGCCTATTACAAAACACAATTATATGGTACGTGATGTAGAGAGCCTTGCTGATACATTAAGAGAAGCATTTTACGTTGCCCAGTCTGGAAGACCAGGTCCTGTACTTGTAGATATTACAAAGGATGCAACAGCTAACAAAGCAGAATATGCATACAAGGAGCCAAAGAAAATTGAGCGCTCTGTAAAGAATATCAGTGAAGAAGACATTGAAAGCGCACTTGCACTGATTGAAAAAGCTAAGAAACCATTTATCTTCGTAGGTGGCGGAGCCATCATATCTGGAGCATCAAAGGAACTCAAAGAGTTTGTCAAAAAAGTTAATGCTCCGGTATGTGATTCTCTCATGGGAAAAGGTGCATTTGACGGAAATGATCCTTTATACACAGGTATGCTTGGTATGCACGGAACAAAGACATCAAACTTTGGTATAACAGAGTGTGACCTGCTTATTGCAATTGGTGTAAGATTCAGTGACCGTGTTATCGGTAATGCAAAGAAATTTGCCAAGAATGCGAAAATACTTCAGATTGACATTGATCCGGCTGAAATTAACAAAAACATTCCAACAACAGCAAGTATTATTGGTGATGTTAAGGAAGTTCTCTGCAGACTCAATGCAAAACTTCCAAAATATGAGAGAAAAGAATGGTTAGAGCACATTTTCGAGCTCAAGAAACAGTATCCTTTGACTTACGTTAAAGATGAATTAAACGGACCATTCATCATGCAGAAGCTTTATGAAGTAACAAATGGTGATGCAATTATTACAACTGAGGTTGGTCAGCATCAGATGTGGGCTGCACAGTTCTATAATTACAGTAAACCAAGAACACTCATCACATCAGGTGGTGCAGGAACAATGGGATATGGTCTTGGAGCTGCCCTTGGTACAAAGGTTTCTCATAAAGACAAGGTTGTTGTAAATATTGCCGGTGACGGATGCTTCAGAATGAACTTAAATGAAATTGCAACAGCTACAAGATATAACATTCCTATTATTGAAATTGTAATTAACAACCATGTTTTAGGAATGGTTAGACAGTGGCAGACATTATTCTATGGAAAGAGATATTCAAACACAACTTTAGAGGATCAGGTTGATTTTGTTAAAATTGCAGAGGGTATGGGAGCAAAGGCTTACAGAGTCACAAAACCTGAAGAGCTTGAGCCTGTACTTAAGGAGGCTATCTCGTTAAATATTCCTGTAGTTATTGAATGTCAGATTGGAAGCGATGACAAGGTATTCCCTATGGTTGCACCGGGAGCTCCAATCAGTGAGGCGTTCTCACAGGAAGATTTAGCAGCTAAGGGACTTGACTGTTAATATTTGTAGAGTTAGAATACATAAGGTTAATAAAATATCAAATAAATTGATTTATGTTTTATATTTAAGGAGGATAAAAACGTGAGCAGAGTATATAACTTTTCAGCAGGACCTGCTGTATTACCTGAAGAAGTATTAAAAGAAGCAGCAGAGGAAATGATGGATTACAAAGGAACAGGAATGTCTGTAATGGAGATGAGCCATCGTTCAAAGGCTTATCAGGAAATTATTGATGAGGCAGAAAAAGATTTACGTGATTTGATGAACATTCCGGATAACTATAAAGTATTATTTTTACAGGGTGGAGCATCAACACAGTTTGCCATGATTCCTATGAACTTCATGAAGAATAAAGTTGCAGATTATATTGTAACAGGACAGTGGGCTAAGAAAGCTTATCAGGAAGCACAGAAATTTGGTAAGGCAAATAAGATTGCCACTTCAGAGGATAAGACATTTTCATACATACCTGATTGCTCAGATTTGCCTATAAGTGAAGATGCAGATTACGTTTATATCTGTGAAAACAATACAATATATGGTACAAAGTTTAAGACATTGCCAAACACAAAGGGTAAAACACTTATTTCCGACGTTTCATCATGCTTTTTATCAGAGCCGATTGATGTAACAAAATATGGTATGGTTTACGGTGGAGTTCAGAAAAACATCGGACCTGCCGGTGTTGTTATCGCAATCATCCGTGAGGATTTAATTCCACAGGAAGACCTTCCGGGAGTTCCTACAATGCTCCAGTACAAGATTCACGCAGACAATGGTTCAATGTACAATACTCCTCCATGCTACGGAATATATATCTGTGGTAAGGTGTTTAAATGGTTAAAGAAAATGGGCGGCCTTGAAGCTATGAAGAAACATAACGAGGAAAAAGCCAAGATTCTTTATGACTTCCTTGATGAGAGCAAATTATTCAAGGGAACAGTTGTTAAAGAAGACCGTTCACTTATGAATGTTCCATTCGTAACAGGAAATGAAGAGTTAGATGCTAAGTTTGTCAAAGAAGCAAAAGAAGCCGGTTTTGAGAACTTAAAGGGACACAGAACAGTTGGTGGTATGAGAGCCAGCATCTACAATGCAATGCCAATTGAAGGTGTTAAAGCTCTTGTTGAATTTATGAAGAAATTCGAAGAAGAGAATGCATAAGGAAAGGAAAATAGTGAGATGACAAAGATTAATTGCTTAAATCCAATTGCTAATGTTGGTTTGGATCTTTTTACTGATAAATATGAAATGACAGATGATTTTGCACAGGCAGATGCAGTTTTAGTTCGTAGTGCAGCAATGCATGATATGGAGCTTTCTGATAATTTACTGGCAGTTGCAAGAGCTGGTGCAGGAGTTAATAACATTCCACTTGATAAATGTGCAGACAAAGGTATTGTTGTATTCAATACTCCAGGTGCTAATGCCAATGGTGTTAAAGAGTTGGTTATTGCCGGAATGCTTATGGCAGCAAGAGACATTAAGGGTGGAATTGACTGGGCTTCATCAGAAGAAGCAAAAAATGATGAGAATGTTGCAAAGACAGCTGAGAAGATTAAGAAGAATTTTGCCGGTACAGAAATCAAGGGCAAAAAGTTAGGTGTAATTGGCCTCGGTGCAATTGGTGCCATGGTTGCAAATGCAGCAGTGTCACTTGGTATGGAAGTATATGGATATGACCCATATATTTCAGTTGCGGCAGCATGGAACTTAAAGAGAGAAGTAAAGCATATCACAACAACAGAAGAAATTTTCAGAACCTGTGATTACATAACACTTCATGTGCCACTTCTTGACAGCACAAAGGGTATGATTAACAAAGAAGCCTTCGATATGATGAAGGAAGGCGTTGTAATTCTTAACTACGCAAGAGACATCCTCGTTGATGAAGCTGCAATGGCAGAGGCGTTAAAATCAGGAAAAGTTAAGAGATATATGACAGATTTCCCTAACCCAACATCAGTTAATATGGAGGGAGCCATCGTTACACCACATATTGGTGCATCAACAGAGGAATCCGAAGATAACTGTGCGGTTATGGCAGTAAATGAGATTATGGACTTTATTGAAAATGGAAACATCAAGAATTCAGTAAATTATCCGTCATGTGATATGGGTGTCTGCAATAAGGCTGCACGTGTTACAATTTGCCACAAGAATGTGCCAAATATGATTAGCCAGTTCACATCAGTATTTGCAGCAGAAAACATCAACATTTCTGATATGACAAATAAGAGCAGAGGCGATTATGCGTATATGATACTTGATTTAGACTCAGCAGCTATAGAGTCAGTTGTTACAAAGCTTCAGGCAATTGATGGTGTAATAAAGGTCAGAGTGATTAAATAGTAACTAAATAAAAAATGACGAAACGGATTGCGAAGATGTAAAGTGGGTCGCAATCCGTTTAATCTTTCAACGAACGGTAACAATATTAAAAAAAACAGGTGGGAATAAAAATGGCAGAAATTAAAGCATTTCAGTGTATAAAACCAACAAAGGATATGGCAGCCCAGGTGGCAGCACTTCCATATGATGTATACAACAGGGAAGAGGCAACAAGGGAAGTTCAGGGTAAACCATATACATTTTTAAGAATAGACAGGGCGGAGACCCAGTTTGACGAAAGCATTGACACATATGCAGATTGTGTTTACGAAAAGGCAAAAGAGCTTCTTTGTGAGATGATAGACAAGGGTGTGTATGTGAAAGAAAATAAAAAATGTTACTACATTTATGAGCTGACAATGAATGGAAGGGTTCAGACGGGAATAGTTGCATGTGCAGCCATTGATGATTATTTAAATAATGTTATAAAAAAACACGAAAATACCAGGGCAGACAAGGAATTAGACAGGATAAGACATGTTGATACCTGCAGTGCCCAGACGGGACCGATTTTCCTTGCTTATAGAAAGAATGACACGATAAATGAAATTATTGCCAAAACAAAGAAGACAGAACCGATATTTGATTTTGTTTCTGAGGATGGAATAAAACATGTGGGATATATTATCGATAATGAAAATGATATAGATGTAATTGAAAAAGAGTTTTCTTTGATTGATAATATTTACATAGCAGATGGTCACCACAGAGCAGCTTCGGCTGTTAAGGTTGGTCTCAAGAGAAGAGATGAAAATCCGGGTTATGATGTTCATTCGGAATTTAATTATTTTCTTTCGGTTCTTTTTCAGGAACAGGAGCTTATGATTATGCCTTACAACAGGGTTGTCAAGGACCTGAATGGAATGACAAAGGAAGATTTTATTTCAAATATAGAGAATTTCTTTAGTGTCGAAAAAGTTACTGAAAAGTTTGAACCGGCGAAAAAGGGTCAGATTGCAATGTACCTTGAAGAGGAATGGTATAAGCTTGAAGCAAAAGATGAAATATTAAGCAAAGACGCAGTGGAGGGGCTTGATGTTTCGCTTTTACAGAATTATGTGCTTGGAAAATATTTGAACATAGAAGACCCACGTACAGATAAGAGGATTGACTTTATTGGTGGCATAAGAGGAATTGGTGAATTGGAGAGAAGATGCGGTCTTGATATGAAGGTTGCATTTGCCATGTATCCAACATCAATACAGGAGCTGTTTGAGGTGGCAGACGCAGGAAAGCTTATGCCTCCAAAGTCTACATGGTTTGAACCAAAATTAAGGAGTGGATTATTTATTCATGAGATATAATACCAAACAGAGAGAATTGATATTAGAGTGTCTTTCGAATTCAGAGGGAAACCACATTACAGCAGAGGATATTCTGGATTATCTGAAAAAAAGAGATACCCCCGTTGGAAAATCAACTATATACAGATATCTGGAAAATCTGGTGGAACAGGGAATTGTAAGAAAGTACACAATAAAAGAAGGGAAGAGTGCCTGTTATCAGTTTGTCGGTGAGGGAGAAAACACTCATTGTACAGAGCATTATCATTTGAAATGCAGTGTCTGTGACAGGTTGTTCCATGTATCCTGCAAATTTATGGATGGAATAAAAGAGCATATAAATGAAGAACATGGATTTGTGATAGACAGCAGTAAGACAGTGTTTTACGGAGTTTGTGCTGATTGCAGAGAGAAATTGTAAATCATAGGTGGCATAAATTTTAATTATTGTAAGGAAAATCGACGGAGTAGCGATGGCTGCTCCGTCGATTTTCTGATGTGGGGATTCTGATGTGGGGATTCTTACGTTGATTTTCTGATGCGGCAGATGGAAATGCACCATCTCTTCCCAAAGTTTGTTTTTCTTCTTTTTGGGTAGACAAAAGTTCTTGTTTTTTCTGGTTTTCAACGGAATATAAGGCAGTTTCTCTACCCAATTCCTTATTATTTTACAAATGGGTAGAGGTCTCATATAATTTCACATTTTTTGTGTATTATATTGACAAAAAATAAATATCAGACTAATATAGGAAGGTATGAAAATGAAACTGAATTTCAATTTCAAATAAATATTTTGATCAATTAAGCATTTTAATCAAATAAGTCTACTCTCGGATTTTTTTCGCATATGAGTTTCCGGGAGTACATATAAAACATAAGGAGGAGACAGAGGCGTGAAAAAAGCGATTTCATATATAATGATTTTTATAATGATTATATCAATTACGGGCTGTGGCAGATTTGAAAAACGCGATGAGAGTAAAATATATATTGTTACAACTCTGTTTCCACAATATGATTTTGCTAGGCACATTGCAGGGGACAGGGCACAGGTGAAACTGCTTCTCACACCTGGGATGGAGGCACACAGCTTTGACCCGACACCTACAGATATAGCTGAGATAAATGAATGTGATTTGTTTTTGTACACAGGGGATGAGATGGAAGTCTGGGTAAGTGAGATTACTGACAGTCTTGAGAGAAATGTGAATATTGTCGATGTGACAAAGGGAATAGAAACAATAACAGAAGAAGAAGTTAATGGCATAAATCTCAGCGAAAAAAATGAAAATGAGCATGAAGACGAGGAAAATGACGAGCATGGACACGGACATGAGCATTTATATGACCCGCATGTGTGGACAAGTCCTGTAAATGCCATGAAAATGGTGGAAAACATTCTGGAGGAGATTGTGAAAATCGACCCGGAAAATGAGAAAGAATACAGGGGAAATGCCAGGAAATATCTTAATGAGCTTTCTGGTATTGATAAGGAAATAAGAGAAATTGTTGCCTCGTCAGAGAATAAGACCATTTATTTTGCAGACAGATTTGCACTGAATTATTTTGTTAAGGAATATGGACTTGATTTCATTGCCATTTATGATTCATGTTCCGCTGAAACTGAGCCGGGAGCAAAGCTGGTGGCTGAGATGATAGATCAGGTAAAAGAAAAAAATGCAAAATATGTATTTTATGCGGAAATGTCAAATCACAGAGGCGCAGATACAGTATGTAATGAAACCGGTGCGAAGGAGCTTATGCTTCATTCCTGTCACAATGTCTCAAAGAATGAATTTGAAGCGGGTGAAACTTATATCAGTCTTATGAAGAAAAATATTGTTAATCTCAGGAAAGGACTTAATGTTTGTGATGAGTAAATCTGAAAAAGAATTGTTGGTTTGTAATGATATTACAATTTGTTATGATAAAAAGAATGTTCTTGAAAATTTGAGTATGAGTGTATGTGAAGGGGATTATATAAGCATTGTGGGAGAAAATGGGACTGGTAAAAGTTCACTGATTAAAGGAATACTGGGACTTGTTCCTTTGAAGACAGGGCAGATAAAATATGAAAATGGAATGGAAAAAAAGCATATTGGTTATTTGCCACAGAATACAGAGAACCAGAGCAGCTTTCCAGCCTCTGTGTTTGAAATTATTTTGTCAGGAACTCTGACTGGGAAAAAATTCAAACCTTTTTATACTGCGGAGGACAAAAAAGCAGTATATGAGGTTATGGAAAAGCTGGGCATATCTGAGTATAGAAAAGAAAAATTTGGAAATCTTTCCGGTGGACAAAAGCAGAGAGTAATGTTATCGAGAGCAATGGTTTCGGCCCAGAAGATTTTGTTTTTGGATGAGCCTGTGACGGGTCTCGACCCGGTTGTGACAGCGGAATTTTATGATTTGATTCACGAACTAAACCAGAAAGAAAAAATTGCTGTTGTAATGGTTTCACACGATATGGAAAACAGTATGAAATATGCAAATAAAATTCTTCAAATGAGTGAGAATGATTACTTTTTTGGTACAAAAGATGAATATTTGTCTCGTCAGAGAACACTGCCAATTCCAAATGTAGTGAATAATAATAAAACTGTATGAAAGGCGGAACAAAGTGAAAATGATAGATGAATTAATAAAAATGTGTTCATATCAGTTTATGCAGAAGGCCATGCTGGTTGGAAGTCTTATTGCATTGTGTGCTGCTCTTTTAGGTGTCATACTTGTACTTAAAAGATTTTCAATGATAGGCGACGGACTGTCCCATGTGGGATTTGGAGCACTTTCCATAGCGATGGCAATGAATATGGCACCACTGACAGTTGCAATGCCGGTGGTGGTGATTGCAGCATTCTTTTTACTTCATTTAAGCGAAAATGGAAAACTTAAGGGTGATTCGGCAATTGCAATTATTTCCAGCAGCTCAGTGGCAATAGGTGTAATTGTAAATGCGTATACAAACGGTTCAAATATGGATTTAAACAGCTATATGTTTGGTAGTGTTCTGGCAATGAGTGACAGTGATGTAAAGATTAGCATTATTCTTGCAGTGGTTGTATTGTCAATCTTCATTATTTTTTATAACAGAATTTTTGCCATGACCTTTGATGAGAAATTTGCCAAAGCAACAGGAATAAGAACAGGTATGTATCAGACAATGATTTCAATACTTACTGCAGTGACTATAGTTGTGGGTATGAGAATGATGGGAACAATGCTGATTTCAAGTCTTATTATTTTCCCGGCACTGACTTCAATGCAGGTATTTAAGAATTTTAAGTCAGTAATAATAAGCTCCGGAGCAATATCCATAGTGTGTTTTCTGATTGGAATTGTATTTTCATATTTCTATGCATTCCCAACAGGAGCCTGTATTGTTGTAGTAAAT